>LNEH01000171.1 GCA_001464505.1 Verrucomicrobia bacterium Ga0077533
GTCGTATTTGCTTCGCGCGTTCCAGCAACGTTCGTTCGGCGAAAGATGAAAGACTATCTGCTCTCGACACTCGATCCTGATGGAAAGCTTCGGGCAGAATCAGACGATTTGATCGATGGAATAGCCGCACTAAGGAGAAAACCTGATGCAGTTGCGATTCTGGATGAATCGCAATCCAAGGCAGCTGGACTGCCCGAAGGTAAGCACATACTTTTTGTAGAGGTAGAGCATTCAGCCCCCGTTACAATTTCAGCGCTGAATGAATACGCTGATCTCTACGACTTCTCATGCGGAACGGATTTGCCGCACGTTGTTGCTCTTGCGATTGTAGATAGATACGGAAACGCACGTTTCGTAGACTTGGGCGGTATGTTTGTTGCGATGATTTCACTCGGAAGTGGCGGTATTGGAGACGCAGACGCGATTAGGCCCCATGTTGTAAGGGCTCAAGCCGGAGTGTAAGTGAGCCAAGCGCCACCAGTGACTGAAATATGTAGCTACTCGGATAATTTTTCCGATTGCAGGCGGGGCCGGTGGGCCCTCGTATCGCCCCGTGGTTGCCGAAGCCGATTATCGCATCAAACTCCCCGTCTTTGAGGGGCCGCTGGACCTGCTTCTTTTCCTTCTCCGGAAGAACGAGCTGGATATCTACGACATCCCGATCTCGACCGTCACCAAGCAATACCTCGAGGTCATCTACGCCCTGAAGGAGCTCCAGGTCGAGGTGGCGGGCGAGTTCTTCGTCATGGCGGCAACGCTGATGGAGATCAAAAGCCGGATGCTCCTCCCCAAGCACCAGCAGGCCATCGACCCCAACGCCGAGGAGGACGACCTCGACCCGCGCTGGGAACTCGTCCACCAACTGCTCCAATACAAGAAATTCAAGGAAGCCGCCGGCAACCTCGGCCAGATGTCCCTTGACGCCCAGAACCAGCACGGTCGTGCCGGCTCGGCCTTCGCCCCCGCCTCGGAGCGTCCGTTGAGGCCCGTGGACCGGATTGATCTTTGGAACTCCTTCAACCTCGTGCTCCGCCGGCTGGCCGAGAAGCTGGTGGTCGGCGAAATCCACGCCGAGCAGGTGACCGTCGCGGACCAGATGGAATACATCCTCGACCAGATCAAGACCCGGAAGTCCTTCGTCTTTTCCGCCCTTTTCCCCGGCAAGATCACCCTCCGCCGCCTTGTGGCCTCCTTTCTCGCCGTGCTGGAATTGGCCCGGCTGAAGAAGCTGCGTCTGGAGCAGACCGAGGCCTTCCGCGACATCCTTTGCACCGCCGTGGAGGAAAACCCGCTTGAAACTCCCGCCGACCCGACCACGGTGAGAGCACAAGATGAAGAAAGTCACCCGCCGCCGCAAAGCTAAGTCCGCCCACCTGCTGGGCCTCGGCCTCGACAACGAGGACGGCCACAAACGCCTGACCTCGGCCGAGCAGTTCACCATCGTTGGCGGTTCCGATGAAACCCACGGTCGCCTGACCGAGACCGTCCTCAAGACCTTTGAGGAACTGAAGACCCGCGGCAAGCCGCTCCAGGCCGTCGAACCGCACGAACTGGCCGAGATCATTCACAAATCCACCCCGCGGTAGCCACGCGACTTTGGTCATTGCGAGGAGTCCTCAGGACGACGACTTGTCCGCCGAAGCCTCGGCGAAGGAGGAAGCAATCCATCCAGCTGGATCGCGACAAGTGCGACCGCCTTGGCGGCCACGGCCCGCAGCGGGCCTCGCGATGACAAAACGTTTTTACCCGCACTTTCCCCCGCTTGCCTTTTTCCGGCCACCAACTTTAACTCCCCCATGCCCGACAAAATCGCCCATCTCGACAACGCCACCTTCGCTGCCGCCGTCGCCGGCGCCACGCCCACGCTCGTTGATTTTTGGGCCCCCTGGTGCGGCCCGTGCAAGGCCATCGCCCCCATCCTCGACGAGCTGGCCACCGAACTCGACGGCAAGCTGAAGATCGCCAAGGTCAACGTGGACGACAACGGCGAACTGGCCGCGCAATACGGCGTCCGCGCCATCCCGACCATGCTGCTGTTCAAGGGCGGCCAGTTGGCCGAGCAGTTCGTCGGCATGATGGACAAGGCCTCGCTCAAGGCGAAGCTCGCCGGGAAAATCTGAGCCCGACGGCCGGCCCATCTCCTGTAGCGGCGCTCTAGGAGCGCCGTTTTTGCAGGTGGCGTGCTTGCCCCCCACGTTGCACGCAAGCGTGCAACCTGCAGGTTCGCCGCCGTCCAATCTATAGGACGGGATCGCGACGAGTGCCCAGCCTCGGCGGCCGATCCCGCCTTTTTTGCGTCTGCCTCTCGTTCGCGGCCCGACTCACTCGCTGATGTCAACCAATAGTTGACATCAGCCGGCGGGCGACGGGTGACAACCCGAGAACAACCCCTACCGGCCCCACACCAGTCCGGCACTGAGCAGCACCCCAAATATCGCGAGATACGCCGTCGTCGCGCCGAGCAGCGTGATCTGGGCCGCCGGTTCGCGGGCTATCGCCAGCCGGCGGGTCAGCCAGGCCGCCCAGGGCGCCACCGCCAACGGCAGCAGCACCGGCCAATGATAGCCATACAGCAGCAATGCCACCGGGCAGAGCAGAGCGACAACGTGGGATAGCGCGTATTGCCAGAGGGCGAATTTCCTCCCGAAGCGCACGACCAGGGTCTTCTTGCCCGCCAGGGCATCGGTCTCGGCGTCGCGATAGTTGTTCACGACCAGAATATTTGCCGCCAGCAAACCAATCGCGGCGGCGCAGGAGATCGCCTCCGGGGCCAGCCCACCGGCCTGCACGTAGAAAGTGGTGCCCACCGCCACGAGGCCGAAGAAGATGAAGACGAACACGTCACCCAGCCCGTGGTAACCGAGCGGAAACGGCCCGCCGGTGTAGGCCAATGCGCAGAGGATGCTCCCGACACCGATGGGCAGCAGAATCCAACCCCCCTCGCGCACCAGCAGCAACCCGACCGCAAAAGCCACTCCCAGCACCAGCCACGTGGCGCGCAGCATGGCCCTTGGCGCAATCAAGCCCGCCGCCACCGCGCGACGCGGGCCGACGCGTCCGGCCGTGTCGGCGCCCTTGACGTAATCGAAATAGTCATTGGCGAAGTTGGTTCCGATCTGCACCAGCAACGCGAACAGCAGGCAGATCGTCGCTTTGCCGAAGTCGGCCGAACGGTGCGCCGCCGCCAGCGCCGTGCCGACCATGACGGGAATGACCGCCACAGGCAGTGTCTTGGGGCGCGCCGCCTCAAGCCAGTGACGCCATGCGGGTTGTGACGACATGAGGGCGCAGTCCTACTTGGCCGCTGTTTCTGATTCAAGTTCCTTGATTCGCTGAATCACCACGTCGCGCCGGGCGGCGGGGTCATCACGCGGCAAACCGGGCAGGATCAGCTGCAACCACGCCAGCGCCTCAGCGGGACGGCCCAGTTCGCGCAGCAGTTCGGCATGGATTCGCGCGGCGTAGTAAGGCGCCCCGGACTGCTCCGCCGCCAGCCGGTAGCACCGCGCGGCGTTTTCCAAATCGTGCAGTCGGTGCAGATGGATGTTCGCCATCTCGATGTAAAGCTCCGCCGCCGGTCCGTGGGAACGCAGCCCTCGCTCCAGAAAAGCCAGCGCCGTCCTGGCTTGTTCGCCTGCGTTCCGTTGCTGCACTGCGACCGGCGCGTCTGCCGGCGCCCATTGCGGCAGATCATAGGCGATCATGCGCGCGCCATTGAGCCAGAAAGTCAGCGGGCGTTCATCCGCGGCGACCGTCAGGTGCAGCAACGCCGTGGTCGCCGAAGCATCGCGCCGCTCCCAGGCTAAATTGGTCCGCAGCCAGAATCCGCCCGCCAGCACGGTTCGCATCCCCCCGAGCACCGCCAGCGTTCCTCCGCTCCCGGCCAGAGCCGCCGACGGCAGCAGGACGGGCGGCAGCAACCGGGATTCCACCGGACGCAACGCCCACACCGCCCCCAGCAACAGGGCCGGAGGCACGAGCCACAGCGCCAGTCTAGAATTCGCGGTGCTTGAAAACATAGGAAGCGAGACCACCCAGCAGGAGAATGAAGACGGCCCAATAACCGACGAGACCGAGCAGCCCTGCGGTCGTGAGTCCGCCGCCGGCCAGCCACGGCTCAATATCGAACAGGCCAAGGTTGGGCCATAGCCGAACGAACACCAGCCAGCCGTCCGCACTCGTGAACGGCCGCAAATGCGCAATCACGGCCAGCAGCAGGCCCGCACAACTGGCAAACAACGCCGAACCGGCGTAGCTGCACACCAGCAGCGTCATCGCGGCCACCAGGGAAACCTTGAGCCACACCAAGGCGCAGGCTTGGAGGAACACCGGCAGCGGCCCGAACGACGCACCCAACTGCGCCTCGCGCAGGGCGATCATCACCGCAAGCACGAGCGCCAGCGCCGCGACAAACAAGGCCAGCAGCGCCATCATCCCGGCCAGCTTGCCAGCGATATATTCCCCGCGCCGGACCGGACGCGTCAGCACGCAGCCAATCGCCCCGCTGCCAATATCACTGAAAAACAAATGCGCCGTGCCCAGCGCTGCCAGCAACGTGCCCAGCAGGCCGATCGCGCCGAGGCCGAAGTCGCCGATGAATTTCAGTTCCGTTGCCCCGAAGTTGAAATCCCGCAGCCACAGCGCCATCAGCACCAGCATCGCCCCCGCCAGGCCGAGCAGGACGCTCAGCCGCAGGCGCAACGCCTCGGCGAGTGTATGAGAGGCGATGAGCCGCACGCGCCGCAAGGAGGCCGGCCCGGAACCCTGGCTCGTTTCAACCACGGAGTTTCTCCAGGTAGAGTTTCTCCAACGCCGACGGCCCGGCGGCGGAACGGCGGTCCGGTCCCAACAACTCCGCCGGCGTGCCCTCGGCGAGCAACCGGCCCTGACCGAGGATCGCGATACGATCGCAGATTTCCTCGGCCTGCGCCAGCAGGTGGGAGCTGAAGACCACGGTCCTGCCCTGGGCGGCGAGGTCGCGGATGAGTTTCACCAGCGCCAGCCGGCCCTCGGGATCGAGTCCGCTGACCGGCTCATCGAGCAGCACGACCGCCGGCTCATGCACGATGGCCTGCGCCAGACCGAGCCGTTGCAACATGCCTTTCGAGTAAGTCGCCATCTTCCGGTCGGCGACCGACCCCAGACCGGCCGACGCCAGCACCGCCTCGACCCGAGGCGCTGCTTTGTCCGCTGGCAGCAAACTCAGACCGGCACAGTAGCGCAGGTATTCGCGCCCGGTCTGGTGCGGGGCAAAGCAGGCCGATTCGGGCAGGTAGCCGACCAGCGCCCGAGCCGCGTCGGTGCCCGCCGCGTGTCCCATGATCAGGCTGTGGCCTGCGCTCGGCGCAATGAGGCCCGCGAGCGCCTTGAGTGTCGTGCTCTTGCCTGAGCCATTGGGCCCGAGCAGGCCGAGCACCTGCCCCGGAGCCAGCCGCAACGAAAGCGCCTGCACCGCAGGGATGAACCCGCCGCTCCACCCGAGGCGGTAGCTTTTCCCGAAACCGCGCAGCTCGACCGCGGGAATGTCAGTCGTCGCCGGGGTCATCGGATGCTGAAGCCCGCGAATTGCGGCGCGCGGAGTCCGCCGGTCTGTTCGGTTTTGCGGATGAAACCCTCCATCCGTTCCTGCACGGCAGCGATGAATTGCTGGACTTCGTCCGCCGTGCCCTCCACCTCAAGATGCACCCGCCCGTCGGGGAGGTTTTGCACAAAACCCGCCACGTCAAAGCCCCGGGCCACCTGCAAGACCAGGTAGCGGAAACCCACGCCCTGCACATGGCCGCTGAAATAGACCGTAACATGATGCACTTCCGCCATGCCGTCAGGAAAGCTGCCACCCGGCGCGATTCAAGGCCTGATCGCTGTAGCGGCGCTCTGTGAGCGCCGTTTCGCGCAGGCCGGCGGTCACAGACCGCCGCTACAGTATTGCGTGGCCCCGAATTATATTTGCCAGCAGGCGCGGTCTCGGCACTGTCTCGGCTGACGCCGCAAGGCCTCTTCCTTACATGACCAATTCTAATTCCGACGGGTTGTTCGACAACGACTGGGAAGACCGCGGCGAGCTCGCCTGGACCGAGCTGGATTGGCAGAAATACCTGGGGACACAGGAGGCCGCCGTCCACGCCTACATCAAGCATTACGACCAGATTCCCTCGGCCATTGACCGGGTGGACGAGGCCGCCCGCCGGATGGGTTGGGAAATGGCGGAAACGACCAAGGACGACGACGAGGCAAGCGAAGCGGAAGCCGAGGAGCTTTTCGACGGCGATTGGGATCCCTACACGCTGCACCGCAACCCGGTTTATATCTCCACCCGCGCCCTTTATGTCAGCCTGCTGGCGCATTGGGAACGCAGCGCGGTCCAGCCGGACCGCGTGCCCGCCGCCCTCGGCATTTCGCTCCAAGCCCTCCTCTATCGGGGCAATGAACAGGCCCTGCAGGCCGTCCAGGCCCTCGAGATGGGCGACTACACGCTCGCCGTTTGCTTTTTCAAGCGGGCGCTGCGCGACCTCAATCTTACGCTCGCCCGCCTCAGCCAGGCCGATGTGGCCGGCGCGCCGCTGGCCCTGCGCTACCGCGACTACGCCCTGCCGCGACTGTTTGACCTGCGCGAAATCTGGCTGCGCGTCATGAACGAATGCCGCCAAAGCGAGGACGGGGACGACTCGCTGCCGGAGTAAGCCGGGATTGTCATCCTGAGCGCCGCGAAGGATCCATGCGTCCGAACATGACGCCACGCCCGCTGCCGTGGATTCTTCGCTTCGCTCAGAATGACAGCAATAGCGGTCAGCGCCGGCGCTTTTTATTGGCCGCGTAAGCCGCGGCCGGCTTCGCGGTGCGCTTGTAGTCACCCGACTTCAGGGAATTGATCTGGTCGCGCAGCAACGCGGCGCGCTCGAATTCCAGCTTGTTGGCCGCCTCCTGCATCTCGTCCTCCAACTCGGCGATGACGGCCGCCACGTCAGCCGCCGATTCCGCCACGGCCAGCGTCTCCTCCTGCCCGCTGCCATCATAGGTGCGAAGGCTCGCCTGGACGCCGCGCTTCACGCTGCGAGGCGTGATGCCGTGCGCCGAGTTATAGGCCAGCTGCTTCCGGCGGCGGCGGGTTACCTCGTCAACGGTCCGGCGGATGGACTCGGTGACGACATCGGCATAGAAAATGACGCGCCCCTTCTCGTGGCGGGCGGCGCGGCCGGCCGTCTGCATGAGACTGGTGGCACTCCGGAGAAAGCCCTCCTTGTCGGCGTCAAGCACCGCCACCAGCGCCACCTCGGGCAGATCGAGGCCTTCGCGCAGCAGGTTGATGCCAATGAGCACGTCAAAGTTCCCCTGCCGCAGGTTGCGGAGAATCTCGACCCGCTCCAAGGCGTCGATATCGGAGTGGAGGTATTCGACCCGGATTCCCGACTCGCGCATGTGGGTGGTCAGGTCTTCCGAGAGTCGTTTGGTGAGCGTGGTCACCACCACGCGTTCGCCCTGCTCCGCCGCCCGGCGACACTCGCCAATCAGATCCTCCACCTGGCCTTTGGTCGGCCGCAACACGATCTCCGGGTCCAGCAGACCGGTCGGGCGTATGACCTGCTCGGCGATCACCGTGGACTGCTCAAGTTCAAACGGGGCCGGGGTGGCCGACACATAAAGGGTCTGGCCGGCGATCTGCTCGAACTCGGCAAAACTTTGCGGACGGTTGTCCAGGGCCGACGGCAGCCGGAAGCCGAAGTTCACCAGGGTCTTCTTGCGGGCAATGTCGGATACGTGGCTCTCGTCCACGAACAGCAGAAAATCCTTGGCAAAGAAATCGATCAGGCAGAATGGGCGGTCGCCCGGTTTCCGCGCGGTGAGGTGCGCCGAGTAGTTCTCTATGCCGCTGCAAAACCCCATCTCCTGGAGCATCTCCAGATCGTAATTCGTGCGCATCCGGATGCGTTGGGCCTCGAGGTATTGCTGGTTTTTCTCGAAAAAAGCCACCCGTTCGTCCAGCTCGGCCTTGATGCTGGCGATCGCGCTGTCGAGGCGGCCCTTGCTCGTCACGTATTGGTTGGCGGGATAGAGGTCAAACTGCTCGATCTTCCGCCGCACGGCGCCGCTGACGGGCTCGAATTCCGTCAGCGCCTCGATTTCGTCGCCAAAAAACTCCACCCGCAGGCCGTGCTCCAGGTAGGCCGGCATCACGTCCACGGTGTCGCCCCGCACCCGGAAGGCGCCGCGCTTCAACTCATAGTCGTTTCGCTCGTAGAGGTTGTCCACGAGGCGCTCAAGGAATTTGTTGCGATTGAAACTGCCGCCCCGCCGCAGGGTGATGCGCATGGCGGCGAAATCCTCGGGCGAGCCGAGCCCGTAGATGCACGAGACGCTCGCCACCACAATCACGTCGCGCCGGCTGACGAGCGAGCTGGTGGTGGCGATGCGCAGGCGTTCGATGTCCTCGTTGATCGACGAATCCTTCTCGATGAAGGTGTCGCTCGACGGCACATAGGCCTCGGGCTGGTAGTAGTCGTAGTAGCTGACGAAATATTCCACGGCGTTCTCCGGGAAGAATCCCTTGAACTCCGAGTAGAGCTGCGCCGCGAGCGTCTTGTTGTGCGAGATTACCAGCACCGGACGATCGAGCTGCGCGATGACGTTGGCCATGGTGAACGTCTTGCCCGAGCCAGTCACCCCCAGCAGGGTCTGGGCGCGGTTCCCGGCCCGAAACGAGGCCACCAACTGCTCGATCGCCGCCGGTTGGTCGCCGGTGGGCTGGTAGTCCGAATGCAGTTTGAACAGAGGCATGAGCTGGATGGGTGGAGATTGCCGGCCGGAATGCAACCTGGCGAGCACATGTCCGGCCAGCGTCTGGCCGAAGGTGGCAGCTCGTCCCCGCCGTTTGCTTTGCCAGCCGGTTCCGGGGGTCATTCATCATCCTGGCTTAGGGCGGGATAAGCTGGGGTGATTGGGCTGCCAACTGCCGGAAGCCCATTGCTAAACGCCGGCGGATGGCCCAATCTGCGGACAAAATAAACCAGACCTCACCGTCCCACTTCCTCATGTCCCATCATCAAACCATCTACAGCTCGCCGGTGTTCCAGCAGGCTTGCCACCAATTCGACGCCGCCGCCGACATCCTTGGCATGGAGTCCGGACTCCGCGAGCGCACCAAGCGCCCCCGCCGCTGCGTCATCGTCTCCATGCCCGTCCGCATGGACAGCGGCAAGGTCGAGATTTACGAGGGCTACCGCGTGCAGCACAATCTCTCGACCGGCCCGGCCAAGGGCGGCATCCGCTTCCACCAGGATGTGACCCTGGGCGAGGTCGCCGCGCTGGCCATGTGGATGAGCTGGAAATGCTCGCTGGTCGGCCTGCCCTACGGCGGAGCCAAGGGCGGGGTGATCGTCAATGCCCGCGACATGTCCAACACCGAGCTTGAGCGCCTATCCCGCCGCTACATGCAGGAAATCACGCCCTTCATCGGGCCCAAGGTGGACATTCCCGCGCCCGACGTCGGCACCAACGCGCAAGTCATGGCGTGGATGATGGACACGTATTCCAACCACAAGGGCTATTACGAGCCCGGCGTCATCACCGGCAAGCCCATCTCCCTGGGCGGCTCGCTCGGCCGCACGGAGGCCACCGGTGAGGGCGTGGCCTGGTTCGTGAAGGCCTATCTGGAGGACATGGGCATCGGGGTTTCGGCAACGTCGGCAGCGAGGCCGCTCGCGCGCTCTATCATTGGGGTGCCGAAATCACCGGCATCTCCGACTTCACCGGCGGCATCTACAATCCCAAGGGCGTCGATCTGAAGGCCGCCCTCGCTTACACCGCCCAGAACAAATCGCTCCTGGGTTTCCCCGGCGGCGAGGCCCTGAGCAACGAACAGCTCCTCGAACAGCCCTGCACCGTGCTGATCCCCGCCGCCCTTGAGCGCGTCATCACGGCGGAGAACGCCGCCAAGCTCAAGTGCCGGCTGCTCGCCGAGGGCGCCAATGGTCCCACCACCAACGAGGCCGACAAGATCCTCAGCGAGCGCGGCGACATCCAGATCATCCCCGATGTGCTCTGCAACTCGGGCGGCGTCATCGTCTCCTACTTCGAGTGGCTGCAAAACCTGCAGAACTACTATTGGACGAAAAACGAGGTCTTCGACAAACTGCACCGCATGCTCGCCAAGGCCAAGGCCTCGGTGGACGAGACCCAGAAGAAATACAATTGCAGCCGCCGCACCGCCGCCCTCGTGCTCGGCATCTCGCGCGTCTCCGAAGCCAAGGCCCTGCGCGGCCTGTTCCCGTGAGCGCGGTCCGCCCGTCGCGGCCCTTTACTCTTCGCGCCGACGGCTGGCCCACCACGCCGCCGCGATGAGGATGGCGCCGACGCCGAGCGCGGCTACCGCGCGAAACAACAGGTCCGCCCGCGCCAGATCGCTGGCCAGCAGTTTTACGCCGGCCACCGCCAGCCAGCCATAACCGCAGAGCCGGAACGCCTTCTGGGCGCCCGCTTCGCCGGCGGACTGGCCGCGCAACCACAGTCCCGCGCCCACCACCGCATAGGTAAGCGTCGCCAGCAGCGGGCCGGCGGCCAGCGCCGTGTTTTCGCTGCGCATCACCGGAACGGCCCGCGCCAGCTCCCAGGCCAGCGCATTGACCGCCACGGCCTGTAGTCCGATGAAGGCCAGCCAGCGCAGGCGGCCGGGTGTCACCCACAAGATCCCCCAGGCCAGCGAGGCCAGCAACCCACCTGCAAAGACCCGGTTCAGGAAAATCATCTCAAGCCGCCGCTGCTCGAAGACCAGGACCAGCCAGACCAGCGAGGCAGCTGTCGCCGCCAGAAACGCGAGCACTGGCAGCGCTTCGCTCCTCGGGCGCTCTCCCTGCCCGGCCAGCCGGGCGGCCCAGGCCAGCAATGCGGCCACCGCGCCCCACGCCAGAACGACCCATCGCCAATCGAAAGCGACAGGCACCGCCACGAGTCCGAAACCCAGCGCCAGCAGCCACAGCGGCAGGTTGCCCGCTTCGTCCCCGGTGCGTTGCCGGGCCAGCGGCGCCAGCCCCGCACTGAAGCCCGCCAGCAAAACCAACACGCCAGCGAAGTTCTCGCGCTGGAAACCACACCGGTCCCACAACTGCCAGGCGGCGACCGCCAGTCCCAGCTGAGTCAGCACGGTCATCATTCCGGGCCAGCGCGGGATTTCGTCATGCCGCGGCAACCAGGCCAGCACCAGTCCTGTCACCGCCAATGCCGTCAGGAGAGCCCCCACGACGCTCGTGGATTCCAGACGGCCGGACTCCAAGCCGGCGAGGGTCACCAGCCACACGCCGCCCGCGCCAATCGTCCGCGACCAGCCCCACCGGGCGCCCGTGGCCGTGAGGTAATGCACCAACACCTGCGAACCGCCCAGAGCCAGCAGGTAAATCAGCAGTCCGGGCACGCTGCCGGAGCCATCGGAAAAAGCCAAAGGGGCGGCCAGTCCCGTGAGCAGCCCCACAGCCATGGCCCCATCGCTCCGCGCGCGCGCCGCCAGCCAACCGGCCGCCAGCGTCGCCGTGGCCGCACCCACCAATCCGACCGTCGGTGACAACAACCGCGCGTTGTGTGCGCCAAAATACAAGGCAAAGGTCCAGGTGCCCGCACCCGC
>LNEH01000172.1 GCA_001464505.1 Verrucomicrobia bacterium Ga0077533
CGATCCGTCATCTGGGCTACAAATCGAAGGTGGCCTTCATCGAGGAAAAATCCCAATGGCTATTGAATACAGCTTGATTAACCACATGCCTGTAATCCGCGGTCAATGCTTCAGCCTTTGCTGAATCGCCGCGAAGATCGCCCCACCGGGAGTGTCACCGACTGGCATTCACCCTCCAATGATCAGCGCGGAAGCCGGTCCCGCCCGGAGCGTGGACCGCCTGGGTGATTGTGTCGCATGAAACTGTCCGCCGATGAATCCAACGACCCGGTTTCCTGATCCGGTGGAAATGGCGGAGACGCCCGTCACCGCTCCCGGTAGATGACGTTTCGCGCGGCCAGTTGGCTCCGAACAAAATCCCAAGCACCTTCCTGCTGCCCGATGTATTCGGGGGGGCAGATGCCTTTGCGGGTGAAACCGCCTGCGGCCACCAGGCGGACCACGGCGGAGCACGTGTAACCGGTGGTGCGGGCCATGCTCGTGATCTTGGTGGCGGGATCGTAGTAATCGAGCATCTCCACCACCCGCTTCACGGGTTGCCCGTTCCGCCGCCCTTCCACGGTGATGCGCAGGATCGTGAGGTCCGCCTCGTCCTTCTGATAGCTCCACTGCGGGAACAGCAGGGCGCTGGTCACATCCAGGGGGATCACCGACTGGCCGTTGACCGAGATGGGCTGCTTCGAAAAAAGCCCGGTCTCCCGAAACACCCGCATGAGCTCGATGTGGCCGGGATAGCGCAGCGTTTTTTCCTTCATCTCGGGCACGCCGGAAAAGGTGTGCAGGACGCTGCGCAGGCCGTCGGTGTTGAACGACTCCAAGGTTCCGACTCCCTCGAATTCCAGAATCTCCGGCTCGGAAAGGGCCGGCATGGTGACCATCTTCCCGTCCTGCACATAGCGGGCCGGCCGGGTGTATTCCTCGATGACATCGATCGGGGAAAATCCCGCCTTGTATTCGAAAGGCCAATGCCGGACCACCGGCAGGCCTCCCACCAGGCATTCGAAACGCATCACCGCATCCAGTTGCCTCGCGGTGTCGCCCAAGATGATATTGCCACAACCCGGCGCCACCCCGCAGTCCACGATGGCGGTGAGATTCTGCGCCTTCGCCAGCTCATCGAGCCGGAAGCAGTCCTCATCGAAAAAGCTGATATCGACGAGGGTCTTGCCCGCCTCCAACACCGCTCGCGCCGTCGCAAAGCCCATGAAGCCGGGCACCGCGCCGACCACGATGTCCGCATCCGCCACGGCGGTCTGCACGCCCGCGGCCGTAGCCAAGTCTGCCTCCCGGGTGCCCAGCCCGAAGGCCCGCATCCGCCCGAGGGCATCTGCGTATTTATCGGCGACCGTGACCTTGAAATCAGGAGCCAGATCCCGCGCGATGGCGCCGCCAACCCGTCCTGCACCCAGCACAACCACATGTTTCATATGCCGCAGAATGCAGCCGTGGGATTCGATGGCAAGCAGCGCGGTGCCTGGCAGCGCGATCCAATCCGAACCCGATCGCTTCGCTCACACCGGCTTACCGGCCGGTCCTCGCTTCCAAGCACCTGATCAGGGGAAACGCAGCTGAGCAACCGCCAGTCCACGCTTCTGAACGCTAAACAAGGAAATCCAACGGAACGGAGGCTCAGAGCGGTAAACGAAAATTCCAGAGCAATAATCCAGCTACTGTCCGCCTTAGCGCCGATCGGCAATGGGTGCGCCGCACCAGTTCGCAAACTCTTGCTTTACTTAGTCGCCAATTCCGAGCCACTAAACCGCGCCTGGATCGCCGCGAAGATCGTCTCGCCCGTTGCCGGGGAAGCCAAGCGCACCTCGCCGCCTTTTTCACCGTATGCCGCCACCGCGTCGCGGATCGCCTCGCGCACACTGAACGCCAACATGAGCGGCGGCTCACCGACGGCTTTGCTGCCGTGAATCGTGTTCGCCTGCGTCGCCTTGGGCAGCAAGGTGACGTTGAACTCGATCGGTGCATCGCTGAACGCGGGAATCTGGTAGGTGCTGGCGCTGTGCGTGAGCAGCTTGCCGTCCTGGTCCCATTTCAATTCCTCGCGCGTGAGCCAGCCCATGCCCTGCACGAAACCACCCTCAATCTGGCCGCGGTCCACGCCGGGATTGAGCGAGTCGCCGACGTCATGGACGATGTCCACCCGCCGCACGCGGTGCATGCCGGAAAATCCGTCCACCTCCACTTCGGCCACGGCCGCGCCGCAGGCGAAATAGTGGAAGGGCCGGCCCTCGGCCTTGACCCAGTCCCACTTCACGCCGGGCGTCTTGTAATAGCCCGTGGACGAAAGGCTGATGCGCTCGGTGTAGGCTTTCGCGCAGACTTGGGCGAAGGGGAGTCGGATCTCCGGGCGGGACTTCGCGAACACTTCACCGTTTTCAAAGACGATCTCCTCCGAATGTGGGAGGAGCTTTATGCCCCGACTTTCATCCGCTGCCACATTGTCGGGGCGTAAAGCCCCTCCCACCCCCAACAACCCCGCCGCCACGGAGGCCAATCTTTCCCGCAAGGTCACGCACGCGGCCGCGACCGCCGCGCCGTTCAGGTCCGCCCCGCTCGATGCGGCCGTGGCCGAGGTGTTCGGCACCTTGTCGGTGCTCGTCGTCATCATCCGAATGCTGGAAGCAGGCAGCCCGAGTTCGCGCATCGCCACGCCGAGAATTTTCGTGTGCAACCCCTGCCCCATCTCTGTGCCGCCGTGGTTCACCTGCACCGAGCCGTCCTGGTAGATATGCACCAGCGCCCCGGCCTGGTTGTAGTGCGAGAGCGTGAAGCTGATGCCGAACTTCACCGGCGTCACCGCCAGCCCGCGCTTCATGTGCGAATTGGCCTGGTTCCATTGGTCAACCTCGGCGCGGCGGCGGGCGAACTCCGCCTTGGCCAGCACCTGCTGCCAGATGTCCTGGATGCGGTTGTCGCCGATGTCTTCGTTGTAATGCGTGCGGTTGGTCTCGCCGGTGCCGTGGTAGAGGTTGCGCTCGCGCACGACCTCCGGCGGCAGGCCGAGCTGGCGCGCGATGCGGTCCATGATCTCCTCGATGACCAACATGCCCTGCGGCCCGCCGAAGCCGCGAAACGCGGTGTGCGAGGTCACGTTGGTTTTCGCCACCCGGCCGCTGAAACGCACCGCCGGGATGTAGTAGGCGTTGTCGAGGTGGAACAGCGCCCGGTCGCAAATCGCCGTGGAAAGGTCGAGCGACCAGCCGCCGTCGGACACTAGTGCGGCTTCCGCGGCCAGCAGCCGGCCGTCGTTGTCGTGGCCGATGGAAAACCTGGCGTGAAACGGGTGCCGCTTGCCGGTCAGCTTCATGTCGAGGTCGCGGTCGAGCTGCACGCGCACCGGCCGGCCGGTCTTCACCGCTGCCAGCGCGACGAGCGCCGCGAAGGCGTTGCCCTGTGTCTCCTTGCCCCCGAACCCGCCGCCCATGCGCGGAGCCTGCACGACCACCTTGTGCCGCGCGACATGCAACACCTCGGCGACGATGGCCTGGATCTCCGACGGGTGCTGCGTCGAGGAGTTCACCAGCACGGTGCCGTCCTCGCCGGCCTCGGCCCACGCCGCGTGGGTCTCCAGATAAAAATGCTCCTGCCCGCCGAACTCGAACTCTCCCTCAAACCGGGCCGGGGCCGTCGCCAGCGCCGTCGCGACATCACCGCGCTTCAGCGCATGCGGCTCCGTGTGGTAGCTGCCCTGCGCGATGGCCGCCGGCAAACCGATGACAGCGGGCAGAGGTTCGTAGTCCACCTCGACCAGTGCCGCCGCCGCGCGACAGGCCGCCAGCGAGTCGCCGACCACAAGCGCGACCATCTGGCCGTGAAACAAAATCTCCTCCTGCGCCAGCAGCGGCTCGTCGTGGCGCACCGGGCCGGTGTTGTTCTCACCGGGAACGTCTTCGGCCAGCAGCACGGCGTGGATGCCAAGCGCCTGCCGCGCCTTGGTGGCGTCGCGGCGCAGGATTTTCGCCCGGGCATGCGGCGCGCAGACCGGCCAGCAATCGAGCATTTTCCGGCGCTGTGCCGTGTCGTCCACATACATCGCCCGGCCCGTCACGTGGCCGACGGCGCTCTCGTGGCCCAGGTTCCGGGACGCGTCGGCCACCGGCCACCGGTGGTCGCTGGCAAAGCCGAGGTCGGCATCTTGTGCCTGGCTTTGCTCGCCGGAAACAAACTTCGCCCACAGGCTGACGACCAGCTCACGCCGGTAGTCGGCCCCGCCGCGCGCGTCGTGAATCGGTTGGAAAGTGTCATGGAGAATGTGCGCCACCGCCGAGTCGCCGAGCTTTTTGCCCACCAGCGCCTTTTCGGCCTTGAGGGCGCGCAGTGGCATCGCCGCCACGCCGCCGTAGGCGATGCGGGCCTTGCGCACGGTGCCCGATCCGTCGAGGTCCACGCAAAACGCCGCCGCCACGATGCTGATGTCGAGCTCGCGGCGCTTGGACACCTTGAGAAAATCCACCCGCCGCGTCAGGCCGCGCCCTGCTCCGCCGCGCGGCAGCACGATCTCGCGCATGATCTCGCCGGGCTTGAGCACGGTCTGGCGGTAGGCGGTGAAGAAGTCCGCCAGCGGCACTGTGCGTTCGTCCTTGGCGGTTACGAGCACGACGCTCGCGTCGAGGGTCAGCAGCACCGGGGCGCTGTCGCCGATGGGCGAGGCGGTCACGAGGTTGCCGCCGAGCGTGGCCCGGTTGCGGATCTGGCGGGCGGCGAAGACGCGCAGCATCTTCGCGATCGAGGGATACTCCTCGCCCAGCGCCTCCTCGACGTTGGTTAGATTGGCGGCGGCTCCGATGTGCCAGGCTTCGGCGGTCGCGGTGATGCGGGTCAGCTCCGGCACGCCCTCGGTCGAGACGAGCAGCGGGAACGTCCTGAATTTCTTGGTCAACTCCACGCCGATCTCAGTCGCGCCGGCCACGAGCTGGGCCGTCGGGTAGGTCTCGAGCAAGGTGAACAGACCGGGCAACGATGTGGGCCGGAAGAATTTCGCCTCGCCGACCGCGTAGTTGAGCGCATCGGGCGGGCGGACCGGGGCCTGCAGTCGCGCGGCAAAATGATCGGTTGTAGGGTCGGCGCTTGCGCCGACCTTCGTCCCAGCGCCGCGACCGCCGCGTCGCGGATCGGCCGGTAGCCGGTGCAACGGCAGAGGTTGCCGCACAGCTGGTCGCTGATCTGCCACGGTTCCTGGCAACCGTCACGGTAATAGGCCTCGAACATCGAGACGACAAAGCCGGGCGTGCAGTAGCCGCACTGCGAGCCGTAGTGCTCGACCATCGCGGCCTGCACCGGGTGCAGTTGCTTCTGATCGGCCCCGCATTGCGCGAGGCCCTCGACCGTGACGATCTCGCGGCCGGCGAACATCGGCAACAGCGCGATGCAGCTGTTGAACGCGCGATAGGTCGCCTGGCCCGCAGTATCACGGTCCACCAGCAGCACGCTGCACGCGCCGCAATCGCCCTCGGCGCAGCCTTCCTTGCTGCCGGTCAGGCCGTTGGCCCGCAGCCACGCGAGCAGCGTGGTGTTGGTCGCCACGCCCGCGGTGGAAACCGCGCGGCCGTTGACGATCAGGTCGAGACTGGCCGGGGCCGCGGGGTCAGATGGCCGGACGGTTGACATCCTTGTAATAGAGATAGCTCGCCGGAACCTTGCCCATCGCGACAAACCATTGCGCGCAATACGGCGCCATCCAGATCGCGTCGCCCGCCTGCACCGGATACCAACTGTCCTCGAGCCGGTAAACCCCCGCGCCGCCCAGCATGACGAGTCCGTGCTCCATGACATGCACCTCGACGAACGGCAGATGGCCGCCCGGTTGGTAGGCGAAAATATTCACCGCCAGGTCGAAGGCGGGCTCGTCGGGCAGCAGCACCTGCAAATTAGCCGCCGGATCACCGAGAAACGGCGTGCCCTTCACCTTCGCCGCGTCGCCGATGATGGCCTTGGGCAGCGGGGTGCCGGGCCGCGCGGCATATTTTTTCTGGAAAAGGGTAAGCTGGGTGCCGGCCTTCGGCGCGGTGAGGCCCCAAGGCTGGCCGGCGGGCACGTAGAAGAAGCCCCCGGCGCCGATCTTCGCCTTGTCCTTGCCCACCGTCAGCGCGCCGCCGCCCTGCATGACATAGCCGAAGGTCTGCACCCCGCTCGCCGGCTGCGCCGCGCGACCATCGGCGGTGAAGGTTACGAGCAGTTGGGCAAATTTCGCGCCCAGGGCCTCATTGATCAGCACGACGGTCGTGGCCCCCGTGATGCCCGGCACGGAACTGTTGACGTGATTGCCCGGCGTGATGAGGGCGTGGCGGGCGGCGATGCGGGCGCGGGTGTGGCCAAAAAGGTCGGGCATGGTCAGGGGTGGTTTTACGAAGAGCCCTCGGTTGGAAAAACTGTCTGAATACCTGTAGGAGGGCAGATCATGATTACGATGTTGGGCGCAAAAACTGACCCTTCGGCGAGCCGGATGCAACCCCGCCGTCGGCCCAGACCGGGCAGCCGCGGACATAAGTATGGGTCACACGCGTCCGGCTGGCCCGGCCGACATAGGGACTGATCCGATGCCGGGTCCACAATTCGTCCGCCTTGATGGTCTGCTGGGGGCCAAACTCCACCAGCGTAAAATCCGCGTCGCGCCCCTCGGCGAGCAAACCTTTGCGGCTGTCGATCCGGAAGCGGCGGGCGACGTTGCGCGCCAATACCGCCGCGAGCAGGGGCAGATCCTGGTCGGCGGTGGCGGCGCATTCATGCATCAGCAGTTGAAAGCCATGCTGCACGCCGGCGATGCCACCCCAGATTTCAAAGAAATCCCTGGACGTCTTCATCTCCGGCGGTGACGGCGAGTGATCGGAGCCGACCGTCTGGATGTGCCCGGCACGCAGCTCCTGCCACAGCGCCACGCGACGTTTCTCCTCGCGGATCGGCGGGGCGCACTTGGCCGGGGCGCCGAGCCTCGCGACATCCTTGTCGTTCAGGAGCAGGTAATGCGAACAGGTCTCGGCTGTGACATCCACGCGCTGGGCCCGGGCCTCCGTGATGAGCGCGATGCCCTCGGGACTGCTGACATGCACGACGTGCAACGCGCAGCCGGTCTCGCCGGCGGACTCCAGCGCCTGCCGGATG
This sequence comes from Verrucomicrobia bacterium Ga0077533, assembly GCA_001464505.1. Taxonomy (GTDB): domain Bacteria; phylum Verrucomicrobiota; class Verrucomicrobiia; order Opitutales; family Opitutaceae; genus Lacunisphaera. The sequence goes on from LNEH01000172.1 coordinate 7,111, forward strand.
GCGGCGAGCTCGACCTCGACCGGCCGCGAGGCCAGCCAGGCTTTGGCGTCGTGTTTGCCCTTGGCCTTCTGCGTCGCAGTGAACTTCGCGGCCAAGTCATCATCCTCGGCATGCACGGCGACGAGCAACCCGAGCTTGGCGGCGCGGCGCATGCCTTCGTGGAGGGTTTTGGCGTCGGATCGCGGAAAACTGTCGATGCCGCTGTTGGCCATGAAGGCTTTCAGGCCGATGGCGCCCGCGTCGCGCAGGCCGGCAAGCTTGTCGAGGTTGCCCGGCACCAGCCCGCCCCACAACGCGAAGTCCGTGCAGGACTGCTGCTCGCCCAGCTCGCGCTTCACGCGCAGCGCGGCGGCGTCGAGCACCGGCGGCTCGGAGTTGAGCGGCATGTCGAAAAAACACGTCCCGCCGCCCGCCGCCAACGCGAGCGAGCCATAGGCCAGCCCCTCCCACTCCGTCCGGCCGGGCTCGTTGAAATGCACGTGGGCGTCGATAATGCCCGGAAAAATGTAGCGTCCCGCAGCATCGAGTTCGGTGTGGGTCGGATCGGTGACTTCGGGCGCCAGCCGCACGATTTTGCCGTGCAAGATGCCGAGCTCGGCCGCCTGCACGCCGTCCGGTGTCACGACCCGGCCGCCGCGCACCACGAGGTCGAGTGTCTCGGGTTCGGTTGCCTCGATGATGTTTCTTCCCCGGCGCTTCATCCGCGATAATCCTTCGCCAGCCGTTCCACAAAATCGGTCAGCACGGCCAACGCGACGGCGAAGTCCTTGGGCGCTGCGTATTCATCCGGATGATGGCTGAGCCCAGCGCGACACCGCACAAACAACATCGCCACCGGGCACAGCGCCGCCATGACCACCCCGTCATGCCCCGCCCCGCTGACCAGCGAAGGGGATTTACCCTGCACCGCCGCCACGCTTCGGGCGAGTTGCGCCGTGAGCGCCGGCGAGCACGCCACGGCGGTGTTTTCCTGCGTGCGCTGCCAACGACGCACCAGCCCGCGCCGGTTTGCCACCTGTGTCGCCAACCGGCCGATTTGCCTCAAGACCGAACGGCGCACGGCATCCCTGGCATGGCGGACATCCAGCGTGTGGACGACTTCGCCCGGGATCACGTTGGCCGCGCCCCGTGAAACCGTGAGCAAGCCGACCGTCGCCACCAATCCCGGTGTGCGCCGGGCGATCGCCTCGACCCCGCTGATGAATTCGGCGGCTCCCGCCAACGCATCGCGGCGCAACGCCATCGGCGTCGTGCCGGCGTGACCGGCCTTCCCCGTCCAGGTCAGTTTGAACCGGCTCTGTCCGGCGATGGCCGAGACGACACCCACGGCGAGCTTCTTCGCCTCCAGCACCGGACCCTGCTCGATGTGAACCTCGACATAGCCGAGCAGCTCGCCGCGCTGGTGAGTGGCGTTGAGGTGGAGCGCGTTGACCCCAACGCGCTTTGAACGGCTTGAGGTTCCGACTTCGCCAAGGCTCCGACGGACAGGCAGGCCGTTCCACCTTGCAATCGCTTCGCCCACGGTGATGCCGTCGGCATCGCGCATGGCCAGATCCTTGGCGGTCAGTTGGCCGCAATATCCTTTGCTCCCCAGATACGCGCTGGCGAAACGCACGCCCTCCTCTTCCGAGAAGCCCAGCACCTCAACGGCAAACGGCAGTTTCACGCCGCGACGGCGCAATTCGCCCAACGCCACGATCGGCAGCAACACGCCCAACGGACCGTCGAACCGGCCGGCATCGCGCACCGTGTCGAGGTGCGAGCCGAGCAAAAGGGTCTTGGGTAGGGCGGAGCGGCCCGCTCCGCCGCGGCGCACTGGGCCAGTGCGCCCTACCCCTGTTGCCTCCAGCCGTCCAATGAGATTGCCCACGGCATCCACCCGCACCGTCAGCCCGGCGTCCTTCATCCAGCCGCCGACCAGCCGGTTCGCCCGTTTCATCGCCGGCGACAGGAAAGTCCGCGTCAACCGGCCCGGCTCGTCCGTCACCCGGCCGAGCTCGACAACCATACCGATCAAGTGTTTCGCATCTAGGTCCAAAGTAAGTCCCAATTATTTTTATAGGGAGCCAACTCCTTGCCCCAATCCTCAACATCAAAGGCTCTAATCTTATTCGTGGGGTCATGAGGCCTACCGTTTTTCCCGGGCATTGCGACCCATTCATTAAAATCAGAAACTAACCAGTCGTTAATCACTGCTGTTGGAACGATGTAGTAATCCATCTCCGCGGATTTTTCTGTTAGATTAACCAATATTGTGAAGTCACCTTTCTTATCCAAGTAGAGAAATAGTGAGCCGTCTTTTTTAGCGTTCCATCGCCAGATTGTATAGCCACCAGTTTTTGTTTTCACACGAATACGCACGGTTTTCTTTCCATGCGTGGCCAAGATATCAAACGCCGGTGCGTTCCTCGGAGCAAGGGCCGCCACAACACCTCTCTTAAGTAACTCTGCCACCACGAAAAACTCCCCTGAATTTCCGATAAGTGTCCCCTCTCCTGCTTTAATTCTGCCAGACATATCAGCTCCCGCGGTAGGTCTGGTAGGCCCAGGGGGTGACGAGCAGCGGCACGTGGTGGTTGGCAACGGTCATATCAGGACTTGGTTTGCAGCAAACGCACCACTGCGTCGATCACTTGTCCCAAGGCCGCGGGTTTCAGCCTACCCGCCTCCACAGCAAGCAGGCTTTGATGGGCGGTGAACAATTTCCCGGGCCGGGCGTAGCTGTCGAGCTGCAGAGAGCCGGCGGCAAAGTCGGATTCGCGCACGAGCACTGCGGTGGCATCAGCGTAGGGTTTGCTGGTCACCTGACAGAGGATCCAGTCGCCGCGGCCGGCATCGGCCAGCACCACGGCCGGCCGCAACTTGGTGCGGCTCAGATCCGAGAACGGAAACGGCACCAGCACTACCGACCCCGCTGCAGGTGTGACCACGCGGCGTCCTCCTCGGGCCGGTTCCAATCCACGGCCAGCGCCGGTTCGCTCACGCGGGCCGATTCGAGCGGATCGTCATCGAGAATCATGACCATCGCCCGGCGCGCCGTCGGAAAGCGCAGCGGCCGGAGCAGGCGCACCTGGCCCTGCTCGTCAATGATAGCCTCGACGCTTTGGTTCATGCCGGAAAGATACCTCTATCCCGGGTTTCGACAAGCCCGGGTTTCAGCTCCCGCGGTAGGTCTGGTAGGCCCAGGGGGTGACGAGCAGCGGGACGTGGTAGCTGGCGCGGGCGTCGGCGATGGCGAAGCGGACGGGCACGCGGTCGAGGAACGGACTGTCCTTGTGGTGCGTGACGAAATAATCCTTCACGAAGAACAGCAGCTCGTAGGAACCAACAGCCATGGTGGCGTCGGCGAGCAGGGGCTCGTCGGTGCGGCCATCGAGGTTGGTGACCACGGCCTTGAGCAGGTGCGGCTTGCCGTCGTGGTTCCAAAGCTCGATGCGCAGGCCGGCGGCGGGCCGGCCAGTGGTGAGATCAAGGACGTGGGTGCTGAGTTTGCCGGGCATGGGAGAAGATTTGTTCACCACGAAATACACGAAACACACGAAATGGGGAGTGATTTTCTTCTTTCGTGTTTTTTGTGTGTTTAGTGGTGGCCCTCAGTCTTTCAGAATATCCTGCAGCCGGAGCCAGGCGATTTTCTCAATTTCGGCGAGAGCGGTGTCGCGCTCGGCCGGCCACCCGTTCGGCAGCCGGGCCGCCATGGCGGCGAGGATGGCGGCCTTGGCGTTGAGCCGGGCGCAGATGATGAACGGAAAACCGAACCTCGCTTGGTAGGTGTCGTTCTGCCGGGTGAACTCCGCCAGCTCGGCATCGGTCAACCGGTCGAGCCCGGCGCTGACCTGCTCGCGGGTGGACTCGGCGGTAAGCTTTTTCTGCCGCGCCAGCCGGCCGGCAAGGTCGGGGTGCGCGCGGATGAGCGCCAGTTGCCGGTCGTGCGGCGCCGCCCGCATCATGGCGCACAGCGCGGCATGCAACGCCTCGGCGGAGACGAAGGGCCGCTTGACCCACGTCTCCTCCGCGACCCACGGCGAATGCTCGAACAGGTGGCCGAGCGCCGCGGTGAAAGCGGCGCGGTCGGCGCGATTGAGGTCATTGAGCGAAGGCATTGGCGTGCGACCATGGAATCGCCACGGCCCCCGCCTGTCAGCACCAGAGTGCGGGCGGCCACTTTCACCCTTCAACTTTCCATCGCGCTGTGCTCTCATCCGGCCCGATGAACCACGAGAACTTCATGCGCGAAGCCATCAAGCTTGCCGAGGCGGGCATGGCGGCCGGCCAGGGCGGGCCGTTCGGTTGCGTCATTGTGCGCGCGGGCAAGGTCGTGGGCCGCGGCAACAACCGCGTCACCTCCACCAACGACCCGACGGCCCATGCCGAGGTCACCGCCATCCGCGACGCCTGCGCCAAACTGAAGACCTTCCAGCTCACCGACTGCGCGCTCTACACGAGCTGCGAGCCGTGCCCGATGTGCCTGTCCGCCATCTACTGGGCGCGCATCCCGGCCATCTGGTTCGCCAATTCCCGGCAGGACGCGGCGGACATCGGCTTCGACGACGACTTCATCTACCGCCAGATCCCGCTGCCGCTGGAGAAGCGCGCCATCAAGATCCGGCAGGTGCTGCGCGAGGAAGGGCTCACCACCTTCAAAGGCTGGGCCAGCAAGTCCGACAAGGTGAAATACTAGGCACACCCGATCCGCGCCGGTGAACAAAAACTGCTCGCAAAACCGGCCGGCCGGTGCACGTTTCGACCCCATGTCAGCCCACAGTCTCACCCGCGAAGACCAGAACCCCGTCACGCCCCGCCTCGATGATGACGACGACGACGAGCGCGAAGACGCCACCCCCAAGCCCACCGTCACGCCGGTCGGCGCCCTGATCCAGAAGAAGTTCCTGGAGCAGCGGAAAATCTTCCTCTGGGGCGCGGTGAGCGATGAGACCGCGAAAGATTTGACCGAGAAGCTGCTTTACCTCGAGACCACCGGTCCGGGCAAGGAGATCACCTTCTACATGAACACACCCGGCGGCTCGATCACGGCCGGCATGGCGGTTTACGACACCATCAAGCTCATTTCCTCTCCCGTGACCATCGTCGTGACCGGCATGGCCGCGTCCATGGGTTCGATCCTCCTCTGTGCCGCGAAGAAGGGTCGGCGCTACATCTTCCCGCATGCGCGCGTGCTGATCCACCAGCCGCTCATCACCGGCCGGATGGTCGGTCCCGCGTCGGACATCAACATCCAGGCTAAGGAAATGGAAAAACTCCGCACCGAGCTGAACCAGATCCTCGCCACCGCCTCGGGCCAGTCGTTCGACAAGGTCGCCAAGGATTCCGACCGCGACTTCTATCTGAACGCCGAGGAAGCCATCGCCTACGGACTGGCCGACAAGGTCGTCGAGAAGATCTGATATTTGTAGCGGCGCTCTATGAGCGCCGACCTGTTTTTCGGCAGGTTTTGGTCGCCTCTATTTGGGCGGCGGCGGTGACTCCAGTTCGGTGAGCTGCCGCGCGAATTCCAGCGAGAGCTTCAGGTCGCCCGCCGCGTCCGCCGTCTGCCGCGCCTCGACGAGCAACGCCTTCTGCGCCCCGGGGGTCGGCGCGCTGGCCCGGGCGAGGCTGGCATAAACCTGCAACGCCGCCGGACGCGCGCCGTTCGCTGCGAGCACGCCCGCGATCTCACGCAGCAGCGGCCAGTCTTCGGGGCGGATGGCCGTGAGCGCCGGGGCCAAGCCGACCGCCGCCACCGCCGCCGCCGGATCGTGTTCCGCCACGGCCAGTTTCGCCAGCTCCAGACCGAGAGCCAGACCGGGGCGGTCGCGCTGTTCGCTCCCCAACAGGGCTACCGCCGCCGGTTTCTGATTCTGGCGCCAGAGCAGATTCGCGCGCCGAATGACGGCATAGGGCGAATTCCCCTGCTCTTCCAATGGAACCTTGAACGGCCGGTAGAGCGGATCGCCGATGGCCACGGCCTGCCAGCTCAACGCCGGCAGCGCGTAATACACCGCATCGCCGAAGTTTTTCCCCTGGCTCAACGCCCGCAACAGGAGATTGGGCCGATGGGTGAACCCCAGATAAGGCTCGAAAACATTGCCCACGGTCGCAGCGACACCCCGCGCCACGAGCGGCCCGCACCAGGCGGCGCTGTCCGAGCGCAGCGTTGGCGCAGAAAAACTGTGAATATGCAGTGCCACGGCGCCGGGCGGAAAGGCGAAACCGGCGCGCGCAAATGGTCCGTTGAGAGAGCCCGCATACCACCCGAAGTATAAAACCGGCGCGTCGAAGCGCGCCGCGGCGTCGAATGTCGCCCCGGTGGACTCGGTGTCGCCGTCGAAGCCGAGTTCCTTTAGCTGCTTCTCGGTCTCCTGCAACCACTGGTCGCCCTCCGGGACCGGCCCCTTGAGATCGACATAATAACGGCCCAGCAACCCGGTTCGCTCGGCTTCCAGCGCCGAGGTTACCAGGTGGCGCGCACTTTCCCACGATGGCCCGTCGAGTCGCGTGACCTTCACCACCATCCCGGCGTCCAGCGTCGGGGGCCGGTCGTCGTTGAAGAGCGGATTGGGCAGCAGGGCACTGATTTCGTAGTCGCCCTGCGCGAGCAGACTCAGCTCGGCATCCACCGCCGATTCGTTCTTGTTCAGTTCGGGGTTGATTGTCCGGCCGGCCTTTTCCTCCAGCAGCGTCGGGTCGTTGTAGATGCGCAACGGCACGCCCCGGCACACCACGAGGTAGGAAATCCGGTTGCCCATAAAGGCATAGCGCCGGCGCCCCAGTCGGTCGAGCAGGCGGCTGCTCGTGCCCTCGATCCAGCCGCGTCTGTAAAGCTCGTCCTGCACCGGCTGCCAGACCTGGTCGATGAACTCGCGCCAGGTGATGCTCTCCGCCTCGGGCAGCGGCAAGGCGACGATGTTGGCCGCCGGCACCGCGCGTTTCTCGGCGTAGAATTCCGCGAGCCGGACCGATTCCGGCGAGCGCGAATTGGCGAGGATGACGACGCGGGCCTCCAAATCGTCGGCCCGGGAAACGGGGATGACCACAAAGAGGCACAACAAAGCACAAAAAGCGGCATTGTAGCGGCGGTCTACCTGTCGTCCGTAGCCTTGGCGAAGGATGATGACCGCCGTCGTCGGCGCTCGCAGAGCGCCGCTACAGGGTCCGGCAGTTTTCATGCGCTGCCCAGCCTCCATCCCAACCACACGGCCGGCAGGGAATTCATTTTGTCTTGCCGGACTCGGCGCCCCCGGCTGCCCGCTTGATCAACTGGCCCCGAAGATAGTTGTCCGGCCCGGCATTCTTCCAGGCGGTGATCCAGATGCTGGCGAGCATCTGGCCGCCGGTGAGCAGGCGCGCCTTGATGAATTCCTGGCCCTCGGTGCTGGTGGCGGCCACGTCGGCCTTGAACACACCCTTCTTCTCGAGCGCGTAGAGCGGCTCGACGAGTTTGTTCTGCTCGATCAGGTAATTCATGATCGCGACGAAAAACGGGTCGCGGCCATCGGCCTGGGGCGGCAGGGTGATCGCCTGGGCCGGGACGACGCGCGGCATCATATCCCCAACTTTGATCCTGGCCTTGGCGACAAAACCGCCATCGATCCAGCTGTGGAAGCCGGTCCACTTGGTATACTCGTTGGGATTCGGCCCGATCCAGCCATTGTGATGCACGGTGGTATGCAGCGGTTGGGCGCAGTCCCCGACATAGTGGCCCATCACGCCCATCACATAGACGATGTTGGCGCGGGCGTTGGTGACCTCCGCGGCTGTGCCCAGTTCTTCAAACACCTTCAGGTAGGAGAAGCCCGACTTCAACCGGGCGTAATACTCGCTGATGGCCCACGGCGCGAAGCCGGGCCACTGGGCCGAGTGGTCGGCATTCTTGGCCGGATCGATGGCCGGGAATTTCTCGGGATGCGTGGCCCGGCCGGCGGCAAACTGCAAAATGAAATCGTAGCGCAAGGACGGCACTTTCGCCAGGTCGAGCCCGGCGTCGGGAATCTGTTCCAAGTCGCAGAAATGGTCGGTCCAGCTGCCGCCCGACTGTTTCATGATCAGGTCCGGCACATTGCGCCAGCGGTCGGCCTCGCCGGCGAGGAAGGCAATGCGCTCGGCGTTCGCCGGCTCGCGCACGAACGCCGGGAAATCCGCCGGCAGCGCGGCCAGCGCCAGTTGGTTGACCATGCGGTGGCCCGTGTAGTCCCAGGCGGAGGCCGTGCCGGCGGCAAACAAGGCAGCGGGCAACAGCAGCTGGCGGAGCGACGATTTTCTCATGGGTAAATTTTCCAGCAGTTTTGTCATTGCGGGTGACCTGTCCACCGTAGCCTTGGCGAAGGAGGAAGCGAAGTCTAGCCCGCAGGCTGGTTCGACACTCGCTGGAGCGACAGCACCCTGCAGGCTTTTCACACCACTTCGACCACGCGACTGCCCTGCGTGAGCAACTGGACCATGCCCGGCAGGCGCGCTTCGATCCACGCGCGCAAGACGCGATTGGTGGTATTGCCCACGCGCAGCCACACAATCACCTGGCCGTCGGCCTGCTGTTGGGCTCGTGCAGCAAAATCCTCGTCTTTTGTCACGATCACGGCGGCGGACTGTTGGGCCTGATCCCAGATCGCACGGTCGCCGGCCTCGCGCAAACCCGCGTCCTCAACGTGCGTAGCCTCGTGGCCGGCCTCGCCCAGCCAGCGGGCGAGCGCCGGGGGCAGCTGGGCATCGACCAAAAACTTCACTTGGCCAGGGACATCACCGCGTGGTCAACCTGACGCGCCGCGTATTCCAAACAGGCCTGGATGTCCTCCCGTTCAAGATAGGGA
>LNEH01000173.1 GCA_001464505.1 Verrucomicrobia bacterium Ga0077533
TCCAGCCACGGCTTCGCGGCCCATCAACTGCGCCTGTGGCTGTCGGCCTTCGCCTATGTCCTCATGGAGCGGCTCCGCGCGGTGGCGCTCACGGGCACGGCGCTGGCGCAGGCCACCGTCGGCACGATCCGCCTGCGGCTGTGCAAGCTGGCCGCCCGCGTGGAGGTCTCGGTCCGCCGCCTCCGCGTGCGCCTGGCCGAATCCGCCCCGGTGCAGGCGCTCTTCGCCCACGCCTGGCGCCGCTTGTGTCCAGCCCCGGGCTGACGTTTTGGCCCGATCCCGACCAGAACCGGCACCCACCCAGTGCCCGGCCTGCGGGAGCATGGCCCGCTCCGCAAAAAAGAAAACTTCTGTCCCGCGCATCGCCGGTGCCGCCCCGCTTTGCCCCCCACCGCCCCGACTTTGCGGAATAATCCCCGCAAAGCCGCCCGATTCCCGTTAAATCAATCCCCGTGTGAAATATCCGGGTTAGGCTAGAAGCCGGGGGGGTGCTTGCAAAAGATGTGGGAGCGGCTTTATGCCGCGACTGGATGGCGACACCACAGGCAGTGTCGGGGCGTAAAGCCCCCTCCCACAGGGTTTGAAACACGCCCCCAGAAATTCTCTGAAGCCTCTAGAGCAGTTTAAAATAATAGTGTAGCCAGATTTTGGGTGGAACGCCCTGACCTCAGGGCGTTTTCCAAGGCAAGCGCGCTGAGGTCAGCACGCTCCACCTTTTCCAGCGGCTACAACTCAACTTAAACTGCTCTAGCGCCCGAACCGTGCGGCGACGAGCTCCTCCACCCGCTGCCTGGACGACAACACTTCCTCGGGGGTGAGGCGCGGGCTCATCGCCGGTTCTTCAGGTAGGCCTGCACTTGATCGTGGTTGCCCGCGAAGTCGAAGAGGAGATTACCGGACTCGAGAAAAAAGAGCAGGCGAGTGTCGCGATCCAGACGGCACTCGTAAGCTCCACCGGCAAGTCGGCGTATCCCTCGCCCACTATGCAAGTGAGGTTGCCCCCAAGCTCCGGCGGCTAGTTGCATGGCGGCAAACACCGCATGACGGTCCAAGCCTTCCTTTTTGAGGCAGGCGCGAAAGCGCGCCGAGGAGTCAAAGGAGATCATCAGCCGACTTCACCGGGCGAATGGTGCCCGCTTTGCGTTCGCGAGCGATGCTCAGGCGGATGCGCTTGGCGGCGGCACCCATCTCGGCGGGAGTGAGGCCGTATTCGGTCCGAGCATAGGCATCGCCATCTTCCTGCACGGCGAAAGGCAACCCGCGCCGGGCGATGACCTGGGCGAAGAGCATGTTGACCGCAGTGGTGGCGTCGAGGCCGAGGCTGGCGAGGATTTTCTTGGCGGCGGCGGCGCGACGGGCGTCAACCCGGGTGCGAAGGAGGGTGGTGGCCATGGGCTCAAAGAGGCTCAGTTGGGCCGGGGTGTCAAGTCACTCGCCGGGCGGCGTGTCGCGCGGCCTACCCCAAAAACCGCTTCGCGACCAGCTGCTCGACGCGCTGCTTGGACGACAACACTTCCTCGGGGGTAAGGCGCGGGCTGAGCTCGATGACAAGCGTGTGCTCGGGCCGCCAGAAACTGCTGACCATCTCAAAATCGATCTTGCCGGAGCCGATGGCGTGGTGGTCGCGGCCCTCGGCGCTGACGTCGTGCAGATGGAAGCCGATGGCGTGGGGGGCGTTTTTTTCGAGGTGCTCGCGGTGGTTGAGCAGACCCATGTGCTGCTTGATCTGGGCGTGGCCGGTGTCGTGCCAGTAGCCGCAGGCATTGGGTTTGGCCATGAAGGCGATCAGATCGGGATGGTCGGCATCGAGGGGCAACTCCTCAAACTTCTCGCGGTTCTCGAACCCCAGCAGCACGCCCTTCTCCTCGGCATAGGGCAGCAGCTGAACGAGTCCGGCCTTGGTGTTGTCCCAGTAGGCCGGCATCCGCGCCTTCAGCTTGGCGAGGGATTTGGCCAGCAGCTGCTGGTAGGTGGCGTCGGCGGACAGGTTGGCTGCGGGATGAGCCGCGAGGTGGGCTTCCACCTTGCCCGCCGGGTTGAACCAGAAGAACTCGACCGAACCGAGATGCAGAACGACCTTCGTCGCCTTCACCTGGTGGGCGAAGTCAATGGTGCGTTTGCTGTGACGCAGCCATTGGTCGCGCTCGCGGGCGTCGGCCGACGACGGCAGGTAGAGGTTGGGCGCGGCGTGCATGACGCCGGCGGGCAACGGGCAGAAATTGTGGCAGGAGGCGATCTTGATGACGCCCTCCTCGACCGCCTTCAGGATGCCCGGCACCAAGGTGATCCGGATGCCGTGGCTCAGCTCGGCCCACTCAAAACCGAGGCCCGCCATCTCCCGCAGCATCGCATAGCCGTCCTGATGCCGGTGCGAGCACCAGCAGGTGGAAAGGGCGAGGCTCGGCTTCATGCGACGGTGGCCACTAGGACAGGAGGCGGGAGTGAAATCAAGCCGGGGGCTTGGCGCGCCTGATCCTGTAGCGGCGCTCTGCGAGCGCCGTTTCCAAGCGTCGGCGGTCATAGAGCGCCGCTACAGCGAAATACTGGCCAAGCAAACCGGCCGGACATCCGAGGAAATCCGGCCGGTCAAAGAGAAGGAGGGAGAGGCGGCTTACTCGGCGTAGCGGCGGCGCAACATGGCGGTGAAGGCCATGACCTTGTCCTTGCGGCGGCGGCGCTCCGAGGGCTTCTCGGCGTAGCGCTTCATGCGGACATCCTTGATGATGTTCTCGCGCTCGAGCTTCTTCTTCATGCGGCGCAGCGCACGGTCGATCGGCTCGTTCTTGCGCATCTTGATCTCAATAGACATGGGAAAGGGACAGGTTGGTGTTGGCGAAAACGAGCACGAAGCCAGCCGCTCCGGCCACCGTCAACCCCAATTTTGAACTCAGCTCGGTCAGGCCGGGTTCATCACGCTGTGACCTAGGCGCTGGCGGATGGGCTGGTAGCGGCAATCCAAGCTAAACTCCGCCGGCGTGCAACTTTACGGAGCGCCCGCAAACCAGCCAACCACCGCCTCCGGTCATTCTGAGCGCAGCGAATCCAAGCGTTCGCCGCTAATATCATGCTCGATGCCGTGGATTCTTCACTTCGTTCAGAATGACAAGACAGTTTGGAAGCCGGTGCTAGGCTTTCGGCTTGCGGGAGCCTACCCACCGCCTTCCCATCACCAATCGTGGGTTCCGCCGGCCAAAATTTCGTCCATCTGCATGTCCATAGCGACTACAGCCTGCTGGACGGCGCCTGCCGCATCGACCGTCTGATCGACCGCGTGGCCGAACTGGGCCAGACCTCCGTCGCGCTCACCGACCACGGCGTGCTCTTCGGCGCGATCGACTTCTTCCTCGCCGCCAAGGCCAAGGGCGTGAAGCCGCTGGTGGGCTGCGAAATCTACCTCGTCGAGGGCTCGCGGCTGGACAAGACCGCCCGGGCCGAAGGCGAGAAAAGCCGTTACCACATGGGCCTGCTCGCGAAAAACGCGCAGGGCTACGCCAACCTGCTCAAGCTGGTCTCCGACGCCCACCTCCAGGGCTTCTACTACAAGCCGCGCACCGACCTCGACACGCTCGCCGCGCACGCCGGCGGCCTCATCGCCTTCAGCGGCTGCCTCGCCGCGCTCGTGCCGCAGATGCTGCTGCAAAACCGCTGGGAGGACGCCCGCAAGGCCACCGGTCGCTTCGTGGATATGTTCGGTCGCGAGAATTTCATCATCGAGCTGCAGGACCACGGCATTCCGGAACAGCGCCGCATCGCCCCCCTGCTTCTCAAGCTCGCCGAGGAGTTCCGGCTCAAGGTCGTCGTCACGAACGACGTCCATTACGTCAACGCCAGCGACGCCTCGCCGCACGACACGATGCTCTGCATCCAGACCGGCGCCAAGCTCGAGGACGCCGACCGCATGCGCTTCGACACGCCGCAATTCTACTTGAAAAGCCGCGAGGAGATGCAGCGGGTCTTCGCCGAGGTGCCCGAAGCCGTCACCAATACGTCGGCCGTCGCCGAGATGTGCGACCTCACCCTGCAGTTCGGCGAAAACCGCTACCCTAAGTATCCGCTGCCGCCCGAGATCAAGACCGACAAACCCGGCTACCTGAAGGGACTTTGCGTGGACGGCCTGCAGCAACGCTACGGCGTGGACTACGCCAAGCCCGCCAAGGCCGGGGACACCGCACTCGCCCAAACGCTCGTCGAGCGTCTCGACTACGAGCTCGGCATCATCGCCAAGACCGGCTTCGTCGACTACTTCCTCATTGTCTGGGATTTCATCGCGTGGGCGAAACAGCACGGCATCCCCGTCGGCCCCGGCCGCGGCTCGGGCGCCGGTTCGCTGGTCGCCTACGTGCTGGGCATCACCGACATCGAGCCGCTGCGCTTCGGCCTGCTCTTCGAACGCTTCCTCAACCCCGAGCGCGTCTCGCCGCCGGACTTCGACATCGACTTCTGCATGCGCCGCCGCGACGAGGTCATCCAATACGTCCGCGACAAATACGGCCGCGAGTGCGTCGCCAACATCGTCACCTTCGGCACGCTCGGCGCCAAGGCCGTCATCCGCGACGTGGCGCGCGTGCATAACCTCCCCTACGCCGAGGCCGACCGGCTCGCCAAGATGATCCCCGACGAGCTCAACATCGGGCTCCAGACCGCCATCGACAAATCCGCCGAGCTCCGCGACGCCATCGCCGCCAGCCCCGCCACGAAGCAGATCATCGAGCAGGCGCTGGTGCTGGAGGGCATGGTGCGAAACTCCGGCAAGCACGCCGCCGGCATCATCATCGCCGACCGGCCGCTCAGCGACTTTGTGCCGCTGACCTTGCAGGAGGGCGACATCACCACGCAGTATGCGATGGACCCGGTGCAGAGGCTCGGGCTCCTCAAGATGGACTTCCTCGG
>LNEH01000174.1 GCA_001464505.1 Verrucomicrobia bacterium Ga0077533
GGAATCCGGCGGCATGCAGGCGCTCTGCCGCCAGCTCAGCATCAATTCCATCGAGGAGATCATCGCCCTCATCGCGCTCTACCGCCCCGGCCCGATGGACCTCATCCCGCAATACATCCGCGGCAAAAAGGATCCCGCGACCGTCGAATATCCGCACCCGTTGCTCGAGGAGGTTTGCCGCGAGACCTACGGCATCATGGTCTACCAGGAGCAGGTCATGGAAGCCGCGCGCCGCATCGCCGGCTACACGCTCGGCGGCGCCGACGTGCTGCGCCGCGCCATGGGCAAAAAGAACGCCGAGGAGATGGAGCAGCAGCGCAGTGTCTTCGTCATGGGCGCGCTGCAGACCAACCGCATCATGGAGAAGAAGGCGCTGGAGATCTTCGCCTTGCTGGAAAAATTCGCCGGCTACGGCTTCAACAAATCCCACTCCGCCGCCTACGCCCTCCTCAGCTACCGCACCGGCTACCTGAAGGCCAACTACCCGGTGCAGTTCATGGCCGCCGTGCTGGCCAACGAACTTGGCAACTCGGAAAAAGTCGCGCACTTCGTCGCCGAGTGCGGGGCCATGGGCCTGCAGGTGCTCGGCCCCGACATCAACGAGTCGCGCGAAAATTTCACGCCGGTCGGCGACAAGATCCGCTTCGGCCTCGGCGCCATCAAGGGCGTGGGCGAGGCCGCCGCGCAGAAGATCATCGAGGAGCGCGAGAAAAACGGCCCCTACAAGGATTTCCTCGACCTCACCGCCCGGGTTGACGGCCGCGCCATCAACAAGCGCGTGCTGGAACACCTGGTGAAAACGGGTGCCTTCGACTTCGCCGGTGAGAAACGCGGTGTGCTTTTCGCGCAGATCGACGAGGCGCTGGCCTCCGTCGCCGCGCGCCAGCGCGATGTCGCGGCCGGCCAACACTCCTTCCTCGATACGCTCGAAGAAGCCCCGGCCGATGTGGGCGGGGTGCCCCCACCCCGCAATGGTTCCAGCCGCCATGCCGACTTCACCTCCGCCGAGCGGCTGCAATTTGAGAAGGAGCTGCTTGGATTCTACATTTCCGGCCACCCGATGAACGCCTATGCCGGACTCGCCGAGGCCATCACCACCCACTCGGAGGAGCAGGTGCTGGCCGAGGGCGACCGTATCGAGTTCCGCCTTTGCGGCATGGTCAGCGGCATCACCAAGAAACTTTCGCGGAAAGACAACCGGCCCTGGGCCTTCTTCACCCTCGCGAGCAAGCGCGCCGCCCTTTCGGTGAACATGTATGCCGAGGCGTTTGAAAACCACGGCAAGAGTCTCGGCGAAAACCAGCCCGTCGTGATCCTCGGCACGGTCATGCGCGGCACCGACGGCGCGCGTCTCAACGTGAAGGAGTGTTACCCGCTCGACGCCTACCTGCCCGGCGCCGTGCGCAAGGTCACCTGGCTCCTCCGGCCCGAGCACCCCGAGCTGCCCGACTTTCTTCAGAAACTCCGCGCGGCGATCAACGCCTCCGGCGGTGAGACGCGCGTCGAGCTGGCGTTTGTCTTTGCGGGCCGCGCCGCGCCCATCGCCGAGACCGCGCCGAGCCTCAACTGGCGGGTGTCGCCCGCCGTCTTTCAGGAATTGCGCGCGCACCCCGCCGTCGCCGGCACCCAGATCGAGGCCCGCCGCCTGGAGCTGAAGGAACAACGCAGATGGAGCAACCGCGGCTGATCATGGCCGAATCAAGCATCCTCAATAACGCCGCCCGCATCCTCAAACTGGTGCAGGCCGGCACGCCGGCCGACCAGGCGCTGCGCGAGTCGCTGACCCAGCACCGGCATTTCACCGCGCCCGCCGAGCGCCGGGGCATCAGCCGGGCGGTGTTCACCCATTACCGCTGGTGGCGCTGGCTCGACGAAAACGACTCGGCCCAAAAACAACTCGCCGCCGCCCTTGAGCTGCAAAGGCGCTTCGACACCAACCCCGCCAGCTTCAAACCGGAAGCCCTCGCGGCGAAGGCCGTGCCGGACTGGCTCAAGGATGAGATGGACGCTCTGCCGGCGGCGTGGCTGGGCCAGTTGCAACGCGAGCCCGCGCTCTGGATTCGCGCCAAAGCCGGCACCGGCGCCGCACTGGCCAAAAGGCTCGGCCAGTGCATGGCGGCCCCGCAATCGCCCGACGCCCTGCATTACACCGGCATCACCGATCTTTACCGCACGCCGGAATTCCAAGCCGGTGAATTCGAAATCCAAGACCTGGCGTCGCAGCTGGTCGGCCTCGCCGCCGGACCCAAACCGGGTGAGACGTGGTGGGATGCCTGCGCCGGCGAGGGCGGCAAGACCATGCATCTCTCCGACCTGATGCGGAACAAGGGCCTGCTCTGGGCCAGCGACCGCTCGCTGCGCCGGCTGGGCAAACTCAAGGCGCGCGCGGCCCGCGCCCAAGTCTTCAACTTTCGCGCCGCGCAATGGGAAGGCGGCACCAGGCTGCCGACGAAAACCAAGTTCGACGGCATCCTCGTGGACGCGCCCTGCACCGGCATCGGCACCTGGCAGCGCAACCCGCACGCGCGCTGGACGACGGCCCCCAAGGATGTCCATGAACTCGCCGCCGTGCAGGCGCAGCTGCTCGACCATGTCGCCGGCTCGCTCAAGCCCGGCGGCCGTTTGATTTACGCTGTCTGCACCCTCACCCGCGCCGAGACAACCGCCGTCGCCGCGGCCTTCACGGTCGCGCATCCCGGGTTGGAGCCCGTTTCCGCGCAAACACTCTGGCCGCACGAACTCAACGCCAACGGCATGTTCATCGCGACATGGCGGAGGAAATCTTGATTGTCATCCTGAGCGCAGCGAAGGATCCATGTGTTCGAACATGATATCAGGCTCGTTGCCGTGGATTCTTCACTTCGTTCAGAATGACAGGACTGTTGGTCTATGTGTGATTCGATAGCCAAGATCACGGGCGACACGGTGCGCGATGACTACAACAGCATCAACACCGTGCTCCACTACACGCGGGCCGCGCATTTCATCGGACTCTGGAAATCCGAGCTGCGCCTGATCGAGCAATACCTCCCCGACCAGCAGGCGCGCCTGCTGGAGGCCGGCTGCGGCGCGGGTCGCGTGGCCGTCGGGCTCTGGCACCAAGGCTACCGGCGCATCACCGGCTTCGACTTTTCCTCCGAGCTGCTCGATCAGGCGGAGAACCTCGCCCGGGAGCAGGGCATCACCGGCCTGAACTTCCTCCAGGCCGACGCGACCCAACTGGCCCTTGGTAGTCTAATAGACTACCAACCGTTTGACGGCGTGCTCTTCCTGTTCAACGGCCTGATGCAGATTCCCGGCCGCGAGAACCGCCGCCAGGCGTTGCGGGGGCTGCACCGGCTCGCCCGGTGCGGCGCGCCCTTCATCTTCACCACGCACGACCGCGAGGATCCCGCTGACCTGAAGGAATGGGCGATGGAGGCCGAGCGCTGGGCCAAGGGAGAGCAGAACCGCCGGCTCGTGGAGTTCGGTGACCGCTACTTCACCGACCACAATGGCAACACCTTCATGCACCTGCCGGATCGCAACGAAGTGTTGGCGGATCTGGCCGCGACCGGCTGGACCCACGTGCATGACTCCACCCGCAACGAGCTGGCCAGCGAGACGCCGAAAGTGCGCAATTTCTCCGACAACTGCCGTTTCTGGGTGGCCCGCAAAGAACAAGGCCGCGCTGATAGCGCGGCCTTGGCGGAAGGCTAAACTGCCGGTCGGTCAGAATCCCGAGTGCAGGGAAACGCCGAAGCGGCTGCCGGTGTCGCCGTCGTCCCGCATTTCCGCGGTGTAGCCGAGCGACCAGCCCCAGTTCTTGTGTCGCCGAGGCCATCCTCGACGGCAACCATGGCGTCGTTGGACACGAAGGTGTCGTGCAGGCGGCCGGAGATCTGGCGGTCCTCCGCGTGCAGCTCGCCCTGGCCCACCGCGGAGAAATTGAATTTCAGCGGTCTGTCCGCGACGCTGCATTCCCAGTCGGCGGAGACCCCCAGCTGCCAGACGGAGGATTCGGCGGTCTGATCGCGATAGATCATGTTCAGGCCGGCGACACCCGACTCGTTATAGGTGTCGATCCTGGCGTCGAGGTAGCGCAGGCCGAGAAAGGGCTTGAGGCTGACCCCCGCCCATTTCAGGTCGCTCAACATGCGGATGGAACCGCCCCAATAGCGGCTGTCGGCCTGACCGTTCGTCTGGAATCCGAGCGAAGTGGTGCGGCGGATATCGCGCAGGTTGTGCGCGCCGTAGGTGATCGTGCCCTCGAACGAGAACATGCCCAGGTCATGCAAGGCGGCGAACAAGGTGCCGGTTTCACCCTGCATTTTGAAACCGCCCGCCGCCGCGTCGTGGGTCACTTTCGTGCGACCCTGGCTGATGCTGAGGCCCACGATCCAATTATCGCCCAGCGACCGATCGACGCCGGCGGTGGCCAGCGAACTGGAATAGCTGAATCCATTGCGGTAGCCGCTGCGATCGCGCGCGCCGTCCGCATAATCATAGCTGGCAAACCCCTCGGCCCGCTGGCGCGCGGCGCGGCCGTGGAGCTGGGAGAGCCGCGCAGCGATGGCATCGGCCTGCAGATCCGCGGCGGCGAGCAGGGCCGTGCCCTGCACGCCGGCATGGCCGAAGGCGAATTCGGGATTCATCGCCTCGACCAGCGCGAGGGAAAGAATCTGGTGGGTCTTGGTGGTGGGATGGATGCCATCAAAGAACATGTAGCCGTTGATATCGCCCGGGTTGCCCCCGGCCTGGAGAATGCCGAGATATTCCTGGGTGGTGACGGTGAAGCCGAAGTGGGCCGGGTTGCGGCGGATGAGATCGAAGACCGAGGCCAGGTCGAAGAGCGTGACGTTGACCCCGGAACCAATGCTCAGGGCGCCCAGCCGGCTGCGGAGCTCGGTGTTGAAAGCCAAGGAGCCCACCTCGATGAGGCTGCGGGCCGGAGCCCCGGAACCGGTGATGAAGCGCGGGGTGTTGGCGATGTTCGGCAAATTCAGGACGACCATGTTCCTGGCGCCGAGTCCGAGCAGGGTCTGCACATGGCCGCTGACGGCCTGCGCGGCCGTATTGCCCATGGCCGTGAGCGCGGGGCCGTTCTGGGTCGCGGGATTGGCCACGGTGTTCAGGAGGTCGTTGGCCCCGGCCAGGACGACAAACATGTCGTTTTGGCCGGCGGTAATGGCCCGCAGTTGGTAAAGTCCGATCTGCATGCCGATGTTCGGAGGCGAGGTGACGCCGGGGGTGGCGGTCGCGCCCGCGAAGGCGAAGTTGAGGTTGGTCCTCACACTGGCGGCCGCGGTGAGGGTCGGCGCCAGCCCGGGCCGCAGGTATTCGGCGTAGGTCGGGCCGTTGGAGACCCGGCCCTGGAAATAGGGTGGCGGCGGGCTGCCGGTGGCGGCGAACAAGTTGCCATTGTCGGTGAGGCTGTCGCCGAAGAAGAAGTAGCTGGAGTAGCTACGCGGGGCAGGTTGCTGGGCGAAAGCAGCGGCGGCCACAAAGCCGGCCGCAAGCAAAGCGCCGATGAGGCGGTTACGTAGTTCTTTCATCATGGTTTGGGGTTGGCGGAATGTAATACGGCGCGGCAATAGGCCGCAAGCCCGTTCCCTCTCAGTCCCGGTTCAGCGCCGCCCGGCGTCCGGCCTAGGGTTCGAGCTTCGCCGTGAGTCGGGCTTTCACGGCCGGCCAGTCCTCGGCGATGAGGCTGTAGAGGGCGGTGTTGCGCACGTAGCCGTCGTAGCGCGCCTGATATTTGCGCAAGATGCCCTCAAAGGTGCAGCCGAGCCGGGCGATGGCCGCGCGGGACCGGGCGTTGCACTCGTCGGTCTTCAATTGCACGCGCCAGGCGCCGAGTTTTTCAAAAGCGTGGGTTAACTGCAGCAGTTTCGCCTCGGTGTTGATGGGCGTGCGCTGCGCCTCCTTCGCCAGCCAGGTGTTGCCGATTTCCAGCCCGCGGTTGGCGCGCCGGAGGTCGAGAAAAGTGGTCGCACCAACCAGCCGGTTGTCGGTCACGCGCACGGTGGCCCAAGCCACTTCGGCGCCCGCCGCCTGCCCGCTCAGGCGCTCTTCCAGCCATTTGGTCATCTCCGCCTCGTCGCCGAGCGGCGGCGTGACAAAATACCGGAAAACTTCCGGCTCCTGCGCGGCCGCGACCAGGGCCGGCAGGTGCCGGCGCTCCAGCGGTTCCAGCCGCACATGACGGCCCTCGAGCAAAACGGGCTGGGGATCGAAGACGGGATTCACATCGGCAAACATGCCGGTCGGCGGCATAGCGCCAAGACGGAAGCAACTGTAGCGGCGCTCCATGAGCGCCGTTATTTGATCGGCAGGTTGCAAATATACCACCCACCCCGGCGCTACGCGCCACCCCTCTTCATAGAGGGGATTGATATCCACGCAGCCGAAGTCCCCTCTATCAAGAGGGGTGCCCGACAGGGCGGGGTGTGTTGCATCAGATCTGGGTATGAAATATGCGGGCTAGGACCAGCGGGTTTGTTCCCGTAAGTGGAGGCGGGGTGCCCTCACCCCGCGTTCGGGTTGAGCGTGCGTGCGACCTGCGGCCACAGCGCCGCGCTCCGCTCGGCGACGATGGCGCGGCCTTTCGCCGCCTCGGCCTCGCGCAACGCGAGGTTCTCCCGCGCGATCCCGGCGAGGTCGTCGAGGTTGTAGAGAAACACGTTGGGCAGCGCGGCGGCGGCGGGATCGATGTCGCGGGGCAAGGCGAGATCGATCAGGAACAGCGGGCGCGCGGCCCGGCGCTTCATGGCCGCGGCCACCAGCTCCCGCGTCAGCACGAAGCCGGGAGCGGCCGTGGAGCCGGTGACGATATCCGCCGCGGCCAGCAGCTCGGGCAGTTCGGCCAGACTCGCGGCCCAGCCGCCGGCGGTCGCCGCGGCGTCCTCGGCCCTGGCGAGCGTGCGGCTGGCGACCGTGATCGAGGTGGCGCCGCGGCTCTGGAAGGCCTGCACGGTTTTCAAGCCGATCTCGCCGGCGCCGACGACGAGGACCCGCGTCGTGGCGAGCTCGCCGAAGATGCGCCCGGCCAGGTCGACCGCCACGTTGGCGACACTGATCTGGCCGGCGCCGATGGCGGTGTGCGTGCGGATGTGCTTGGCCGTCTGGAAGGTTTTTTGGAAAACGCGGTTGAGCACCGGACCCGTCCAGCGCCGGGCCAGCGCCTGGTCGTAAGCCGCCTTCACCTGGCCGAGGATTTCCGTCTCGCCGACGAGCTGCGAATCGAGGCCCGCGGCCACGGCGAAGAGATGGCCGACCGCCTCGTGATTTTGCCGCAGGTGCAGGACGCCGTCCAATTCGGCCGGAACGCAACCCGTCGTTTCCGCCAGCGCCGCGCGCAGATGGGCGAGCGATTCCAGGCTGGCCGCCACGCCGTAGACCTCGACGCGGTTGCAGGTGTTGAGCAGCGCGAACTCGCGCACCCCGGGCGTCGCCTGCAACCGGGTGGCGAGGGCGGCGGCGCGGGTCTCGTCCAGCGCGAGTTTTTCGCGGACCGCGAGCGGCGCGGTATGGTGGCTGGCACCGAGGAGAAACAGGACGGACGAGGTGGAATCCATCGGTCAGCGTTCCGGGGTGGGGATGCCCTGGTGGGGCCGGCTGGAGTTCACCGGCCCGAGCGAAAGCAGCGCGATAAGGAACATCACGAGACACACCCACGCGAAACGCACGGCCACGAGTTTTGTCCGCCAGCGCAGCAGCCAGACCACCAGGTAGACGAACCAAACGCCGAGGGTCACGGTGAGTTTGGGCCAGTCCACCGAGGCTGTGTCGCGCACCCACCACGCGGCGCCAACCCCGAGCGAGAAGGTCAGCAGCAGCACGCCCAGCGCCAGCAGGCGGAAGTTGATCTGGTCGAGCTGGACCACCGAGGGGAGGAACCAGAACAGGCCGTTGAGCCGCTTGTGCTTCAGGCTCCAGTTTTGGAGCAGGTGCATGAGCGAGGTCAGGGCCAGCAGCCCGAACACGCCGTAGCTGAACACCGCGAGCGCGGCGTGCAGTTCGATCCACGGGTTGTTGCCGAAAATTTTCTGCCCGTGCGTGGCGTCCCACGGCGGGATGAGGAGCGAGATGATGGCCAGCGAGGCCGCATAGCCGGCGGTGAACAAGCCGAGCAGACTGCCGCGGAAGATGGGGCCGACGAAGAAATACAGCACCATCGCCGACCACGCGACAAACTGGACGATCTCGAAGGTGTTGCCCAGCGGACAGCCACCCACGGCCCGGCCGCGCACGTAGAGGCCCGCCATCTGGCAAATCCAGCCGCCGACCAGGAGCGCGTTGAGCAGCGGGCGTGAGCCGGCGGCGGGTTGCCGCCGGGACAACCCGACCAGACCGGTGAGAAAGCCGGCGAGGTAGAGCAGGGCGCCGAGCCACAGGAGGGCGCGGTCGATGGGCAGCGAGGACATGACCGCAACTTGGAGCCCGAGGCTGGGCACGGCAAGCCCGGCGGTGAAACAATAAGGGTGGGGCGAACCCTTCCGCCGTCGCCAAGGCTAAGGCGGACAGGCCGGATGAGCCGCTAACCCGCATATTTCATACCCAGATCTGATGCAACACACCCCGCCCTGTCGGGCACCCCTCTTGATAGAGGGGACTTCGGCAGCGTGCGTTTGAAATCCGAGCGCCGGGGTGTGTCGGTTCGGCATAGGCGTGTGTGAAATATTCGGGCTAGCCGCGGTGGCGCGACCGCATGATGGCGGCGAGCAGATCGTCGGACTTGATCGGTTTGCTGATGTAGTCATCCATGCCGGCGGCGAGGCACTGCTCGCGATCACCCTGCATGGCGTTCGCCGTGACGGCGATGATCCACGGGCGGCGGGACGAGCCGGAGTGCAGCTGTCCGAGCCGCCGCGCGGCCTCGAGGCCGTCCATCTCCGGCATCTGCACGTCCATGAGAATCACGTCGTAGGGTTGGCGCTCCACCGCGGCGAGCACCTCGAGGCCGTTGGCCGCCAGGTCGGCGCGGAAACCGAGTTTATGCAGCAAGGCCAGCGCAACCTTCTGGTTCACGACATTGTCCTCGGCGAGCAGCAACCTCTCTGCTCGTGGCGTGATCACCGGAGCCGCCGGCGCGACGGTTTTCCCGTCCGCCGCCGGGCCGCCGCGTTGTTTTTGCACCACGGTGATTTGACGAGACTGGCCTGGAACAAACCGGCTTCGGGCTCCGCCCCCAGCCGTCAGATAGAGGAAAGCAGCACAAAAGGCAGCTCACTGGCCGGGCGCGACCGGCGGGCCTCGCGGGCGAAGGTGGCGCCATCCATGCCGGGCATGTGCATATCGATGATGCCGAGATCGAGCGGCACACCTTTCGCGAGCAGTTGCAATGCTTCGGTGCCGTCGTGACAGACCTGCGGTTGCAGCCCCCACTTTTCGGTCAATGTCTTGAGGATGCGGCAATTGGTGAGATTGTCGTCAAGGATCAGCACTTTCAGGCCATCCAGCCGGATCACCGCCGGCTGGAACAAAACGGGTTTCACCGCGATGGACTGCACGCGAATGGTGAAGCTGAAAGTCGAGCCCTTGCCCACGGTGCTGGTCACCCAGATCCGCGCCGTAGCGGCGGGCGGTCGAGCTGTCGACCTGGCTGAAGGATTTGAACAGCCGCTCCATGCCCTCCGGCGGGATGCCGATGCCGGTGTCGCGCACATCGAACTGCAACTCGACCTGCCCCTCCAAAGTGGCCACGGGGTGGGTGGCGAGGATCACCTCGCCGCGCTCGGTGAATTTGAGCGCGTTGCCCAGCAGGTTGACCAGCACCTGCCGCAACCGGGTCGAGTCCCCCTCGACCATGCCCGGCACGGCGTCGGCGATTTCGTAGAGCAGGTCAATCCGCTTCTCGGCGGCCTTGCCGGCCATGAGGTCAAGCGCCCCCTCGATGACCTCGCGCAGGATGAACGGCGCCTGCTCCAATTCCAGGTGGCCGGACTCGATTTTGGAAAAATCGAGGATGTCGTTGATGATCGTCAGCAGGGCGTCGCCACTGACCCGGACCGTCTCCACATAGTCCCGCTGTTCGGCGTTCAGCGGCGTGTCGAGGAGCAGGCTGGTCATGCCGATCACTCCGTTCATCGGTGTGCGGATCTCATGGCTCATCATGGCGAGAAACTGGCTTTTCGCGATATTGGCGAGGTTGGCCTGGACCGCCGCCTGCTGGGCGTGATCGATGGCCGTTTCGAGTTTGCGGTTCAAATCCTCCGCCGCCTCTTTCGCGGCCTCGAGCTGCCGTTGGATCTGCTTCAGCTCGGAGATGTCCACGACCGCCGCGACTTCCTGCTCGATCCGGCCGTCGGCCCCCCGGAAGATCTGCACCAACAGGAGCACGCTGACCTCCCGGCCGTCGCGACATTGGTAGCGTTTTTCCAGACTGAAGCTGTCGATTTCCCCCCGGCGCAGCCGGTCATACTCGGCGGCCTGCCGGGCCCAATCCTCCGGGTGGGTGATGGTTTCATAATTGCCCGCCTGCTCGGCCTCGGTCCGCGGCAATCCGGTGATCCGCAGCACGGCGTCGTTGACCCACGTCTCCTCCCCCTGGCGATAGGAAGTCCAGCTCACGCCAATGGGCAGGGAGTTGAGGATGAAGCGCAGCAGGGTTCCCTGCCGGGTCAGTTCGGCCTCGGCTTTCTTCCGCGCGGTGATGTCGAGCATGATCGACATGTATCCGGTCAACACGCCGCGCTCATCACGCAAGGGCTGGATCTCGTATTCGCACCAGATTTCGCGGCCGTCCTTGGTGCGGTTGAGGATTTCCCCGCGGCTCTCGCGGCCCGCCTGGGCCTCGCGCGCGATCCGGGCCAGGGTGCGATTGCTGGTCTTCGGGCCCTTGATCAGGAACGGCCCGAATTTGCCCCGCGCCTCGTCCATCGTGTAGCCTAACAAACGGGTGAAGCCCTCGTTCAGCCACACGATCTTGCCCCTGGCATCAGCCAAACCCACCGCATTGGACGTGTGCCTGGCCACCAAGGCGAGGCGGCGCGACTCCGCCTCGATCGCGCGCAGGTTGGTTGTAATCTGCCCGGCCAGTTTGAGTGCGCGCCCCTCGGAGTTAACCAGCACGGAGGCACCCAAGGTGGCAACCAAGGCGGTGAACAAACCGACGCCGAGCACTCCCCAAGACAGCCAGGTGTTGCCGACTGCGTGAAAATCCGGCCTTTCGCTGGTTTGCAACGTCCATTGCCGGCCGTAAAGACTGAGCGCCTGGGACCGCATGAACTTGCGAGGCGCCACGACCCCGCCCGGGGCATGGGAGATATGCCCATCCTCATCGTGAATGAGCCGGTCAAGGCTCAGCCCCTTGCCTTCAGATTCATAGACTTCGAAATCCAACTGCACGGCCGCCTCGTTGCTGGCCCCCGCCAGCAGCTCATCCACGCGGATGGGCGCATAGACCCAACCGACAAGAGCGGCCAGCCGTTGCTCCTCGCTGTCGAGGTGCGCGCCATTCCGGTAAACCGGCAGGAAGAGCAGGAAGCCGGGCTCCTCCCGGCCGGAATAATTCAGGCGGATGCGCCGCGAGAGCGACAAGCCGTCTTCCCGCGCCGCCGTCTCGGCCGCCGCCCGCCGGGTCGTGCCCGCGCCCAGGTCCAGCCCCAGCACGGCGGTGTTTTGTCCGCGGGGCTCGATGCTCGTGACCACATAAAGCCATTCATTGTTGCTGCTGCGATCCACCTTGAAATCCGGCACACCCTCCGCGCGTATCCGCGCCTCAAACGCGTCGAGGTCGGTCCGATGCACCCGCGCCACGTAGCCCAGCCCCACTACGCCATAGTCAAAGTGCGTCTTGAGATAATCGAAATAGACCGACCATTCCCGGGCCGTCACGTGTTCGCTGCCCAAGGCGTGGGCCCGGGCTCCGTAAAGCAACTTGTTGGCCGATTCAAACCGCGCGCTGATCAGGTTCGCCAGTCGCTCGGATTGTCGCGCGAAACGCGCCTGATCCGCGCGCGACACATCACGTTGCACCGCCCACCACACCGTGACCGACACCAGACATCCGACGAGGAACACCAACAGGGGTATCAGCCGGCGGCGTGGGCGGCCGGGGAGGAGAGCAGAAGGGTCAGCCATGCGCTGCTACGAGAGCAAAAATGCGTGCCGGGTGCGATGATTAATGGTGCCTGTCTCCGGTTCACCGCAGCTGCCGCGCGACCCAATCGGCTGCGGTGCCCTGGGCCGGCTGGGTGAGCAGCGACCGCAATTGCTGCGCCTGCGCCCGGGTTTGCTCCCGTTTGCCTGCATCATTCAGACACAAAAGCAATTCTCCGGCCAAAGCCTCGGGCCGGGCCGCACCCTGGATGAACTCCCGATACATCGGTTCCTTCAGCATCAGGTTCGCGATGCCGATGAACTCCACTTTCACCAGCATCCGGCCGAGGAGATAAGTCAGCGGATCGGTGCGGTAGGTCAGCGCACCGGGGATGCCGGCCAGCGCGCAGTGCATCGACATCGTGCCGCTGGCGGTCAGCACGGCCGAGGCCGCCACCGGTCCACCGGTCTGCCCGGTTTGGCGCAAGGCGACATTCGCCGGTGGATTTGCTCCTTGCAGCACGCGGAGGATTTCCTGGCCCGGATAAAGCACGACGGCCGGCCGGCCCGAGCCGGCCACGATCTGCTTCCGGCTGCCGGGCAGCAACAGCACCGGTCCGGCCGGATCAAGGGCCACCGGGGCCGCGTAATCGGGCGCCACAAACGGATGCCCCACGAATTCCACCGGCAGGTTCGTGTCCGCGTAGCAAGCGGGTTCAAACGGAAAAATCGTGGCCAGACCATCAAGGTGCCGGGCCATCTCGAAGCGCCGCCCGGCGCGCGACGCCCAGATTTGCGGGCTGATGTAGTAGAGGACCTTGGTGGGACCGCGGGCTTTGGCCGAAAATCCCTGGTCAAACAGGCCTTGGGCGATCCGCAGATTCAAGGCCGACGAATCGACAAAGCACACCGCCCGCGGCCGGTGATCCCCCACCCAGCGCACCACTTCGGCGATCAGGGCGCGGTAATGCGAGATTTTCGCCAGCACGGCAAAACCCATGGCCGAGGTAGCCGTCAAGTCGCGCAGCAACTGCGCCCCCGCCGCCGCCAGGCGCGGACCTCCGAGCGCGCAGACCTTCAGGCCGGAACTTTTGGCGAGCAGGTCGCGCAGCATGCGGCCCGCGTGCTCGTCACCCGAGTGCTCGCCGGCAACGATGAGCAGGTCGACATTCCCGCCGGCGGGGTCGGGCAATCCGAAGGGAAGTTGGGGCGCCGCGCACATGATTCAGCCGTGCCTGCTCCGAAGCTCCAAGCTCCAAGCTCCAACATCCAGTAAATCACCAACCCGAAATTCAATCACCAAGAAACGTTCGTGTTTGGAATCTTGAAACTTCACTGGAGCTTGGAGGTTGGTGCTTGGTGCTTACCGGCGGGCCATCATTTCCGATTCTTCCTGATCTGCTCCGTGATGGTGATGGCCACTTCGAGCGCCGATTTGCCGAGCGCGCCACCGACCTTCGGCTGCTTGGCCTCGCTTACGCTCTCCAGGAAGTGCGCCAGCTCGATGGCGAGCGGCTCGCCCTTCTCGATGGGAATTTCATGCACCGGCACCTTGTCCTCGCCCGCCTTGGCCAGGCCGATCTTCAGTTTCAGGCCGTAGGCAATGATGTCGCTCTTCTTCACGAGGTGCCCCTTCTGGTTCATGAAATCAAGCGAGAGGTAGGCGTTGTCCTGGAAGACACGGACCTCGCGGTTTTTCTTCAGGCTCATCCGGCTCGCGCTGAGGTTGGCCACGCAGCCGTTCTCAAATTCGATGCGCGCGTTGGCGATGTCCTCGGTCCTGGACAGCACGTTGATGCCCACGCTGTCGATCCTGCGGATGGGCGATTTCACCAGCGCCAGCACGATGCCGATGTCGTGGATCATCAGGTCGAGCACGACCCCGACCTCGGTGCCGCGCGTCTGGTAGGGCGCGAGCCGCTCGGTGGTGATGTATTGCGGGTGGCCGGCGTGCTTTTCGAGGTAGCTCATCACCGGGTTGAAGTGCTCGATGTGGCCGACCTGCACGAGGCAGTGGTGTTGCCGGGCGGCGGCGAGCACCTGCTCGGCTTCCTCCAGGTTTGCGCACAGCGGTTTCTCGATCAGCAGATGGCAACCCTGGGCGAGCAGCGGCAGCGCCACGAGCGCGTGCTGGTCGGTCGGCACGACGACGCTGACCGCGTCGCAGGCCTCGCCCAGTTCCGCCAGGGTGGCGAAGCGGCGGCAGTTGTGCTTGGCGCAGATCTCCGCCGCGCGCGTGTCGCTCGTCTCGAAAATGCCGGTCAGTTCGGCGCCGGGCAACGAGGCATAGATCCGCGCATGGTGCTGGCCGAGGGAACCGACCCCGACGACCCCGCATTTGATCTTGGGTTTAGGCATGCCCCATTTGTCCGTTTTTCAGGGCAAGTTGGCGATTCGTTTTTTTCGCGTGGGCGGGATTGTGCGTCACGAGCACGAGCGCGGCGTTTTCCTCGGCGCAGACCTCGAGCAGCAGGGCGATCACTTCGTCGCCCGTGCGCTCGTCGAGATTGCCGGTTGGCTCGTCGGCGAGGATGACTTTGGGCCGGTTCATCAGCGCCCGGGCCACGGCGACGCGCTGGCGCTCGCCGCCGGAAAGTTGCGCCGGCAGGTGGTGGCCGCGCTCGGCGAGGCCGACCCGCTCAAGCAGCGCCGTGGCGCGGGTGCGCTCGGTTGCGCCGACCGCGCCGACCACCCGCGCGCCCAGCAGGACGTTCGCAAAGGCGTCAAGCTCGGGAATCAGGTAGTAGGACTGGAACACCATGCCGAGAAACCGGCCGCGCCGGGCGGTCAGTTCGCCGAGCGAGAGCTGATGCGCGGTCTCGGTGCCCCAGTGAAGTTCGCCGCGGTCGGGCCGGTCGAGCCCGGCGAGGATGTTGAGCAACGTGCTTTTCCCCGAGCCGGATTCGCCGCGGATGCTGACGGATTGGCCGGCCTCGATGGCGAAATCCACGCCCGACAGCACCGCAAGCGTGCGATCGCCGCTCGGGTAGGTTTTGTGCAGGCCCGCAGCGGAAAGGACTGAAGGACTGGAAGGCTGAAGGACTGACATGGTCGGATGGTGAGTGTGATGGATTTGTTTCAGCCTTTCAGCTTTTCAGCCTTTATTCCGACCGCAGCGCCTCCACCGGTTGCAGTTTGGCGGCGCGCCACGCGGGGATCAGCCCGGCGATGGTCGAGGCCAGCACGGAGAAAATGATTATCATGGCCACGTCCTTCGGCAGCGTGTGCGCCGGCAGCGAGCTGAACTGGTAGAACTTCACGAACGCCTCCGGGCCCATCGTCATCCGGGCGATGAGGCCCACGAGGTTGTCGCGGAAATGCAGCAGCGTGAAGCCCAGCGCGAGGCCCGCGGCCGTGCCGGCCAGGCCGATGAACAGGCCTTGCACGCAGAAGCACGCGGCCACGTGTTGCGCCCGGCCGCCCATGGCGCCGAGCAGGCCGATCTCGCGGGTCTTGCGCACGACCGTCACGAGCAGCGAGCTGGTGATGGAGAACGCCGCCACGATGATGATGAACGTGAGCAGGAAGAAGATCATGTTGCGCTCGAAACTAAGCACGGCCTGGAAGTCGGCGTTGGCCTCGAACCAGGTGAGCGCCCGCGTGCCGGCGGGCAGATTTTGATTGAGCGCGGCCGCCGCGGCGTATTCGTCCGCGCCGGGTTTGAGGCGGACGTTGTAGCCATGCACGCGCTGCTCGAGGCCGTAGAGATCCTGCATGAGCCGCAGCGAGCAGAGCACCGTGGAGCTGTCGAGTTGCTGGTGGCCGACGTGGAAGATGCCCGCCACGAGCACATCGCGCGGCAGCAGCAGCTCGTTGTGCTTCGCGCGCTCCAGCG
This sequence comes from Verrucomicrobia bacterium Ga0077533, assembly GCA_001464505.1. GTDB lineage: Bacteria > Verrucomicrobiota > Verrucomicrobiia > Opitutales > Opitutaceae > Lacunisphaera. The sequence continues at coordinate 15,857 of LNEH01000174.1, forward strand.
CCAGCGGCGAATAGAGGCTGAGGGTGTCACCCACCTTCACCCCCAGCGAGCTGGCGAGCAGCGAGCTGAGGACGACCGAGTCGTCGTCGAGGTTGTCGAGCGAGCCGGAGGTCAGGTAATGATCGAGCGGCACGACTTTTTTCATCTGCTCGTAATTGAAACCCTGGACGGCGGGAAAGGCGGGACGGCTCTGATACTCCAGCATCACCATGCCAGTCGCATACGGCGCGAAGGCCTCGACCGCTGCCGACGCCGCCAGCACTTTTTCCACCGCCGCGGCCTCCGGTTTGTCGAGCAACATGCGGGCTCTGACCTGCACCTCGCCCTGCGTGTCGATGATCATCTTTTTGATCTGGTGGCCGAAGCCGCCCATGACGCTCATCGTCACCAGCATCAGGGCCACGCCCAGGCTGACCCCCAGCACGGAGATCAGCGTGAAAAACGGCACCCGCCGGCCCGACGGGAAAAGCTGCTTCAGCGCGAGATAGACTGGCCAAGACATGGTGGGAGAAAGGCTGAAAGCTGGAAAAGCTGAAAGACTGAAATTTTTCCGCCGTGCTCTCAGTTTTTCAGCTTTTCAGTCTTTTGTTTCCGCAGGTCGCAGCGATGGAAACAAAATCACGTCGCGGATGCTCTCGGCGCCGGTGAGCAGAATGCAGAGGCGGTCGATGCCCACCCCCATGCCACCGGCGGGCGGCATGCCGTGCTCCAGCGCGAGGAGAAAATCGGTGTCCATCTTCTGCTGACCCTCGCCCGCCTGGGCCGCGAGCATCTCGCGCTGCACGAACGGGTCGTTTTGCTCGGAGTAGGCCGGCGCGATCTCCATGCCGCCGATGATGAGCTCGAAAACGTCGATCAGACCGGGATCCTGCTGGTTGAGCTTGGCCAGCGGGCACAGCTCCTTCGGCAAATGCGTGACAAAGGTCGGCTGGATGAGCGTGGGCTCGATCTTCTTGGAGAAAATCTCGTTCACGATCTCGAAGGCCTCCCAGCCGGCGTGAAGTTCGAGTCCGAGTTTCTGCGCGGCGGCGGTCGCGGCGGTCTTATAACCGGCGGTGCCTCGCAGGGCACTGAGCTTGGAGCCCACGGCCTCGTCAATCAGGTCGAAGTAACGCGCCTCGCGCCAGTCGCCGGCGAAGTTGATCATTTGCCCGCTGGCGGCGTGCCTGATCTCAAAGATGCCGAGCACATCGCGGCACACGTCGGTGAAGATGCCCTGGATGAGGTCCATCATGCCGCGGAAATCCGAGTAGGCCTGGTAAACCTCGAGCATGGTGAATTCGGGGTTGTGCTTCCGGGAGATGCCCTCGTTGCGGAAGATGCGGCCGATCTCGAACACGCGGTCGTAACCGCCGACGAGCAGGCGCTTGAGCCGCAGCTCAAGCGCGATGCGCAGGAAAAAATCCACGCCGAGCGCGTTGTGGTGCGTGGTGAACGGCCGCGCGGCGGCGCCGCCGGCCACGCCCTCGAGCACGGGCGTCTCCACCTCGAGAAATTTCCGGTGGGCGAGCGTCTGCCGGATGCTGGCGACGATGCGGCTGCGCAGCATCAGGCGCTTCCGCGACTCCTCGTTGACGATGAGGTCGAGGTAGCGCTGCCGGTAAACCTGCTCGGCGTCGGTCAGGCCGTGCCATTTTTCCGGCAGCGGGCGCAGCGCCTTGCACACGAGGGTGTAACGGGTGATGCGCACGGTGATCTCGCCAGTCTTGGTCTTGAAGAGAGTGCCTTCCGCGCCGATGATGTCACCGAGGTCGAGTTTCTTGAACGCCGCGTAGGCCTCCTCGCCGATGACGTCCTTCTTGAGGTAGAGCTGGATCTGGCCCTGCTGGTCCAGGATCTTGACGAACTGGCTCTTGCCCATGTCGCGAATGACCACGAGCCGGCCGGCGACCTTGACCGTGACGGCATAGTCCTGGCCCTCGACGTGGAGCTGCATGGCGTCGGCCGAGAAGTGCGTCTGCTCGACGCTGGCGCGGAACGGGTCGAAGCCCGCCGCGCGCATGTCCGCCAGCTTCTTCAACCGCACGGCATACTGATTGTGGGAGATGTCCTCGGGAAGGTCGTTCATGGAATGGCGCAGGCTTGGAGGCTGCGGCAGCGGGCGCAAACGGAAATTGATGAGCCCGGGGCCGGGGTTTAGCCGGCGGAATAGCCCGTGACCGCGCGATGATAAAGTTGCACCCCGCACGCCGTTGGTGGAAAGTTGCCTCCTGCATGACCACCACCGCACCCACCTTGGCTGCCACGACCCTCGATTGGGGCCCGCAGCAGGAGGAACTAGTCGTCCGGCGCAACGCGGGCGACATCGGCGACACGCTGGTCTTCACCGAACACGAGCCCGTCTTCACGCTTGGCGTGCGCAAAGGTGCCGAACAACACATGATCTGGGACGAGGCCGAGCTGGCGCGGCGCGGCATCTCGGTGTTCAAGACCAACCGCGGCGGCGACATCACCTACCACGGTCCGGGGCAGATCGTCGGCTACCCGATCATCAGCCTCACCCCCCGCAAGGATCTGCACGCCTACCTCCGCCTCCTCGAGCAGGTGCTCATCAACACCGTCGGCACCTTCGGCCTCGCCGCCGACCGCCGCGCGG
>LNEH01000175.1 GCA_001464505.1 Verrucomicrobia bacterium Ga0077533
GTCGTCGTCTTTCCCGGCTGGGCGAAATCCGGCGCGCGGCGCGGATAGGCCCACGTCAGCTTCAATAGGTGGTTCTCGACCGACGCGAAATGCGCCGCCAGCGGCCCGGTCTCGCGCAGCGTGGCGAAATATTCCCACTCGTCCTTGAATGGCGCGGCCGCGCGCAGCGCCGGCGCCGTCAAGCCATGCACCGCCGTGTCCTCGGGCTTCAGCGGCCCGGCCGGCCGGCAGAGCCGCGTGCGGGTTTCGGCGATCTCCCCGTCGCGCAACGTCACCACGCCAAACTCGATGACGCCCGAGCTGGCGTTCCCCTCGAAGTCGATGAAATGAATCGGTGTGTCGGCCCAGCGCATGGTCGGTGGTGGAATACGCTGACCTCAGCGCGTTTTTTAAATGAGAGGGCAGAAGCGCGTTGGGGTCAACGCGCTCCACCTCAGCGCTTCCTCTTCCACTCGGCGGTGACCACCGAGGAGAAACCGCCGCGGGCCTTCCATTTCGCGATGATCGCCAGGCTGCGCGGCTTCAGCGCGGCCCCGAGGTCGTCACAGATCCGGTTCGTGGCCGCCTCGAAGAACATGCCTTCGTTGCGGTAGGCGTGGAAATAGAGCTTCAGCGACTTCAGCTCGACGCACTTTTTGTCGGCGACGTAGCGGACCGTGATGTCGGCGAAATCCGGGTGGCCGGTCATCGGACACAGTGAGGTGAACTCGTGGTGCGTGTGCTCGATCACGTAATCCCGCTGCGGGGCGGGATTCGGAAAGGTCTCGAGGATTTTTTTGTCGGCCATGACGGAGAGAAAGGCTGAAAGAGCGAAGGGCTGAAAGGCTGAAATTTCCAGAACCCGCGATTGCCGTAGTTCAGCCCTTCAGTCTTTCGGTTCTTCTGCCCTTCCTCACGTGGCCGTCTCCGTATACCGCTGCTCGCGGATGACGGTGATCTTGATCGTGCTGGGGTAATCGAGCTCCTCCTCGATCTTCTGGCGCAGGTCTTTGGCCAGGGCGTGCGCCTGTTCGTCGGTGACCACGCTCGGTTGCACCACGACGCGCACCTCGCGGCCGGCCTGGATGGCGAAGGCCAGTTGCACCCCGGGCATCGTCATCGCGAGTTTCTCCAGCCGGCCGAGCCGCTCGATGTAGGAGGTCATCGACTCGGCCCGGGCGCCGGGGCGCGAGGCGGAGATGGCGTCGGCGAGGATGACCAGCCCGGCGTAAACCGTCTCGGGCTTCACCTCGGCGTGGTGGGCGGCGACGGCGTTGACGACGATGTCGGTCTCGCCGTAGCGGCGGATGAAGTCGGCGCCGATCAGCGCGTGGCTGCCCTCGTATTCGCCCTCGATGGACTTGCCGATGTCGTGCAGCAGGCCGGCGCGCTTGGCGATGTGGGGCTCGAGGCCGAGCTCGGCGGCGAGCATGGCACACAGCTGCGCCACCTCGATGGAGTGATCCAGGACGTTCTGGTTGTAGGAAAAACGGAAACGGAGCTTGCCGAGGAGCTTGATGCTCTCCGGGTGCAGGCCGGAAATCTTGAGGCGGTCCACCGCCTCCTCCCCGAGTTGGGCCACGTGCAGGTCCAGGTCCTGCCGGGCGCGGTTGACGAATTCCTCGATGCTGGCCGGGTGGATGCGGCCGTCCTTGATGAGGCCTTCCAGCGCGAGCTTGGCCACCTCGCGGCGCACCGGGTCGAACGACGAGATGAGCACCATCTGGGGCGACTCGTCGATCAGCAGCGTGGTGCTGGTGGCGGCCTCGAAGGATTTAATGTTGCGGCCCTCGCGGCCGATGATGCGGCCCTTCATGTCCTCGTTGGGCAGCTGGACGATGGTCGCGGTGAGGTCGTTGTTGGGTTTGCCGGCGAGACGCTGCATCGTGGCGACCAGGATGCGCTTGCCCTCCTGCACGAGGTCCTGCTCCGAGCGCTCGAGCAACTCCTTGCGGAGTGCGCGCAGTTCCTCCTGGCACTCGAAGGTCACCTCCGCGCGCAACTGCTTGCGGATTTCCTCGCCATCGAGCGAGGCGACGCCCTCCAGACGCTTGCGCAGGCTCTTTGACAGGTCGCGCATGGCATCGCGCGCCTGCTTGATGGCGGTGTTTTCGCGCGCGAGGCGCTCCTGCCGCTGCTCGAGCTGGTGGTCGAGCAGCCCCAGGGATTCCTCGTGCGACCGGATTTCGCGCAGCATCAATTCGATTTCCATCTTCCGGCGGTCCAAGTCGCGGTTCAGCTCCGCCTCGTGCTGGCGGATCTCCGCCTCGGCCTTGCTGGTGATTTCCTGGGCCGCGACGGCCGCCTCCCGCTTGGCCAGTTCCAGGTGGGACGCCGCGCTTTGCGCGGCCAGGCGCCGGCTCTGCCGCATGAGGAACCAGACCGCGCCCAAGCCGAGGCCGGCCCCGATGACGCCGCACACGACCAAGGCCCACAAATACGGCTCGGCCGCGGTGGTGATGAGGACTGGCTCGGTGACTGCGATGATGGTCAACATCTCAGGGTTGGCGAACCTACGTGCGCCCCGGGGGTTGGCAACACCGCAGACACCCGGTTTTACAAATGTAGCGGCGGTCTGCGACCGCCGTCGAACAACCCACAGCCCACTCTTATCCGGCGGTCATAGACCGTCGCTACAGAAACCCCACTGCGCCGTTGCCAGCGGCTCCTCCGGGTGTTTAGTGGCGGGCTTTCCTTGCCGTGAACCTCATCCGCCGCCTCGATCTCGCTAGTTTTTTCAAGCTCACCACCCGCGAGCGGTTTGACGGCATCACGCCGGCGTGCTTGGTGGGATTGAGCCTGTTCGGGGTCTTCTTTATCTACAGCGCCCAGATGGCAACCGACCAGCACCAGTGGGTGCAGCAGCTCATCTGGCTCACGCTGGGCGCGATCGTTTATGTGACGACCGCGCTGCTCGATTACCGGCTGTGGCTGAAATACGCCCACTTCGTCTACCTGTTTGCGCTGGGCCTCCTGCTGCTGGTGCTGATCCCCGGCATCGGCACCACCCACGGCATGGGCGCGCGTCGCTGGCTGGATGTGCCCGGGCTCGGGGCGTTCCAACCCTCGGAATTTGCCAAGATCGCGGTGCTGTTCGCCACGGCCTCGATCCTCACCGGCTCGCGCCTCGGCACGGTGAAGGACTCGCTGCAGGTGCTCGTAAAATTGGCCCTTGCGGTGGGCATACCCATGTTGTTGATAATCGCCGAACCTGACCTCGGCAGCGCCCTGGTGATAGCTCCGATGGTCTTCGCCATGCTTTATGTTTCCAACCTCTCGATGCGTTTTTTTGCCGGAGCCTTGGGCGTGTTCGCCCTGCTCGTCGGCATCGTCGCCCTCGACGTCTGGAACTACTCCAAGTTCATGGAGGAGAACAAGCTGGACTACACGCGCGACCGCGGCGCCTACGAGAAGCACTCCTGGTTGCCGCTGAAGGATTACCAGCGGAACCGCGTGCTCGCCTTCGCCCTGCCGGACAAGGTCGACCCCATGGGCATCGGCTGGAACAGCCGCCAGTCGCTCATCTCCGTCGGCTCCGGCGGCCTGACCGGCAAGGGCTGGACCGAGGGCACGCAGGCCAAGCTCGGCTACCTGCCGCGCGCCGTCGCGCACAACGACTTTATTTTCTCCGTCATCGCGGAGGAGAAGGGATTTTTGGGAAGCATCACCGTCATCGGATTGTTTGGCGTGGTGTTGTGGAACGGACTGCGGATCGCCGGGCTCGCCCGCGACCGCTTCGGCGCGTTACTGGCGCTGGGCGTCACGGTGCTCTTCACCGTGCATGTGTTCGTCAACATCGCCATGACCATCGGCCTGGTGCCGGTCAAAGGCATACCGCTTCCCTTCATCAGTTACGGCGGCACTTTCGTGCTCAGCTGCTGTTTGCTGCAAGGACTGGTCCAAAGCGTCTATCGTTTTCGGAGGGACTTTTAACATGAGTCTCCTGCCCCGCGATATGGACCGCTCTGCCGGAATTTCCTGCGCCCAGCCCGCTGCTCACGGGTGCCCCGTGTCAACACCCACCCGGGATCAACCCCACCATGAACGACCAGCCCACCAACTCCGGCGCCTCCACGGACGCCGCCTCACGCCATGAAGAGGAACTCGCCTCACCCCCGCCCCAGAAGCACACCGAGCCCCTCACGGCCGAGCAACTTCGCCGGGAATCCAAGGAACGCGCCGCCGACCGGCCCATCCTCCAGAAAATCCTGAGCATTTTCCGGAAGGAGAAAGGCTCCTTCCGCGAACTCGTCATCAACTCCGAGCCCCTCGAGAAGCGCGTCGCGCTCCTCGTCGACGGCACCCTCGACCGCTTCGAGATCGAGCGCGAATCCGACAGCCGCATGGTCGGCGGCATCTACAAGGGCCGCATCAAGAACCTCGACCCCGGCCTCAAGGCCGCCTTTGTCGACATCGGCTACAACAAGAACGCCTTCCTTCACTACTGGGACATGCTCCCCGCGGCCACGGACTCCTCCGTCGAGGTCGTCCGCGTCAACAAGAAGAAGGACGCCGGCCCGCGCAAAAGCGAACCCACCGTCAAGGACATCCCCGGCCTCTACCCGCCCGGCTCCGAGATCGTCATCCAGGTCACCAAGGGCCCCATCGGCACCAAGGGCCCGCGCACCACGACCAACCTCTCGCTGCCCGGCCGCTACCTCATCCTCACGCCGTTCTCCGACGGCTGCGGCATCTCCCGCAAGATCGAGGACGCGCCGGAACGCAAGCGCCTCAAGACCCTCATCAACGAGCTCACCATCCCCGAGGGCATGGGCGTCATCGTCCGCACCGCCGGCGAGGGCAAGAAGCCGCGCTACTTCGTCCGCGACCTGCACCTCCTCCTCGCCAAGTGGAAGGAGATCCAGCGCAAGATGGAGACCGACCGCGCCCCCGCCTGCCTCTACCAGGAGCCCGACATCGTCGAGCGCACCGTGCGCGACTTCCTCACCGAGGACATCGACCGCGTGCTCGTGGACAACGAGGACGACTTCAAGCGCACGCAGGACTACGTCGGCCAGATCTCCAGCCGCTCCAAGGGCAAGATCGTCTACTACAAGGACTCCATCCCCGTCTTCGAGCGCTACAACATCGAGCGCCAGATCGAGCAGACCTTCCAGCGCCGTGTCCCGCTGACCTCCGGCGGCGAGATCGTGATCGACGAGACCGAGGCCCTCATCTCCATCGACGTCAACACCGGCTCCCACAAGAGCCGCTCCGGCGACGAGAAGAACACCATCTTCCAGGTCAACATGGAGGCCGCCACCGAGATCTCGCGCCAGATCCGGCTCCGCAACATCGGCGGCCTCGTGATCATGGACTTCATCGACATGAAGGAGCGGCGCCACCGCAATGCCGTCTACGACCGCATGGTCGAGCTCATGTCGGAGGACAAGGCCAAGACCCACATCCTGCCCATCTCGTCGCTCGGCATCATGCAGATGACCCGCCAGCGCCAGCAGGAATCGCTCTCGGCCAACCTCTACACCGGCTGCCCGTATTGCCGCGGCCGGGCCATGGTGAAGTCCGCCACCACCATGTCGGTGGAGCTCCAGCGCAAGCTCTCGTCCGTCGCCCGCCGCCTCCAAGGCCGCAAGGACGGCAAGGACTACTCGCTCCGCGTCCACGTCCACCCCAGCATCCTCGAACGCCTCCGCGTCGAGGATTCGGAGCTGCTCGTCCGCATCGAGAAGACCTACGGCATCAAACTGGCCTTCAGGGCCGACCCGAACTACCACGTCGAGAACTTCAAGATCATCAACGCGAACACCAACGAAGAGTATCGGTAAGCTAAGCGTTCAGCATTAAGCCCCGCGCCCGGCCTAACCGCCGGGCGCTTTGTTTTATACCAACGTCCCTTGATAATTAGACTTAATACCACCATCCCGAGATAAATAGACTATACAAAGCGCCTGGATTCATCCAGAAATGGGGATGGCAAGATACCTTCCTGAACTGGGCAAAGCGGTGGTG
>LNEH01000176.1 GCA_001464505.1 Verrucomicrobia bacterium Ga0077533
CAAGCAGAAGGATCCCGTCACGAAGAAAAAGGCCTTCGTCGACATCGTCCTCGACACCGCCGGCCAGAAGGGCACGGGCAAGTGGACCTCGACCAACGCCCTCGACATGGGTGTGCCCGCCCCGACGATCGCCGAGGCGGTGTTCGCCCGCTGCATCTCCGCCATCAAGGACGAGCGCGTGGCCGCGTCCAAGATCCTCAGGGGGCCGGGCAAGAAATACCGCGGATCGAAGAAAGCGCTCATCCAGGCCATCCACGACGCGCTCTACTGCTCGAAGATCTGCTCCTACGCGCAGGGTTTCCAGCTCATGCGCGCCGCCCAGCAGGAATACGGCTGGAAGCTCAACTTCGGCGAGATCGCGCAGATCTTCCGCGGCGGCTGCATCATCCGCGCCGCGTTCCTGCAAAAAATCACCGAGGCCTACGCCCGCCAGCCCGATCTCGCGAACCTGCTGCTCGACCCGTATTTCAACCGGACGGTGAAGAAGGCCCAGAGCAACTGGCGCAAGGTGGTGTCGCTTGCCGCCGAGTGCGGCGTGCCGGCCCCGACGTTCTTCTCCGCGCTCAGCTACTACGACAGCTACCGCTCGGCCCGTCTGCCCGCCAACCTGCTCCAGGCGCAGCGCGATTACTTCGGCGCCCACACTTACGAGCGGGTGGACCAGCCCCGCGGCAAATTTTTCCACGTTGATTGGCCTGAACCGACGCGGCCCCAGCTCAGCGTGTAAACCGCCAGCCCGACGGGGTCCGGGTTTAATTTGAATATTCCCGGTTCCCGCGGCGTCTCACAGCCATGAACCTCAGCCGGCAATTTCCGCTCTTCTGCCTGTTGGCGGCGGTCGCCGCCGGACAATACCAGGCGCACGACCGGCGGGACGAGCGAGGCCCGGAACGCGGCCCCGGGCGGGACCAATCACGGGGATACGATCACAGTCGCGGCCCCCGGGTGATTTTCTACCAGGACACGGATTTTCGCGGCGACGCCCTGGCGGTTTACCCGGGCGAGGCCCTGGAAAATCTCTCAGGCCTGAGTTTCCCGAACGGGGGCAAACTCAACGACCGCATCTCCTCCATCCGGGTCGAGGGCGGAGCCGAAGTCTACGTCTATACCGATGCCCGGTTTCGCGGTGAGGTGATGCGCTTGACGGAGAACGTCCGCAACCTCACGGGCCGGCTGCTTCCCGGCGGCGTATCCGCCAGTTGGAACGATCGCATTTCCTCGCTGCGGGTGGAAATGCGCCGGCGCGATGAATCATGGGAGGAACCCAATGTGGTGATCAAGCGGGCCTACCTCGATCTCCTTGGGCGCGAACCGGACCCCAGCGGTATGCGGAATTATCGCGGACTGATGATCGACCAGGGCTGGACCGAGCGCATGGTGCGCGACCACATCCGGCGCAGCGACGAATTCCGCCACGAAGGCGCGGACCGCATCATCCGCCGGGCTTACCTCGACGTGCTCGGCCGCGAACCCGACCCGAGCGGCTTGAAACACCACCGGCACAACCTGCTGGAGAAGGACTGGACCGAGGGCGACGTGCGCGACGCCCTGCGGCAGAGCGACGAGTATCAGAAGAAAAACAGCGGCCGCTGAGAAGCAGTGCGCGTCACGCCCGGCCGAGTTTCACGTCGAGCCAGACGGCGAGCGCGAGCACGGCGCCGCGGGCAATGAATTTCATCTCGGGGCTGACGGCGAGCAGCGTCATGCCGTTGAGCAGCACGGTCATGATCAGCGCACCGAGCAGCACGCCCCACACGGTGCCCCGCCCGCCCTTGAGCGCCGTGCCCCCGATCACGCACGCGGCGATGGCGTCGAGCTCCATGAGTTCGCCGACCGTCGTGGTGGAGGCGCCGGAGTAGGCCGTGGTCATGAAACCAGTCACGGCGACCATCGCGCCCATGAAGGCGAAGGCGCCGATCAGCACGCGATCCACGCGGATGCCGGAGAGACGCGCGGCCTCCTCGTTGCCGCCGATCGCGTAAAGGTAGCGGCCGAACGGCGTGTGGCGTGTGAGAAAATAAACGAGTGCCGTCACCGCGCCGAGAATCACGAGTGCGAGCGGCACCCCGCGGAACCGGTTGCACACCAGGACGAGCGCCACCAAAAGCACGGTGACCGTGACCGGGCCGGCAAGGTAGGACCGCAGGGCTTCGGCTGGCAGGCCGACACTCTGCCGCACGGCGCGCGCGCGCCAGCAGAGCGCCCACACCAGCAGGCTGGCTCCGCCAGCGAGTGCCAGGCCGGCGCCTTGCGGCAGGTAGTAGGTGGTGAGCAGCGAGTAGGCGTTATCCTCGTCGCCGCGCGACACGGGCACGGTGGAGCTCTGGATCACAAGCCAGAAGAGTCCCTTGAAAATCAGCAGGCCGCCCAGCGTGATGATGAACGACGGGATGTGCTGCTTGACGATCAGCGCACCCATCAGGGTCCAAAGGAGCACCGCGACCGCCAGACCGGCACTCAACGCCGCGCCCGCGCCCCAAGCATGCCCCGTGACCAGCACGGCCGCGATGCCGCCGATCAATCCCACGCCGCTGCCGACCGAGAGGTCGATGTTGCCGGTAAGGATGATGAGGAACATGCCCAGCGCGAGCGTGCCGACCATGGCGAACTCGATGAGCAGCTGCGTGAGGTTGCGGGCGCCGAGAAACGCCGGCTCACGCACGGCGAAGAACACGGCCACCGCAATGAGCGCGGCGGGCAAGGCGAGGGATTTGAGGGCGGCGGGGGTTTTCACGAGAAGGCGTTGGCGGACATGGCGGCGGCGAGGAGTTTTTCCTGGGAGAAATCGGCGCGGGAAAACACGCCGCCGATCCGGCCGGCGGACAGCATGATGATGCGGTCGCTCATGCCCATCAACTCGGGCAGCTCGCTCGAAACGAGCAGCACGGCCCGGCCCTCGGCCGTGAGGGTGTTGATCAGCTCATAGACCTCGACCTTGGCGCCGACATCGATGCCGCGCGTGGGTTCGTCGAGCAGCACGACGCGCGGATTGGTCATCATGGCCTTGCCGAGCACGACCTTCTGCTGGCCGCCGCCCGAGAGGGTGCCCGCGACGACGCGCTGATGTCCGGCCTTGATGCGCATGGCGTCAAAGTAGTGCTGGTTGCGCTTTTCCTCGCGGGCCTGGGCGATGACGCCGGCCTTGGTGAACTGGCGCAGGCTGGAGAGCGAGAGATTGAAACCAATGCTCTCCTCCAGCACGAGGCCGTAGCGGCGGCGGTCCTCACTGGCCAGCACGAGGCCTTGCGCAATCGCATCGACGGGTGAGACCGGAACACACGGATTGTTCCCCAGCGTGACGGTGCCGCCGAGGCGATGGCCCCAGGCGCCGAACAGATGCATGAGCAGTTCCGTGCGGCCTGCGCCCATCAGACCGCCGATGCCGAGCACCTCGCCGGCGCGCAATTCGAAGGAGATGTCGCGCAGAAAGGCCGGTCCGCCGGCCGTGCGCGCGACGGACAGGTTTTCCACCTGCAATTGCACCGGGCCGGCGGCGTGCGGGGCGGCGCGGGGAAACAGATCGCCGAGTTCGCGGCCGACCATGTCGCGAATTACGGTGGCCACAGTGTGCTCCTTGGCCGGGCGGGTGCTGACGCTTTTCCCGTCACGCAGCACCGTGATGCGGTCGGCGATGGCGAAGACCTCGTCGAGCTTGTGGGAGATGTAGATGCAGGCCGTGCCGCGCGCGCGCAACCGCCGGAGGTGATCGAGCAGCACAGCGACCTCGTGTTCCGGCAGGGCGGCGGTCGGTTCGTCGAGCACGAGGACGCGCGATTGCTTGTCGAGGGCGCGCAGGATTTCGAGCAGCTGCTTCTGGCCGACGCCAAGCGTGCCGACCGGCGCGCCGGGATCAAGGTGCAGGCCGAATTCGGCCAAGAGGGCGGCGGCCCGCTGGTGCATCGCGGGCCAATCAATCAGACCGGAACGCAAAGGCTCGCGACCGAGAAACAGATTCTCGGCGATGGACAACTCATCGACGAGGGCGAACTCCTGCGTGATGACGGCGATGCCCGCCGCGCCGGCCTCGCGGATGCTGGCGAAGCGGGCAGACTGTCCATCCAAGAGGATCTCTCCCTCGTAGCTGCCGTGCGGATGGATGCCGGAGAGGAGCTTGATGAGGGTGGACTTGCCGGCGCCGTTTTCGCCGCACAGCGCGTGAATCTCGCCCGCCCGCAGATCGAAGGTGACTTCACTGAGCGCCAAGACGCCCGGGAAGCGCTTGGTCAACCGGCGAACTTCCAGCAGCGGGGCGGTCATGCAGACGGGCGGCTATTTGAGTTTGTCAGCGGAATGAAAGCCGGCGGCAACGACCGTGTCCATCATGTTGGTTTTGTCGACGGCCACAATCTCCTCGAACAGGCAGGGCACATCCTTGAAACCGTTGTTGAGACTCAAGGTGGCGGCGGGTTTCTCGCCGCGGGCCACGGCCACCGCGGTGCGCGCGGCCAACATGGCGAGTCGGGCGACGGGCTTGAAAACGGTCATGCCCTGCGTGCCGCGCATGATGCGCTGGCAGGCGGCGAGGTCGGCGTCCTGGCCGGTGACAAGGATCTTGCCCGCCAGGCCCTCTTCAATCAGCGCCTGGATGGCGCCGCCGGCGGTGCCGTCGTTGGCCGCCAGCACGGCGTCGAAGCCGTGGCCGGACTTGGTGAGGGCGGCGTTCATGATCTTTTTCGCATTTTCCGGTTTCCAATCGAGGGTCCAGTCCTCGGCGACGACGGTAACGCGGCCGGACCTGATGAGCGGGCCGAGGATGTTGTCCTGGCCCTGCTTGAAGAGCTTGGCGTTGTTGTCGGTGGGTGCGCCGTAGATGCGGACGAGGCGAAGGGGTTTGTCGGCCGGCCAGCGGTCGAGCACCCATTTCGCCTGCAGCTCGCCGACCTTTACGTTGTCGAAGGAGAGGTAGAGGGCGATGTCGCTGTTGAGGATCAATCGGTCGTAGGAAATGACTGGAATACCCGCCTCCTTGGCGGACTTCATCGCGCGCGTGAGGGCGGCGCCGTTGTGCGGGGCGACCACCAGCACATCAACCCCGCGGCTGATCAGGGATTCGATGTCGCGGTTCTGGCGGGTGTCGTCGGAGTTGGCGGCCTGCACGATGACCTTGGCGCCGAGCTTCTCGGCTTCGGCGACGAAGAGGTCGCGGTCGCGCTGCCAGCGCTCCTCCTTGAGGGTGTCGAGCGACAAGCCGATGACCGGCTGGTCCCTGGAGGCGAAGGCCGGGACCGCAAGGAGGGCGGCAATGAACAGGGCGGATAAACGGCGGGCGGGTTGCATGAGGTTCAGAGATAGAGGAGGAAGATGGGCGGAGAGTCGAATGGATCGCGACCAAAATTCAGATCGGCGGCAGTTTCACGGTCAAGGGCCCGAGCTTCACGCCGGCGCCCAGCTCGACCGTGTAGCAACCCGGCGAAGCGCGGACTCCGGCAACGCGGGAATACGAGCATGGTAGAAAACGACCTAGGGGGGACCGAGCAGATACGCCAGCGGCTGGTCCACGCGCTGGCGCCAGGATACTTCGTTGTGCTCCGCCCCCTCGAATTTGCGCGTGATCCAATCGCGGCCTGGGGTGTAGCCGGCGGCCTTCATCACCGCGTCCATCCGCCGCTGGTAGGGTTCGTAGTGGGCGTCGAGCGTCGCCGTGCCGAAATCGAACCAAAACCTGTTCGCGCCGGGCTTGGGCAGGTGGCGGGCGAGATAGTCGATCCCCGCGCCGTCGCCCGCGGGCCAGTGCGTCGAGACGCAACCGGCCCCGCCAAAGACCTGCGGATACTCGGCCAAGGCGTAAGCGGAGATCAGTCCGCCCATGCTTGAGCCCATGACCAGGGTGTGGGCCCGTTCCGGGCGCGTGCGATAGGTGCGGTCGAGGAAGGGCTTCAGTTCCTCGACCAAGAACTTCAGATAAGCGTCGGACCGGATGTCGGTGGTGGACACGGTGGGACCGCCCTTGAGCAGGGAGATGGATTCACCGGCCACGGCCTTTTGCGGCATGTATTCTGGCAAGCGACCCATACCGGTGTTCCAAATGCCGACGATGATGGCCGGGCGCGCCGCGCCCGTAGTGAGCAATTGCTGCATCGCACGATCCACCTCCCAGGTGTTGCCGCCGTAGCCGGTGCCGTTGGTGAACACATTCTGGCCGTCGTGCATGTAGAGCACCGGGTAGCGGGTGGAGGGTTTTTCGTCGTAGCCCGGCGGCAGCCAGACCTCGACCCGGCGGGGCGGGACGAGGTTTGAGGGGAAATCCGGGTGCGACTCAATCCGGCCGAAGGCAGGCAAGAGCGCAACATCCGCCGACTGGCTCAGGGTGGTGCCGGCGCGGTTGCGGACGAGCACGCGGTAGGAACCGGCGGTGAAGGGCGAAGCCTTGAAGGTCAAGGTGGCGTTGGCGGCGCCGGCGATTTCCTCGTCGTTGCGCAGCCACTGGTATTCGAGCGGGCCGGTGCCTTCGGCCGCGACTTGCAGGGTGACGCTCTCGTCCACGCGCGCCGTGACCGCGGCCGGCGCCGCAGTGATCAGGGGCACCCTGGCACCGACGATGCCGGTCGGGACCTCCTTGGAGGCGATGGTGAGATCGGCGAGCGACGCGCTGCTGCGATTACCCCGAAGATCGTTGAGCGTTGCGGTCAGGGTTAATTTCTCGCCCGACCCCAGATCGTTGGGCGGACGCCAGAAGATGCGGTAGGGCGGCGCGTCATCGGTGCCGAGATACTCGGATTGGCCGGGACGCGAGGCGCGGTTGAGGGTGAACGTGACTTCGCCGAAGCCGTCCCCGCCGTTGATTTCGGCGCGCAACTCGACGCGCGACGGGAACACGAGGCCGTCGATCTCGCGCTTGGTGAACTTGAGGGCGGCACCGGCAGCCGGGTTAACGAGCGCGAGGCGGGCCTCCCCCGCCGGCCCGAGGGGATTTTCCGCGCGCCAGACGGCAAATTGCAGCGGCGCGAGCGTGACAGTGGCGCGGCCTTCGGCGTCGATGCTGGAGAGTCCGGGCGCCGGTTCGCCGGTGGAGGCAAAAATCTGGCGCAGCGCGGCGCCTGGTTTCTGGCTGGTGGGCACGGCGGCGGTGAGGAACTGCGTGCGGGAGTTGTTGAAGACGGCGAGGTATTCCACGCGTTCGCGGCGTTCGATCCGCGAAAAGGCGAAGACATCCTGATTGGCGGTCACACGCGGCAGCATGGAACCGGTGCGCAGCGCGGGATGCGCGGCGCGCAAGGCGGTGAGGCGCGCGATGAAGCGGTAAAAAGGGTGCGTCTCGTCGAATTTGTCGTCGGCGCCCGTGCGGGTGGTGCCAAGGAGCGGCGCCGTTTTGAAATCGGGCGCCTGCGCGGCAAACATGCTTTCGCGGGCCTGCATGTCGTGGCCGCCGCGGCCGATCATGCCCTGCTCGTCGCCGTAGTAGAGGACCGGCTGGCCGCGGGAGAGCAGAAGCAGGCCGTGGCCGAGCCGGGTCAGGTTCGCGAGCAGCTCGGGCGCGGCCCCGGGATTGTCCTGTTGGAGGAAATAACCGAAGCGCCCGGCGTCGTGGTTGCCCAAGAAAACTGTGGCCGAGTGGACGTTGCTGTCGTGGTCGGTGTAGTAATCGTCGCGCAGGAAAAAGTCGGCGAGCGCGGCGCCGGAGCCGGCCTGGGAAACAAAACGGCGGGCGGCGGCGAAGAAACCAAAGTCCAGGGTGGTGTCGAGGGTGAGGCCGCCGGTGGAAAATTCGCTCAGCACGGCGGGGTCGCCGGCGTCGTTATAGACTTCGCCGAACTGGAGAAAATCCGGGCGGCCCAGCTCCCGGGCGCGGGCGCGGATGGCGGGGATGAAGGCCTGCCAGAACTCGTTGTTCACGTGCCGGGTGGTGTCGATACGGTAGCCGTCCACCCCCGTCTCCAGCCACGTGCTGAAAATATCGACCAAGCCCTGCACGACGCGCGGGTGTTCGGTGAACAGATCGTCGAGCCCGACGAAGTCGCCGTGGACGGAGTTCTCCCCGGCAAAGGTGGTGTTGCCGCGGTTGTGGTAGAGCGTGACATCGTTCAGCCAGGCCGGGTTCTTGATGTTTTTCTCGGCCGCGGGCACGAAGGGCCGGTAGGCGAAACTCCTGGCGGCGGACAACGCCGGGAAGGCGGCGGAATCGTTGAGGCCGTTGAAGGCGACGGCGCGCTCGTCGAAAGATGTGCCGGTGGCGTCGCGGTAGGGCGCGGCTGATTTGGGCACATAAGCGTGGTCCCCTCCCGCGTATTGGATGACATCGGCCGTGTGGTTGGTGATGATGTCCATGTAAACCTTCATGCCCCGGGCATGGGCCTGGCGGACGAGCTCGCGGAACTCGTCGTTCGAGCCGAGGTGCGGATCCATCTGGAGGAAGTCGGTGATCCAGTAGCCGTGATAGCCGGCGGTGCCGCTTTGCACGGGCTTGTTCTTGAAGGGGGGTGTGAGCCAGACGGCGGTGACACCCAGCTTTTGCAGGTAATCGAGCTTCGAGGTGAGACCGGCGAAGTCGCCGCCATGGTAGTGGCTGATTTTGGCCGGGTTGAAGCCGTGGTCGTCCGGACCTCCGGGGTAGCCGCCGGTGTCATTGGCGGTGGAGCCGTTGGCGAAACGGTCGGTCAGCACGAAATAAAAGGTCTGGCCGGCGCCGGGATGGGTGAAGCGCGGCACGACGACGGGGACGGGTTCCGCCTGAGCGGCGAGGAGGGAGAGAAAACCGGCCAGCAGGCACGAGAAAGGACGGAGCTTCGGAATCATGGGGTGCCCCACGCTACGGCCGGGGGCGCGCTGGTCAAACCGCGCCCCGGGGAGAAGTCTTGCAAGGCCGGGAAAAAACCTAGGTTTCGGCCAGGCAAAAGGTGGAGCGCGCTGCCCCCAACGCGCCGAAAGACATTCGCAGCGGGCGAAGCGCCTTGAGGGCAAGGCGCTCCACCGCCCCAAGGCATCGTTCCGGCCAGAACCTAAGACTTGTCCGAGCCATCGCGGTTTTTTGAGACCTTTGCCATTCGCCCTGTCCTGGGTGCGGCTGGATTGTGGTGGCACTGACGGGGCAGTCCCAACCGCCCCTCGGTGACCCATCCACCCCCATCGACCTCGGGCCGGCACACCTCCGGCCAATAGTTGCTTTACCACCATGAACACACCAACGACCCCCCTTAACAACGTGCGCCGGTTCCTCACCCGAGGTCTGGTCACCGGCCTGCTGTTTACGCAGTCGGCCCTTATGCTGTCCGCCCAAACCACCGCGGACGCCGCGGATCCGTCCAAGAATCCGGACGGCACCGGCGAAGTGGTGGTTCTGGAAACATTCACGGTCAAGGCCGGTTTCAGCGGCAGCTTGGCGGCCGCCGCCGACATGAAGCAGAAACAGACGCTGATCAGCGAAGTGATCGCGGCCGAGGACATCGGCAAGCTGCCCGACATCTCGATCGCCGAGGCGCTCACGCGCCTTCCCGGGGTCACGACCCAGCGCCTCAACGGCCGCGCCCAGGCCATCGTCATTCGCGGCATGAACGGCGACTTCAGCACCGCGCTGTTGAACGGCCGCGCGCAGGTAAGCACGAGTTCCGGCCGCGCGGTGGAGTTCGACCAATACCCCGCCGAACTGCTGAGCAGCGTGGTGGTTTACAAGTCCACGGACGCCTCCCTCGTCGGTCAGGGCCTGGCTGGCACGGTGGATCTCCAGACGGTGCGGCCCCTGAGCAGCAGCATGCGCACGCTCGCCACCAACTTCTTCTACGAGTGGACCGGCATGCCGGCGCGGAATGCCGGCGCCGACAATTCCGGCACCCGCGCCACCTTCTCCTACATCGACCAGTTCAACGACGGCAAGCTGGGGATCGCGCTCGGCGTCTCGATCTCGGACCGTCCCGGCCAGGGCGAGCAATTCAACGCCTGGGGTTACGACAACACGCCGGCCGGCGCCCTCCTGGGCGGAGCCAAGCCGTTCGTCCGCACGAGCCAGATCAAGCGCAACGGCACCATGGCGACGATCGAATACGCGCCGAACGCTAACTTCCGCTCGACGCTTGACCTCTTCTACTCGAAGTTCAAGGAAACCCAGCTGCTCCGCGGCATCGAGCTGCCGCTCAGCCCGAACTGGGGCACCTACACGACCCTGCAGCCCGGCTTCACGGCGGACAGAGGCCTGATCACCAAGGCCACGCTGTCGAACTTCTTCGGCGTGCTGCGCAACGACTTTGTCCAGCGCGATAACACCCTCTTCTCCGGCGGCTGGAACCTTGCCTTCGGCGAAGAGAATGACTGGAAGACAAATTTTGACGCGAGCTACTCGAGCATCAAACGCACCGACTTCGTGCTCGAGACCTATTCCGGTTTCGGCGTCAACGGCGTCGGCACGCCCGACACGATCACCTACACGCTCTCGCCCGATGGCAGCGCCGGGGCCGTCTTCAGGCCCACGCTCGACTACTCAAACGCTTCGCTCATCCGCCTCGGGATGCCGCAGGGCTGGGGCATGTCGTCCGACCGCCCCTTCGGGCAGCACGGCTTCCTCAAAGGTCCGATCGCCAAGGACCAGATCGCGCAATACCGGCTGGAAACGCATAAAGACTTCACCGGTTTCTTCAGCCGGTTCCAGGCCGGCGTCGTCTTCAATCGCCGGGCCAAGACCGAATACGAGTCCGGCCCCAACGGCATGGAGGGCTACTTTCTCCAGCTCAAGAACGGCGCCGCCAGCGCCCCGCTGCCGGCCTCCGTCGGTCTCACCGACCTCAGTTTCATCGGCATGGGCAAGCTCTATAGCTATGACCCGATGGTCCTCTACAACAGCGGATTCTACAACCAGATCGCCAACAACGACCCGGCCCGCCGCGCCGCCAACTTCGACATCGTCGAGTCCGTCTGGACCAGCTTCGTGAAGCTCGACATCGACCGCAAGCTGGGCTCCCGGCCCCTCACCGGCAGCCTCGGCGCCCAGGTCATCCGCACCAGCCAGAAGAGCAGCGGCATTTCGGTCTCCAACAACAACGCCAACCTCACGGTGCCCGTCACCGAAACCTACAGCTACACGGACTTCGTGCCCACGCTGAACCTGAACCTCAAGCTGAACGACCGCCAGATGATCCGCCTGAGCGTGGCCCGGCAGTTGGCCCGGCAGACGATGAACGACATGCGCGCCGGCAACAACTACAGCTTCGATGCCAGCAGGATCTCCTCCACCGACCCGCTGAACAGCCCGTGGTCCGCCGACGGTGGCAACCCCAAGCTTGAGCCGTGGCGCGCCAACACCGTCGACCTCGCCTTTGAGCACTACTTCAAGGACCGCATGGGCTATTGGGCCGTCTCCGCCTTCAACAAGGATCTGGTGTCCTACACCTACAACCAGCGCACCCTCGTCAGCTTCGCGGGTTATCTGCCCGGCACCACCGGCACCCCCGCCATCTTCACGGGCTTCAACAATGTGCCCGCCAACGGGCAGGGCGGCTACGTCCGCGGCCTGGAGTTCGCGCTCTCGCTCCCGGGCGAGAAGTTAACCCCGATGCTCAAGGGCTTCGGCTTCGTCGGCAGCGTCTCGTTCTTCAAGAGTTCGATCCAGCCCGACCTGGGCAATCCGTCGACCCCGCTCGTTGGCCTCTCCGACCAGGTGCGCAGCGGCACGGTTTACTACGAGCGCTACGGCTTCTCGGCCCGCATCAGCGGCCGCTACCGTTCCGAGTATCGTGGCGACATCGCCACCTTTGGTCCCCGCGGAGCGGTGTATCGCAACCTGCAGCCCGAAACTGTTTACGACGCCCAGATCAGCTATGCCTTCCCGAAGGACAGCAGGCTGAAAGGCCTGACCGTGATCGGCCAGGCTTACAATCTGACGGATGAGCCGCTCGTCGCGAGCTCCGGTTCCGACATCCGCTACCTCCAGGACTACCAGCGCTACGGCGCCACCTACTCGTTGGGCGCCTCCTATAAGTTCTAGGCGGCCGGGAAACCCTTCCCGTCCGGTCACTCGCGGCCACCAGCACAACACTGGTGGCCGCTTTATCTCCCGCGTTCGACAAACCACCCCACCCCGTGCGTTTTCCCGCCTATCTTGCTGCCAGTATGCTGCTCGCCGCCCCGGCCCTCGATGGGGCGGGCCTCCAGCCCATCGGCGCCGTCGAGCGCGTCACCCGCACCGAACGAGGCCTTGAGCTGGCCTGCGCGCAGGGTGGCGCCGTCACTGTCACGGTGCTCGCGCCCGACCTCGTGCGCGTCCGCGCGAAATTTCCCGGCCAGACCCTCGCGCTCGACCATTCCTGGGCCATCGCGAAGACGGACTGGCCGGCCACCCCGTGGCAGCTCGCGGAGTCGCCCACCCACGTCACCCTCAGCACCGCCGAGCTCCAAGTCGTGATCCAGCGCAACCCGCTGCTGATCGAATTCCGCGATGCGGCCACCGGCCGGATCCTCAACGCCGACCACCGGCCGGCCGCGCGCGACCCGCAGAGCGGCCGGGTCACGGCCGCCAAGAAACTCGGCTACGAAGAGCATTTCTACGGCCTTGGCGAAAAAGCCGCCCGCCTCGACAAGCGCCGCGGCAAGTTCGTCATGTGGAACTCCGACACGCCCGGCTACGAGGAAGGCAGGGATCCCATCTATCAAAGCATCCCCTTCTATCTCGGCCTGGAAAACGGCGCGGCCTACGGCCTGTTTTACGACAACGCCCACCGCAGCACCTTCGAGTTTGGCCATCTCACCCAGGACAGCGCCGACTGGTCCGCCACCGGCGGCGAGCTGAACTATTACTATTTTCACGGCCCGGCGCTGAAAAAAATCGTCTCCCGCTACACCGAGCTCACCGGCCGCATGCCGATGCAGCCCCTCTGGGCGCTCGGCCACCAGCAGAGCCGCTACAGCTATTATCCCGACAAGCTCGTCGAGCACATCGCCGCCGAATACCGCGCGCGCCAGCTCCCGCTCGACGTGCTCTACCTCGACATCCACCACATGGACGCCTACCGCGTCTTCACGTGGGACCGGTCCCGCTTCCCCGATCCCGACGGCCTGATGCGCCGGCTCGATGCGCAGGGGCTCAAGGTCGTCACCATCGTCGACCCCGGCGTCAAATACCAGCCGCCGGCCAACGGCGCGAAAGACGCGGTCAAGGACCGCGACCTCGCCCCGCAGGACGACAGCTACTTTGTTTACAACGAGGGCCTGGCCGCCGACCACTTCCTCCGCCAGGTGGACGGCAGCCTCTACATCGGCGAGGTCTGGCCGGGCAAATCGGTCTTTGTTGACTACACCAAGGAGAGCGCCCGCCGCTGGTGGGGCGACCTCCAGCACGAGACGCTCTCCGCCCGCGGCATCGCCGGCATCTGGACC
The DNA here is from genome assembly GCA_001464505.1 of Verrucomicrobia bacterium Ga0077533. Taxonomy (GTDB): domain Bacteria; phylum Verrucomicrobiota; class Verrucomicrobiia; order Opitutales; family Opitutaceae; genus Lacunisphaera. Next base: position 13,297 of record LNEH01000176.1, read on the forward strand.
GACATGAACGAGCCGGCCGACTTCCTCGACCAGACCGGCCAGCGCCATGAGAATATCATCTTCGACGACCTGGGCCAGAAATCCGCCTATGCCGGCCACCGCAATCTCTTCGCGCTGAACATGGCCCGCGCCACCTACGAGGGGCTCGAGCGCCTGCAGCCCGACCGCCGCCCCTTCGTCATCACCCGGGCCGGCTATGCCGGCATCCAGCGCTACGCCGTCAAATGGACCGGCGACAACAACGCCACCTTCGCCGCGCTCTCGCTCAACATCCCGATGTTCGCCTCGCTCGGCATCTCCGGCCAGGCCTTTGTCGGCGCCGACGTGCCGGGCTTCATCGGCCGCGGCGACGGCGAGCTGCTGGCCCGCGCCTACCAGGTCGCCGCCTTCGCGCCCTTCCTGCGCAACCACACCGCCATCGACCAATACGACAAGGAGCCGTGGCGCTTCGGCCCGCACTACGAGGCCATCGTCCGCAAGTTCCTCGAACTGCGCTACCGCCTCCTGCCCTTCCTCTACACCACGCTCGAGGAGGCGCACCGCACCGGCGTGCCGCTTTTCCGTCCGCTGGTCCTGAACTTCCAGGAAGACGCCGCCACCCACAACCTCGACGACCAGTTCATGGTCGGCGACGCACTCCTGGCTGCGCCCATCACCCGCGCCGCCCAGCGCGAGCGCGAGGTCTATTTCCCCGCCGGCCTCTGGTATGACCACTGGACCGGCGCCGTCATCTCCACGGGCGGCGAGACGCAAACGGTCAAGGCGCCCATCGACCACCTCCCGCTTTATGTGCGGGGCGGCAGCATCGTGCCCTCGACCCTCGTCATGCAGCACACCGGGGAGAAACCGTGGAACCCGCTGCGCTTCGACATTTATCCCGACGCCCGGGGCGCCGCCACCGGTTCGCTCTATGAGGACGATGGCGCCAGTCCCGCCTACAAGACCGGCGTGTTCCGCCGCACCGTCGTTGCGCTCAATCAGGCCGACCACACCGCGCGCCTCACCGTTGCCGCGCCCGTCGGCCGCCACCAGCCGCCCGCGCGCAACCTTGAATTCATCTTCCACGGCGGCACCGTCCGCTCGTCCGTCACGGTGGACGGCCAGGCCCTCGCCGCCATTCAGGAAGAGGACAGCTCGACCGGCTGGTTCCGCCGCCGCGACGGCGCCACCGTGGTGCGGCTGGTCGACAATTCCACCGCCCGGCAGATCAACCTTCGCTGATCTGCGACCATGGAACCCTCCCAACCCCGATGGCTGGATACCCGCACGGCGGGCGTGTTGGCCCACATTTCCTCCCTGCCGGGATCCTATGGCATCGGCAACCTGGGCCCCGGGGCGCGCGCCTTCGTGGATTTTCTGGCCGAGGCCGGCGTGCACTGGTGGCAGATCTGCCCGCTCGGCCCCACCGGCTACGGCGACTCGCCCTACCAGTCCTTCTCCTCCTGCGCCGGCAATCCCTACTTCATCGACCTCGGCGAACTGGTGGCCGCCGGCCTGCTGACCCAGGCCGAGGTGGCGCCGCTCGGACGGCTGCCGGCGGAGCGGGTCGATTACGGCGCGCTCTACCGTGAATTCCGGCCCGTGCTCCGGCTCGCGCACCAGCGCTTCGCGGCCTCGGGCGCGGACGAAGTGGCCGGACTCGGCTCGCTGGCGGAGTTCCGCCGCGAGCACGAGGACTGGCTGCGGCCCTACGGCGAATTCATGGCGCTGAAGGAGCAGTTTGGCGGCCGGGCCTGGACCCAGTGGCCGCTGGAATTCCGCGCCTGGTCCCCCGCCGTGCGCGCCACGATGCCCGCCGCGGCGCTGACCGAGGCCGAGCGGCATGTTTTCTACCAGTATCTGTTTTTCGCCCAGTGGCGGCGGCTGCGGGATTACGCGCGGGCGAAGGGCGTGGGCGTCATCGGCGACGTGCCGATTTTTGTCGCGATGGACAGCGCCGACACCTGGCATCACCGCGAGGTCTTCCGCCTCAACGCCCAGGGCGAACCTTCCGTGGTGGCGGGCGTGCCGCCGGATTATTTCTCCGTCCTCGGCCAGCTGTGGGGCAACCCGCTCTACAACTGGGAGCACCTGGCCCGCACCGGTTACACGTGGTGGATCGACCGGCTCCGCGCGGCGTTCGAACTCTACGACATCATCCGGCTCGATCACTTCCGGGGTTTCGACACCTTCTGGGAAATACCCGCCGGGGCCCCCGACGCCCGCACCGGCCGCTGGCAACGCGGACCCGGGCTGGCGTTTTTCCAAGCCGTGCAACGCGCGCTGCCCGAGGCCCGGATCATCGCGGAGGATCTGGGCTACATCGGACCCGAGGTCGTGGCGCTCCGCCGCGCCGCCGGCCTGCCCGGAATGAAGATCCTCCAGTTCAGCTTCGGACACGACGCCAACAACGCCAACCTGCCCCACGTCTATCCGCCCGGCAGCGTGGCCTACACCGGCACCCATGACAACATCCCCACCCGCGGCTGGCTGGAGGCATTGCCGCCGGATTATGCCGGCATGATCCGCGACTACTACCAGCTGAACGGCACCAATTCCGCGTGGCCCATGATCCGGGTGGCGCTTGCCACCGTCTCCCGGCTGGCGGTCATCCCCATGCAGGATCTGCTCGATCTGCCTGCCAGCGCCGCGCTCAACCGGCCCGGCACCGCCGACGGCAACTGGCAATGGCGCTTCACCCCGACGCAACTGGCCGGCCTCCGCGAACTACGGCTCGCCACCCTGCGGGAATGGATCAGGCTCTTCGATCGCACCGGCCGCCGCCCCTTCCGCGATTACAGCGAACCCCCCGCCCCGTGAGCCCCCCCGCCCCCCAGCTTTCCCTGCCCGCCATCTGGAACATGAGCTTCGGCTTCCTCGGCATCCAGTTCGGCTGGGGGCTGCAGATGGCCAACATGAGCGCCATCTACCAATACCTTGGCGCCAGCGAGAGCGAGATTCCCCTCCTCTGGCTCGCCGCCCCCGTCACCGGCCTGCTCGTGCAACCCATCGTCGGTTACTGCAGCGACCGCACGTGGACGCGCCTCGGCCGCCGCCGCCCGTATTTTCTTGTCGGCGCGATCTGCGCCAGCCTCGCGCTCATCGCCATGCCCAACTCCTCCTCGCTCTGGATGGCGGCGGGCCTGCTCTGGGTGCTTGATGCGTCGGTCAACGTCAGCATGGAGCCGTTCCGCGCCTTCGTCGGCGACCTGCTGCCGCCCGCCCAGCGCCAGGTCGGTTTCGCCATGCAGAGCCTGCTCATCGGCCTCGGCGCCGTGCTCTCGTCCGCGTTGCCGTGGCTGCTCACCCGTTTCGGTCTCGCCAGCGGGGACGCCGCGGCCGGCACGATCCCGCAGTCGGTCCACCTCGCGTTCTACGTCGGGGCCGCCGTGTTCATCAGCTGCGTCCTCTGGACGATCATCAGCACCAAGGAGTATCCGCCCGCGCCCGGCGCCCCCCAGGCCGTCGGTCCGGGCCAGGCGTTCACCGAGATTTTTGCCGGCGTGCGGGCCATGCCGCGCACGATGCGCCGGCTCGCGGTTGTGCAGTTTTTCAGCTGGCTCGGGCTGTTCTGCATGTGGATCTATTTCACGCCGGCGATCGCGCACAGCCTCTTCGGCGGCATCCCCGGTTCGCCGGAATACCAGCGCGGCGTCGAGTGGGGCGGCGTGTGTTTCGCCGTCTACAACGGGGTGGCCTTCGCCGTCGCCTTCGGGCTCGTCGCCCTCGCCCGGCGCGGCGTGCCGGCCAAGACCTTGCACCGCACCGGCCTGCTTTGCGCCGGCGCCGGTCTGCTCACGGTGGCCGTATGGCCGACGCCGGAGCTGCTGCTGATCTCCATGGTCGGCGTCGGCATCGGCTGGGCGACGATCCTCTCGATGCCCTACGCGCTGCTGGCGAATTCGATTCCCGCCACCCAGATGGGTTTCTACATGGGCGTGTTCAATTTCTTCATCGTCCTCCCGCAGATCCTGGCCGCCACCGTGCTGGGTTTCGTGGTCAAGCACCTGCTCGGCGGCAGCGCCCTCACCGTCGTCGTGGCCGGCGGCCTCTGCATGGTGATCGCCGCCGCCGCCCTCCACTGGGTGCCGGAGGGCGACGAGGCCAAGGCCTGATGAACAAAGGGCTGAAGGGGCGAAAAACCGAAAGGCTGAAAAACCCGCCATCGCCCGCCCCGCAATCCGACCACAGATGAACACGGATAAACACAGATTTTCAGATGGGAAATCCATGCTTGTTGCGCCCTTGTCCGGTGCCCGCCAATCAGCGGCATGTGTTTTGCCAGACCATCCGGCCCAGACGTTTGATCCGTGTGCCTTTGTGCCCATCTGTGGTTAACTCCGGCGGGCTTTTTCCACCCCAGCCTTTCAGCCCTTCAGTTTTTATGAAAAGCGTCCGCTTCCATTCACGCGTTCTTCGGTGGCTAGCCTTCGCCGGGCTTTGCACCTCCGTCGCCGCCGCCCCCGCGCCCGAGCGCGAGAAGGCCCAACCCAGTGCCCACGAGCGCGCGCTTGGCCAGCCCGCCTGGGTGCGCACCGGCACCATCTACGAGATCAATGTCCGCCAATATTCCGCCAGCGGCCAGTTCGACGCCGTCACCGCCGACCTCCCGCGCCTCAAAGCCCTTGGGGTCAACATCCTCTGGTTGATGCCGATCCACCCCATCGGTGAACTCCACCGCAAGGGCACGCTCGGCAGCTACTACGCGATCAAGGACTACTTTGCGGTTAACCCCGAGTTCGGCACCGAGGAGGATTTCCGCGAGTTCGTCACCGCCGCGCACGCCCACGGCATGAAGGTGATTCTCGACTGGGTGGGCAACCACGTCTCGCCGGACAATCCGCTGACCAGGACCAACCCCGGATTTTTCTGGCGCGACGACAAGGGCAGCCTCTCGCCGCCCCACGGCACCGACTGGACCGACGTCGTGCAGTTCGACTTCAACGCCCCCGGCCTCCTCGACTACCAGGCCTCCGCGCTCCTCCACTGGATTCGGAAGTTCAACATCGACGGCTACCGTTGCGACGTCGCCTGGGGCCTGCCCACGCCGTTCTGGGACGAGCTCGTCAAGCGCGTGCTCGCCGTGAAGCCCGACACCTACTTCCTCGCCGAGGCCGAGCTGCCGCAGCAGCAGGTCCGCGCCTTCCACACCTCCTACGGCTTCGATCTGCATCACGTGATGAACTCCGTCGCGCAGGGCAAAAAAGGGGTGTCCGCCATCGATGACGCGCTGGCGAAGTTCCGCGCGCACTTCCCGCGCGGCGGTTCGCTGATGATCTTCACCAGCAGCCACGACGAAAACACCTGGGCCGGCACCGAGTTCGAGCGCCTGGGCGCGGGCTGGGCGCCCTTTGCCGTGCTCACCTTCCTCCTCGACGGCGTGCCCATGATCTACAACGGCCAGGAGGCCGGCCTCGACCGCCGCCTCGAATTCTTCGAGCGCGACCCCATCGTCTGGCCGAAGGAGGCGCACCCCGCCGCCAAGCTCTACCAGACGCTCACGGCGCTCCGCCGCACGCACCCCGCGCTGCACACCGGCGCCGCCCTGCGCCGCCTCGACACGACCGAGAATGGCTCGATCTATGCCGTGCTGCGCGAGGCCGGCGGCAAGCAGGTCGTCGGCTTCCTCAATCTCACCGCCAAGGACGTCAAGGCCGACGCCTTCGATCCCGCGCTCGCCGGCCAGTGGCGCGACGCCTTCACCGGCGAGACCGTCACGCTGAACGCCCTCGTGCCCCTCGACCTCAAGGCCTGGCGCTATCGCGTGTTCGTGCAATAGTCTCAAAAAGCCCGCCCAGCCCGAGTGTCACTTATTACCGGCCGCCCGGTTTGAGCGCCGCGCACAGACGCGCCACTGTCCGCAAGTGGAACTTGGGCGCAAGCTGGTGTTCCCAGATTCGCAGCACCCGCCAGCCTAGCTGCCGCAGGGCACGGTTCACCCGCCGGTCCCTCGAGCGGTTGCGGTTGATCTTCGCGCGCCAATACGCGCGATGTGTCTTTGGCAACCTACCGCGCCGGGGGTGGCCATGCCAGAATTCCCCGTCCACAAACACCGCTAGTTTTATGGCTGGAAAAACAAAGTCGGGCCGCCCGAACAGCGCGCTTTTCCGCCGCCATCCGGTGATGCGCTCCCGTCGCAACAACTTGGCCAACTCCAACTCCGTGCTCCGGTTGCCCCGGCTCCGGATGCGCGCCATCACCTCCGAGCGGCGCCGTTTGCTCAACGGGTCGGACCGCATCGCCTCAGGCCAGGTCGATGGACAGGGACGGGTCGGTCTCCACTTCAAGCAGCCGCCGGTTGTAGCGCACGATGATCGCCGCCAACTTGGCGCGGAAAGCCCGCTGGTCCCCGGCTGTCATCTCGATGATGTTGAGCGCGAGAAAATCCTCGATGGCAATGACGGTGATGCGCGCACCAAGCTCTTCGTTTTCTGCGCGCAAGATGGTTTGAGGCACCAGCGTCTTGGGCACCAACAGCACCGGATGCACCCCGGCGGCGAGGTTGGACGCGCAGCGCTGGATGACCTCCCGCGCCGGGGCGGCGGTGACATGGTAGGCCGTGCTGCCAACGACGAAGTCTCCTGCGCGTCCGGTTTGCTTGTCTCCGGCATTGGCCGGGTGGTTGGGGATTTTGATGCCCGGATGCCGCTCCTCCAGCTTGGCCCCGACCAGGTGCTGTTCGACCTTGCCGCCGGATCGCTCCCGCGATTGCTCAAGAATCGACTCAATCCATGCCGCCGGCGAGTGCCCGACATCGCATTGGACTTTGATGTGCTGCCGGGCCAGCCAACGAGTGGCATGGGAAGTCAATTCCTTGGCGGCTTGCGCGAGCACCAGCGGCGGTTCGAGAGCATGATGCTGTTGGAAGGACAACTGGTCACGGGGAGCCCGACCCAACCGAACCTCCAGTTCGGCAATATCGTCGCCCAGTTGATGTTCAAAACATCCGCGCACAGCGCATTTTTCAATCGACCAGACGATTATCGTTTCGGCCCAGAATGTTGAAGATTCAGAACTCGAATCGCAGTTTATTATGAATCCATCAAGTCCGCCATTTTGGAAAACCTCCGCCTCGGCATCATTGGTCTGCCGCCAAGATGCGAGCGAAAGGCGCTTCAGACGAACGGCTTTGCATTCAACGCAGTAGATGTATCTTCCATATTCGGCCGCGACCAGCGGTGAGGCAGTTAGGCTGAGGCCATCATCGTCGTAGTTTGCCAACGTCTTGTTGAAGACATCAAAGCGGCGATCGCTGCCGTGAAAACCAAGAAACGATGCGAAGATTGCATCGGCGGCACGCATCGCTGTTAGGATTTCTTCAAGTGATAATAGCGGTGGCGCCCCTTGACGGTCGTGGTCAGCTTACCTTCGTCCATGAGTATGTGCAGAACAGTGTAGGTCAGGTAATTTTTATGGCTGCCTGAAAACGAAGTGCGCAGTCCCAGCGCGTCCGCAATTTCGGCGTTTGTCATACCATCGGCTGCTTTGGCCAACGCTCTCAGGGTCGCTGACTTTATCTTTTCTAACCCCGTTTGCGCGTCTTCGAAGGGAGTGCTCATTTACAGAATAGTGGGGCTCAAGGTTTCAGGGGCAATTGCGTTCTGAGGGGAATGCGCCGCCGCGCTCCAACCCAAGGCGCATAAGGCCAATGCCGGCGAAAAACTCCAGAAAGGTCTTTTTCAATCAACGCAGGATTAAGCGTCCCATCAGCCGTGGCAAGCGCGCACACGGCCAAGCCACAACCGGGGCTGTTATCATGGCGAAATTGAACGACCCTGAGGTGGGCGGGCTCACCCTGGCCACTGCCTGGCAGACGTTTCCTGCCGGGCCGCGGCTACTGATCCGTCACCGGCGCGGTCTTGCCCGCGGGCACGCCGTGGGTGAAATCGAGCCGGTCGTGGTAGACGGTCTTGGGCTGCACCTCGACCTGGCTGCGCTGTTCCTCGAGCCGGTTGCGGTATTCCTGCGGCGTCGCCCCTTTGTGCTGCTTGAAGACCCGGGCAAAATAAGCCGGGTCGGAAAACCCGCTGGCGTAGGCGATCTCGGAGATCGTCAGGGCGGAGGTTTCCAGGGCGAGGAGGGCGCCCTCGATCCGGATGCGCTGGATGTAATGCGTCAGCCGCTCCTTCGTCTCCGTGTGGAAAAGATGCGAGAGGTAGTCGGGGGAGCAGGCGAGCAGCTCGGCGATGTGCTGCACCCCGAGATCCGGATTGGCGAATTGTTCGCGCACCAGGCATTTCGCCTGAAATACCTTGCCGATGTCGCTGTTGAGCTGGCCCGTGCCGGTCTCGACGATGTTGCGGAACAGGCCGAGCAGCGCGAGGAGCAGGCCCTTGAGCACGGTGTCGCGCGCCGGCCCCTGCATGTTGTGCGTCTGGGCGGCGGAGTTCGCGAGGGTGAGAAATACCTCGAGGTTGGGCGCGTCGAAAAACTCGATCACCTCGATGTCGGGCTTGCCCGGCCGCGCCTCGTGCGCGAAGTGCAGGCTGAGCGTGTTGTTGTAGAACCCGGCGACCAGGTTGCGGAAGGGTTTGTCCGGCCCCGGCGAGACGACCTCGCCGTGCGGCACCCCGGCCGGGATGATGCAGAATTCCTCGGGTCCGAGTCGGAAACTCTCGCGGGGAAAACTGAAGTTGGTCGTGCCCTGCAGGCCGAGAAAAATTTCGGGACGGTAGTGGTAATGCATGCCACGCTTGTTTTGCACGGTCTTGACTTCGTGCGGCACGCGCAGCGTGAGGCGGTTGCGCTCGGCCAGTTTCAGCGCGTGATCAAGGGCCGCGCGCATCTCGGCGCGGTTGTGTGCGCCCATGGAGCGGGCGGTGAAAAGGGCGTGGGGAACGCCAGGTGCGGTCATGGGCAATAGGCCGGGCCGGGGTGTGCGAGCCGGCTGGGGTTAGGGTTGTCCGGAAGCAATGCCCCCAAAGGCCACAAACTCAAACGGGAAATGGGCGGTCAACCGGGGCGCAGCTCACTTTCCCGCTACAAAAACAAAGAGGGTTTCTTGCTGCTTTCAATGGAACGCCTGAAACCCGGCCCCCGAAGTTGAGGCAACCACTAATGAGTTTCGCCAAAGGCGAAACTTTGGGCAACCCCTCCGACTAATCGTTTCCGGTCCAGGCACTGGGGGTCAGCTAATCGCTGACCGGGAAAACTTCGCTGGCGATTAGCCGGCTCCCCGGAGCTCCCCGGCGACGACGATTAGTCGGCGCACACCATCAAGGATTCATCCTTTGATGAATCCATTAGTGGTCCAAACTCCCTGAGATGGGGGCGCTGGACTAATCGCTACCCACTAAAAACAGCGAAGAACCACAAAGAGACTATCGCCCGCGAGTTCTTGGGCAGGACCGGTCTCTGACCGGTCAGTCGTGTGCGATGGGATTTGCAGCTACCCCGGCGCAAGTAATCGCGTCTCGCCGAAAGCCAGCGTGGTGAAATCGGCGGCTGGCACCCCTTGCGCCGCGCAGGCGGCGGCCAGCCCATGCAGCGGGTCGTCGATCGGCTCGTTGGTCAGTTGAAACGTGCCGAAGTGCATGCCAATTGACAGACGGGCGCCGAGGGCGAGATGGGCCCGCACGGCCTCGTCGGGATTCATATGCACCGCTTCCATGAACCAGCGCGGCTCATAGGCCCCGATGGGCAGCAGCGCCAGCGCGGGCGCGCCCAGCCGGGTTTTGATCTCCGCAAAATGCGCCGCCCAGCCGGAATCGCCCGCAAAGAAAACCCATCCCGCCGCGGTGCGCAGCATGAAGCCGCCCCACAGCGTCCGGCACCGGTCCCACGGCGTGCGGGCGGCAAAATGCTGGGCCGGGGTGCAGAAAACCTCCAGGTCCGGGGCCGGCTGATGGGACTGCCACCAATCGAGTTCGGTGACGCCACGCACTCCGCGCGCTTCGAGCCAGGGGCGGTTGCCGAGGGTCGTGATGATGACGGGCCGGTGCTGTCGCGCCAACCAGCGCAAAGCCACCAGGTCGAGATGATCATAGTGATTGTGACTGAGCAAAACGACGTCGATGCGCGGCAACTCGGGCAGCCGCAGGGCCGGTGGCCGCACCCGCCTGGGCCCCAACCAACCAAACGGCCCGGCCCGCGAGGCGAACACCGGGTCGGTCAGGATGTTCAGCCCGGAGAGCTGGAGCAGAAAGGTGGAGTGCCCGATAAAAGTGACCGCCAGTTGCCCCGCGGGAACGCCCTGGGGCAAGGCCGGTGCTCGAGGCGCGGGGGCCGTGTCCGGCCAAGGCGAACCCTGACGCAAAACCAGCCGCTGCCACCACCAGCGCGGCAGCGCGGAAAATCCAGGCGCCTGCAACCGGCCAGCCGGATTGCAGAAACGCTCACCATCACAGTGATCGCTGACCGGGAAGCAAGTCGCGCCAGCCATCGCAAATCAAAGCCGTCCGCCGGGGTGAAACCGCTCAAGGGATTCGCGGGCCTCAGCCACAAAGGGCAGATCGTCTTGCAAAAGCAGCCGCATCCCGGCGGCGGCGGCGAGTGGTTGCAGCGCGAGAAACCATTCTTCGCGGGCGACCGAAACGAACTCCGGCCGGGTGCCGGCCCCTAGCAGGGCCTTGGTCCAGGTGGCGGTGACAAGATCTCCCCAGAATCTGTCGGGCGGGGCCATTTCCATGGCGTGAATAAAACCGGTGTGTCCGTCCACCATCAGCGCTATGCGCGGAAAGTAAGGGCGCGCACCGTCGGCCACCGGCGCGATGAGATGGAAGACATCGAACTGCATCTCCCGGCCTGTGGCCAAAGGGAGAGTCTTGAGTGCAGCCCAGCTATCCGGGGTGGATGGCGTTGCGGGAGTGACAGGTGTCGGCAATTGCCAGTGGCGCCACTCCACCTGCGCCGGGCGCAGCGGCCCGGCCAGGGCATCGCGCATCTGAACGGTCGGCAACAGGTCGTCCGCCGCCTCGCAGGGAGAGAAAAAATCCTGCTGCGACCGCGCAAGCTCGGCACACGCGACGGTGGCACGCAAACCGGCCGTCAGCGCGACCGCCTCAGCCTGTTCCAGAAACCAAGGGAACCAACCGGGGCAATGGCTGCGGAAGCAGGGCCAGGCCTTGCGCTCCCGTGGAAGCGGGACATGACCCAGGCGCGCCAGCACGGCCAGATCCTCGGGCTGCAGGGATTTCTTCGCGCCCCAGTCCATGAGCAGCGCATCCTGCATAAAGGCGGCGTCCCGCGGGCACGCTTCAAGCGTCGGCACCGTCTCCAGCAGGAAACGCAGGCCGGCCTCGCCGCGATAGAGCGCCACGCCAAAGACCTGGCCCGCTGCGCCCAGCACCGAGGGAAACCAAGGCCGCTGGGCTTCATCCACGAGCGCGAATACGTCCTGGTCATGCAGCCACTCCCACGGCTGCACCGCGCGGAAGGCGATGGCCGCGTCGAGCAATGACCGCCAGGTTTCCAGCGGAACTTCCGGGGCGGAGGGACGGACCGAGGCCATGTGGAAATTGAGAGCCGCTCAGGCCAGTTTGCGCCGGGCCTGCTCCCAGAAAGCCAGCAGCGCCCGGAAGTCCTGCTCCTTGGTGCCGCTGTGGATCACGTAATCATAGGAATGGCGCTCGGCCATCTCAAGCTGCGCACTCTGCAACCGGCGCTCCAGTTCGTCCTCGCTCAGCGGGCCGCGCCCCAGCATCCGTTCGCGCAGCACTTCGATCGAGTCCGGCGCGACGAAAATCGTGACGATGCGACCGGCGAAGAGGGGATCTTTTGCGGCGGCGGCGCGGACGTTGCGCACCCCCTGCACGTCGATGTTGAGCACGAGATTGGCGTGGTCGAGCCGCTGGAGCACGGAGGACTTGGGCACGCCGGAGCGTTGTTTCTGATGGATCCGCGCCCACTCGAGGAAATCACCGGCCGCGAGGCGGCGATCAAATTCCGTCTCGGAGAGGAAGTGGTAGTCGCGCCCGTCGGCCTCATTGGGGCGCGGGGGACGGGTCGTGGCGGTGATGACGCGTTCGAAGCCCGGCACCTCGGCCACCAGGCGGTCGCAGAGCGTGCTTTTGCCGACGCCGGCGGGTCCGGCCAGGATCAAGAGCACGGTCTTCATCGGCGCGGACATGCTCAGTAGGTGAACGCCGCCGCCGCGGTGGCCAGGCCGTAGGACAGCAGGATGGTGCCGACCAGCCGGGGCCGCGAACGCTGGCGGAAAAGCCACTCAAAAAAATCGCGCAAGCGGTAGGGCGCCGCGGCCAGATACAGGGCCAGACCAAGGCCCAGGTAGACGGCCGTGACCATGAGCAGCCGCTGCGGGTGCTCGTATTCCATGTAGGCGGCGTAGAGCAAGGGCTCGGCCGCCAGCAGCATCAGCATGCACAGCCCGCGCACCGCCAGGAAGTCCGGCGTGTAGATGAAGGCGAGCACGGCCAGCACACCGAAGGCGATCATGACCCACCCCGGGGTCTTGAAGAAAATCAAGTCGGACTCATTCAGCTGCGCGCACCGCCAGATGAACCACAGGGCACCGGCCCCGAAGAACAGCCAGGCGCCCCGATTCGAGCGGGGCAAGGCCCTGGCCATCGAGTCCACCAGGGAGTTGTTCCAGAGCAGGAGCGCTCCGAGCAGCGCGAGAAGCAGCCCGGGGATCAGTGTGGCGAGGAAGAGCGACATCAGGAAAAGGACATGTGATCTGTGGCGGGTGACGAGATAAAATCGACGGAGGGCCGGAATATAAGGCCTTTCGCCGGTCACTCATCACGGGTCACCCCGGCCAGGGACAACTGGCCGTAAAGCACGGCGGTGGACGCGCGCCCGATCTTCACCGGCACCAGTTCGCCGATGAGGCGCTCGTCGGCGTCGAAATGGACGACGCGATTGCCGCGGGTGCGGCCCATAAATTTGCGGCCCTTCTTGTCCGGCCCCTCGACCAGCACCTCCTGTGTCGTGCCGAGCAGCGTGGCGTTGCGGCGGTCGGAGTTGGCGGCGAGCAGACCGAGCAGGATCTGGTTGCGCTCTTCCTTCACCTCGTCGGGCACCTGGTCGGCCAGCGTCGCGGCCGGCGTGCCGCTGCGGATGGAATACTTGAAAATGTAGGCCATGTCATAGTTGCAGGCCTCGAACAGCTCGCGGGTTTGCGCGAAATCCTCCGCCGTTTCTCCGGGGAAGCCGACGATGACGTCGGTGGAGAAATACATGTCGGGCCGCACGGCGCGGAGCGCGGCCACGATTTCCAGGTAGCGCTCGCGCGAATAGGGGCGGTTCATCGCCTGCAGGATGCGGCTGGACCCCGATTGGAGCGGCAGGTGCACGTATTCGCAGAGCTTCTCGAGCCGGCCGTAGGCGGCGATCAGATCGACCTTGAAACCACGCGGATGCGGCGAGGTGAAGCGGATGCGCTGGATCCCGGGAATGGCGTCCACCTTTTCGAGCAGTTGCACGAAGGGGGTCACGCCGCCGGTGTGGGCATAGTCACGGCGGCCGTAGCTGGTGACGATCTGGCCGAGCAGGGTGACTTCCTTCACGCCGCGCTCGGCCAGTTCTGCGCACTCGCGCACAATCTCCTCCATCGGCCGCGAGCGCTCGTCGCCGCGGGTCTTGGGCACGATGCAAAAAGAACAGTCCATGTTGCAGCCCTGCTGGATGGAGACGAAAGCGGAAACCTGTCTCTCCTCCAGCACATGGTCGCGGATGGTGTTTTGTGAGCCGGCCTCCTCCGCGATGTCCACGATGGTTTCGCCAATGGGCACGCCGGCGGCCTGCGCGGCGCGGAGGTTGTCGAGGTAATCCGGCACCTGGTGGAACTTCTGCGTGCCAACGATAAGGTCCAGGTCCGGCAGGCGGTCGAGCAACCCGGCGCCGCGGTTTTGCGCCATGCAGCCGAGGATCCCGAGGATGAAGTCGGGTTGCTTTTTCTTGCGCGCGGCCAGGTGGCCCGCCTTGCCGATGGCCTTTTGCTCGGCGGCGTCGCGCACACTGCACGTGTTGAGCAGGAGGATGTCGCATTCGGCCTCGTCGGCCACGATCCGGTAACCCCGGCCGCGCAGCAGCGCCGCGACCGCCTCGCTGTCGCGCTCGTTCATCTGGCAACCATAAGTCTTGATATGGACGCGGTTCATCGGGAGGGGCGAACACGGCACCGCCAGTCTCGCCGAAGCCTCGGCGAAGGCGGACAGACATGCGTTTTGATGTGATCCCGGTTCATGGCCTTGTCGCGCCGAAGCCCGGAAGGGCGAAGGCGGATGGAGGGGTCTAACTACCCTCCCTTTCCGCCGGGTCAACGCGGGAAAGGGAGCCCCGGTGCTTGCCTGAACTGCGGCGCCGAACCAGCATTCTGCCATGCGAAAACTGGGGTGGATGCTTCCACTGGTTGGTGCCCTGGCCGGCGGCCCAGTCCGGGCGGCTGAACCTGAGGCACTCCTGATCATCGCCGGCGACCAGCACTCGGCCTACGAGCGCACCGCGCAAGTGGTCGCGACGGTTGACCGGCTCAAAGCGGAGCACCCCGGCCTGCCGCTGGCCATTTTGCTCAATGGCGACACACTCGAATACGGCAATGTCGTCGCCCGCCGCAGCGCCGGCGCCGTGGATTTTGCGATGTTCGCCGCCCTCGCCCGCCGCGCGCCCACCATCGTCAACACCGGCAACCACGAGCCGGATTATTTTGATCTCACCGAAACCGTGGCACGGCTCCAAGCAACGGGTGTCACCGTGGTCAGCAACATCACCAACCGTGCCACCGGGGAGCCGTTTGCGCCCGCCTCGGCGAAAATCAAACTCGGTCGGGCGGAAGCCGTCGTGGTCGGCGTGGCGACGGACAACCTCGCCACCTACCGGGTGGCGGTCCGGCCCGCGCTTGATCTGGCGGACCCCGTGGTCTGGGCACAACGGAACTTTCCAAAGCTATGGGAGGTGGAGCGACTTGACCCCAAGGCGCGGAACGATTCTCGCAGCGTGGAAAAGCGCGTTGAGGGCAACGCGCTTCACCCCGGACACCCCGCCCCGCTGCGGATCGTGCTCAGCCACGCCGGCCTCAAGGCTGACCGCGAAATGCTGCCGCTGGTGCCGGCCGGCACGCTCTTCGCCGGGGCGCACGACCATCAACGCTTCGTGCACCAGTTCGACCGCGGAGTGTATGTGCACTCCGGCTCGTGGAACGAACACCTCACGCTGGCTTGGCTGCATCGCGATGCCGCCGGGGCTCCGCGCTGGGTGGTGGAGCAAGTGCGCGTTGCGAACGATGATCCGGCCGACCCAGAGCTTGCCGCGCTGATACGCGAGACCCGCCAGAGACATCTGACACCGGAAGATACGGCGGTGGTCGGTCACCTGCCGGCTGCGCTCGGACCGGCTGACGCCGCCCGGTTTGTCGTCAAAGCATTGCGCACGGCGGCCGGGGTGGATGCCGCCTTCATTGGCAACACGACCTTTGGGGCCGGACTGCCGGCGGGCGACGTGACCCGCGAGGAGTTCGATGCCTGCGTGCGTTTCGACGGGACGATCTGGACCGCGGAGGTGGACGGGGCGCGGCTGCGGCAACTGCTGGCCGCCGCCAACCTCGGGCCCGACACGCCGTTCGGACTGCGGCAAGGCGAATTCTCCTTTGCCGCCGGGCCAGACATCATCGATCCGAAAAAAACCTACCGCATCGCCACCACCGATTGGGGCGCGAAGAACACCGCGCGTTATTTCGGCGAGCCGGCGATCACCTGGCGGGAGCAACCCGCGCTGAAATTGAAGGCCGCCGTGCTGCCCGCCCTCGCGCCGCGTTGATCCCCACCTGCGGGGCGCCGTCCCGGCCCCCGGCTGATGTCAACTATTGGTTGACATCAGCCCAAGACGCACCGGGTTGGCGGTCAAGCAGTCGTTCCAGCGGCGGCCGCGTTTTTCAGGCGGCGGTCCTCCCCGCGTTGATGCCCGGCGGCGGTTCTTTCTGCAAAACCGCCTCGCTTCGGGAGCCGGGATGCGTTTGCTGGCAGCCCATGGGATTCTTCGACCGCAAGCCTGCCGACCAACCTGAAGCCTCGCCGGTCGCATCCGCCGGGGGGCAGCAAGCCAGCACCGCCGGCGGCGTCCTGCCACAGCTGGCGGCGGCGCGGGAAAAACTGAAGACCAAGGATGTGCCGGGCGCCATGGCCATCTACGAAACCGTGCTGGCCGGGGCCGGCGACCGGGCGGATGTGCTCGTCACCATCTCGGGCGACCTCGGCACCACCGGTCACGTTAAGGAGCTGATCGACCTGATTGCGCCGCGTTACGATGCGCAGCGGCATGGCGCCGCCGCCGGCATCAACCTGCTCCAGGCCTATCTCGTCACGCGCAACGCCGAGGCCGCGCAACATCTGCTCGATCTGCTTTTTGAGCTGCAACGGCCTGAACTGGAGGCGCGACTCAACGGCTTTTCCAATGCCGTGGCCGAGCTGTTTGTCACCGAGCAAGAAATGGCGGACGTGCCGATGCCGGCGGAAGCCACCAAGGTCAGCCTGGCGAGCATCAGCAAACCGGTCTGGTTCTACGGGCTCGAGAATTTCGCGTCGCACCTGTTGCCGCGCAAGGAGGGCAAGCGCCGCCGCGTGGCGTTCGCACAGTGCGCGCTGCCGGGACTCGAGGACGCCGCGGCGCGCTCGGCGCAGCCCGAGGAGGCGCTCGGCCGGCTGAGCCGCGGGCTGGCGCTGTGGTTTGCGGAGACTTTTGCCTATGGGGCGGGCTACGAGGCGGTCGCGGCCGTGGGCACGGCCGATCGCAAACACTATGCGCTTTTCTCCTCCGAATGGGTCGCGGAAAACGTCCGCCAGTTGAACGACAGCGTGGAGGGCGGGCTCGATTACGTCATCACCGGCGCCTTGCGGAACCGCAGCGAAGACTACGAACTCACCTTGCGCATCTGGGAGGTGAAAAAATACCGCGAACTGAAGGGGTTCACGACCCGCTGGACGCCGTCCAATGCGGACGAGGAGCTGCGGAAATTTCACGAGCTGCTGCGCGGCTATATGGAATGGTCGGCCCTGCCGGCGGGCACCGGTCTCGCTTACGCGGCACCGGTTGCGCCGTTGTCCTACGCGCACGCCCTGGGCGCGGCGCTCACCCTCTTTCTCGGGGAAAAAGGCGTGCTGGCGCCCGAGCAGGTGCCGGCCGATCTGGACGTTTTGCTGCAATCTGCACGGGCCAATCCCGACGATGCGCGCGCTCAGCTGACCCTGGTGGCCGCATTGCTGCGGCTCAAGGCGCAGGGTCGCACGCCCGAGCCGGCCGCTCAGCAGCACGCCGGCGCCTGGCTGGCCTCCCCCGGTGCGCAGGCCGCCGATGTGGCCGCGCTGATCATGAAGCTGGCGTGAGCGCCCAATAAAAAAGCCCGGCGCGTGCCGGGCTTGAGAGAGGAGGCGCCTTGCCGCGCCGAAGTTCCGCCGCGGCGGAACGAAGGCGGGTTACGGGTGCCTGGCGTTGAAGTAAGCGATGAAGTCGGAGGTCAGATCGAGCTCGGGTTTGGCGTCGAGCAGGGCGTCACCGAGCTTGGCGATGTCAAAAACCATCGAGAGATCGCGCTCGTGGGCAAACAGGCGCAGTTCCTTGCCCAGCTCGGCGCTGACCGGACCCTGGACCTCCTGCTGGCGTTTGGCAAAGGCCTGTTGGGCGGCCTGCTGCTTGGTCTGCAATTCCTGCTGGAGGGCGACGCCAGCGGCCTGCTTTTCCTCGATGGCCTTGGCGTTGGCGGCCGGGTCGGAGCGCAGTTTATTCAACTCGCCCACGATCGTGCGCAGCTTTTCGCCCAGCAGCGAAAGCTCGCTCTGTTGGGAGCTGAACTCCAGTTCGAGTGACTGGAAGACCTTCACCAGCTGCTTGATGCCCGTGGCGGGCTCCAGAAAGGCGTTGCTGTTCACATAGGCCAAGCGGGCGGGCTCGGTGGCCTTGATGACGGGTGTTTTGACGGGCTGGGCCGGCAGCGAAACGGTCAGGGCGGTGGCCAGCAGGGGCAGAATCAATGGGCGCAAGAATTTCATGGGTGGCTGACACGTAGAGGTCTGGCGCGCTTTGGCAAAGGTTAAATCACCGGGTGGTGGCGAGCTGGCCGCACCCCGCGGCAATGTCGATACCCCGGCGTTGGCGGACCGTGCTGGGCAGACCGTATTCGGCCAGGATTTGCTGGAAACGCCGGGCCGCCTCCTGGCCGGTAGGGGTGCCACCGTAGCCGGTGGTCGGATTCAAAGGGATCAGGTTCACCTGCGCCGCCTGGCCCTTGAGCAACCGGCCGACGGCGTGGGCACTCTCCGGCAAATCGTTTTTTCCCGCGATCAGGGTCCATTCGTAGAATATCCGGCGCTGCAATTTGTCACTGTAGTAACGGCAGGCCGCCATCAGCTCGTCGAGCGGCCACTTTTTCGCCACCGGCACGAGCGCGGCACGCTCCTCCTGGGTGGCGCCGTGCAGCGACACGGCGAGATGAATGGGCCGGGCCTCGTCAGCGAGGCGGATGATGCCCGGCACCACCCCCACGGTGCTGAGCGTAATCTGCTTGGTCCCCAGGGAAAGGCCGGCCGTGTCGCACAGGATGTCCGTGGCGGTCATCACGGCGTCGTAGTTGTGCAACGGCTCGCCCATGCCCATGAGCACGATGTTGCGCAGGCGCTCGCCCGCGCCTTTGTAACCTATTAGGTTACAAGTTGCCGGGCGCAGCTCGCGGTCGACATGCAGGGCTTGCGCCACGATCTCCCCGGCGGTGAGGTGGCGCGCAAAGCCCATCTGCCCGGTGGCGCAGAACACGCAGCCCATGGCGCAACCGGCCTGGCTGCTGATGCAGGCGGTCACGCGGCCGGTGAAGCGCATGAGCACGGTCTCAATCCGGCGGTCGTCGTCGAGCGACAGGAGGTATTTGCGGGTGAAACCGTCGCGACTGCGGGTTTCGGCGGCCACCGGCAGCCGCGTGAAGGTGAGTTCCTTTTCCGCGCGGGCCCGGAAGCGCGCCGGCAATTCCGGCATGGCGGCCCAGGTCTCCGCGCGCTCGAGGTAGACGTAGGCCCACAACCGCGCCGCATGAACCGGGCTGAACCCCCAGCGCACGACCCGCAGGCGCAGCGCCTCGCGGGTGAGGTCGTGGAAACTGGCGGCAGCGTCTGACACGGTGAATTAATTAAGGCGGGAGCGACTTTAGGCCGCGGCAAGTCGGGGCCTAAAGCCCCTCCCACACAAGGCCAGACGGAGGTTTGCCAAACAGCAAGGGGCCCGCCAGTTTCCGGTCCATGGCAAAAGTCATTCTGGCCGGGGGCAGCGGATTTCTCGGGCAGGCGCTCGCCTGCGCCTTGGCCGCCCAGGAGTGGGAGGTCGTGGTGCTGGGCCGCAATCCCCGGGAGGGGGCGGCGTTTCGCGAGGTGCTGTGGAACGGCGAGACCGGCGGCGCGTGGGCGGCGGAGCTGACGGGCGCGGCGGCGCTGGTGAATCTGGCGGGCCGGAGCATCAACTGCATCCATTCGCTGGAAAACAGCCGCGAGATCCTCGAGTCGCGGCTCAACGCCCTGAAAGCGCTGGCCAAGGGTTACGCGCGGGCGAAAAATCCGCCGCCCGCGTGGGTGCAATGCAGCGCCACGGGGTTTTACGGCAACGCCGGCGACCGGTTCTGCGAGGAGACGCTGGCGCCCGGCCCGGGCTTTCTGGCCGAGGTGTGCCGGCGGTGGGAGGAGGCCTTCGCCGCGCTTGATCTGCCCGAAGTGCGCCGGGTGGTGCTGCGGCTCGGCCCGGTGCTGGACCGGAAAACCGGGCCGTTTCCGGCGATGCTCGGGTTGACCCGGAAATTTCTCGGCGGGGCCGCCGGCAGCGGCCGGCAATTCATGAGCTGGATCCACCGCGACGATGCCGTGGCGGCGTTCGTCGCCGCCGTCACGCGGCCGGAGCTGGCCGGCGTCTACAATGTCTGCGCCCCCGGGGCGGTGACGAACGCGGAGTTCATGCGCGAGCTGCGCGCCGCCGTGGGCCGGCCGTGGTGCCCGCCGGCACCGGAATTTGCCGTGCGTTTCCTGGCGAAGCATCATTTCCAGACCGACGGCAACCTGGTGTTGCACGGCCAGCGCTGCACCCCGCAGAAGCTGCTCGCGACCGGTTTCAAATTCCAACAACCTGCGGTCGGCAGGGCGATCCGCGACCTGCTGACACCCCCGCTTTTGAAATGACTGAATGGCTGACCAGATTTTTGCAGGCGTTCATCCCGCTGTTCGTGGCCATCGACCCGATCGGACTGGCCGCCATCGCGGTCAGCATGATCCGGCAGGGGTGGAGAAGTTGAAGTGAACCATACCACCGCCACCCTGCTTTTTGCCTTTTGCCTTGCGCCCGCCGCGGCGGGCCAGCCGCTGCAGACCGCCCTTGATCAAGCGGTCGCGAACACGCGGGCGGACTTCACCGCCCCCGCGTTGCTACCGGAACAACTCGCCGTCACCGTCATCGATCTGCGCGGGACCGCGCCGGTGCAGGCGCATTACCGCGGCGAAGCGCGCTTCTACCCCGCCAGCGTCATCAAGCTGTTCTTTCTGGCCGCCGCGCACCGCTGGCTGGAAGACGGCCGACTCACGGACTCTCCCGAACTGCGGCGCGGCCTGCACGACATGATCGTGGACTCATCCAATGACGCCACGAATTTCATCGTCGATCTGCTGACCGGCACGACCAGCGGCCCCGAACTTCCGCCCGACGAACTGAAAACCTGGAGCGAGAAACGCGGCGCCGTGACCCGGTATTTTGAATCGCTGGGCTACCGGAACGTGAACGCCAAGCGCAAGACCTGGGGCGACGGTCCGTTCGGCCGGGAGAGGCAGGACATGACGGCGCATCCCCCCGCCCGGAATTTCCTTTCGACCAACGACACCGCCCGGCTCCTCGGGGAGATTGCCGCCGGGCGTTGCGTCACCCCGGCCCGCTCGGCCGAGATGCTGGCGCTGATGGTGCGCGATCCGTTCACCCCGAAGGCCGATCCCGACGATCAAAGCATCGGCTTCAGCGGCCCGGCGCTGCCGCCGGGCGCGAAGCTGTGGTCCAAGGCCGGCTGGGTCAGCTGGGCCCGGCACGATGCCGCGCTCATTGAGCTGCCCGAGGGCGGGCGCCTCATCATTGTCACCTTTACCGACGGACGGGAGCACGCCAACAACCGCGCGATCATCCCGGCCGTGGGGCGGCGTATTTTGGAGAATTTGACGGTTGCGGCGCCATAAGAGATGCCCCTGTAGCGGCGGTCTATGACCGCCGGGGTATGTTCGACGGCGGTCTATGACCGCCGCTACAACCGGGCTCAGCCCCGGAACGTCGTCAGCAGGTCGGCGTAGATTTTGGCCGAGTCGGTGAGATCCTTGAGCCGGGCGCGTTCATCCACGGCATGGTAGTCGCGGCCGCCGGGGCCGTAGCCGATCGTGGGGATTTTCAGCACCTGCGCGAAATAATGCATGTCGTTGAAGCCGGTCGAAACCATGAACCGCGCGGGCCGTCGGCGGACGCGGGCCACGCTGGCGCGCATGGCGCCGAACAGCGGGTGGGCCGGCGCGGTGTAGCACGAGTGGTTGTCGGAAATTTTTTCGATGGTGATCCGGCACTGCGGGATTTTTCCGACCGCGGCCCGGAGAAAGGCGCGGAGCTCCCGCTCGGCGTCGCGGATGCTTTCGACGGGCAGCACCCGCCGGTCGATGGTGAAGCTGGCGGCGGCGGGCACGGTGTTGACCTTGCCGCCCTCGCCGGCCGCGAAAACCCCGCCGAGGTTGAGGGTCGGGTGCAGACGGCGGCCGTCGGGCGAACGGAAGGTGCGCCGGGCGAGCTGCTGCTTGTAGCCGTTGAGCGCGAGCACCAGCGCGGACATTTTTTCCAGGGCGTTGATGCCGGCTTCGGGGGTGGAGCCGTGCGCGGCGCGGCCATGCACGCGGACGTTGAGCCACACGACGCCGTTGTGGCCGCAGCACACCGCGTCGCCTTCGCCCCCCTCGCCCACCACGGCGTAATCGGCCCGCAGCCGGCCGTGGGCCGTCACCCAGCCGGTGCCGAGGGTGCTGTCCGTCTCCTCGTCGGCGACAAAGGAGACCTCGACGTTGAAGTCGGGCTTCACGCCGGTGGCGCGCAGGGCTTTCAGCGCAAAGACGAGGCTGGCGATGGCGCCTTTCATGTCGGCGGTGCCCCGGCCGTAAATCCAGCCCTTTTTCACCACCGGATTGAACGGGCTGCCGTGCCGCCAGGCGCCGGAGACAGGCACCACATCGTAATGGGCGTTGAAGTGCAGGGTCTTTTTCGCGCCCGTGTCCCAGAAGCCGATGACGTTGTAGCGCGGATAAGCGAGCAGTTGCGGCTGGTTTTTTTTCTGCAAGGCGCGGGGGACCGGCACCCGGCGCACCTGCAGCCCGAGCCCGCGCAGGGTGGCCGCGAGCAGCGTGGTGATCTCGCGGTAATTTTCCCCCGGCGGGTTGACCGTGCGCAGGCGGATGAGCTTTTGCAGGAAAGCGACGAGGGCGGCTTGGTGACGGTCGAGATAACGGGCGGGCGACATGAAGCAGGAGGGTTATCCACGCGGAAGAAGGGCGTAAACCTGTTTCGGCGGGAGAACCGCCGTGCGGTTGATTTTGACAGGACCGGGACGGGGGGCACGATGTCGCTCTATGGCGCTGGCTGACATGCGGAAGGATTACAGTCTGGCGGGATTGCTCGAAAAGGATCTCGCCAATAATCCTTTCCGCCAGTTCGAGCGGTGGTTTCAGGAGGCCGAGGCCGCCAAGATCCCCGAACCCAACGCCATGACGCTGGCCACGACCGGTCGCGAGGGCCGCCCGGCGGCCCGCACGATGCTGCTCAAGGGCTGCGACGGGCGCGGCTTTGTTTTCTACACCAACTACGAGAGCCGCAAGGGCCGCGAGCTCGACGCCAATCCCCGCGCCGCCCTGCTTTTCCCGTGGGTGGCGATGGAGCGGCAGATCACCGTCGAGGGCCCCGTGGCCCGCGTGACCCGCGAGGAGTCGGAGGCTTATTTCCACAGCCGGCCGCGGGCCAGCCAGCTGGCGGCGTGGGCCTCGCCGCAGAGCACCGCGGTCGCGGGCCGGGCGGTCATCGAGGAAAGCTACCGGGTGATTGAAAAAAAACACGAGGGTCGCGAGGTGCCGTTGCCGCCGAACTGGGGTGGATTCCGGCTGACCCCGGAGACAGTCGAGTTCTGGCAGGGCCGGCGCAGCCGGCTGCACGACCGTCTGCGCTACCGGCGCGAACCCGGCGGCGACTGGGTGATTGAAAGGCTCGCGCCCTGACCCGATGCCCGCCAAGAAATCGCCCCCGCCCCCGGCGGCCGCCCCCGCGCCGGCTGTGCCCCCCGTCATTGTCGCCATGACCGGCACCCTCGCCGGTTTCGGCGATGCCGCCGTGGTCACCCGTGACCAATGGCAGGGAGGCGGGGTGGAAATCGTGCGGGCCAATGAAAAATTCGCCGAACTTACCGGTTACCCGGTCAGCGCGCTGATCGGCCGGAACACCCGGCTGCTGCACGGGCCGCGCACCGACCTGGTGGTGCCGGGCGCGGCCAGCCACGGCCGGCTCGTCGCGGGTGAAGGCTGGCTCTACCGGCAAAACGGCCAGGAATTCTACGGCGCGTGGAATTTCTCCCCCATTTTTTCCCAGGGCGCTCCGAGCGGCTGTTTGCTGGGCATCTATCGGGACGTCTCCGAGGTCCGCCAGCTCCGCGAGGCGCTGCTCCAGTCGCAAAAACTCGGCACGGTTGGCCTGTTGGCGGGCGGAGTCGCGCATGATTTCAACAACCTGCTCTCCATCATCAACGGCTATTGCGAGATTCTCGCCACCAAGCTGGCCGGCACGCCGGCGGCGCTGAAGGACCTGCAGGAGATCCACCGCGCCGGCCTCAAGGCCGCGGGGCTGGCCCGGCAGATCCTGGAGTTCAGCCGCCGGCAGGAGACCGAGGTCAAGGTCGTCAACTTCAACACGCTTATCCGCGAGGTGGCCGAGATCATCCGCCGGGTGGCGGGGGAGGAGATCGCGGTGGAGCTGCGCCTGGCCTCCGGTCTGGGCAACACCCGCATCGACCCGACCCATTTCCAGCGGGTGCTGCTCAATCTCTGTTTCAACGCCCAGGAAGCCATGCCGCGCGGCGGCCGGCTCACCATCCGCACTTGGAATCACCGGGTGGCGGGCCCGGCCGATCGCCGGGTGCCGGAAATGGCCGACGGGCTTTATGCCGTCCTGCAGGTCACCGACTCCGGACACGGCATGGAGCCGGCCACCCTGAAAAAAATCTTCGCGCCTTATTTCACCACCAAGCGCCAAGGCACCGGCCTCGGTCTGCCCACGGTTCTCGGGATCATCCGCGAAAATCGCGGGTATATCACGGCGCACAGCACCCGCGGGACCGGCACGACTTTTGAGGTTTACCTCCCGGAAACCGCCGAGGCCGAGCAAACCTCCGTCACGCAGCTCGACGCCCTGCCTTCGGTGCGCGGTTCCGAGACCCTGCTGATTGTGGAGGAAGACATGGTCTTGCGCAAAATGATCGCGGGCATCCTCGCCACCGACGGTTATTCGGTGACGGACGCCCCCACACCGGAGGCTGCGGTTGCGAAGGTGGCGCAGGGGCTGCGGCCGCACCTGGTGCTCATCCAAAGCTGCACCAAAGAGGGCGGGGAATTGGTGCGCCAGCTCCACGCGGCCAATGCCAAACTCCGTCTGATCTGCACGTCGGCGCAGGCTTTGCCGGTGAGCCTGCACGGGGTTCCGGCAACCGCCACGATCCATCTGCCCAAGCCTTTCGCGTTGAGCACGCTGGTGCGGGGCGTCCGCCGCCTGCTCGATACGACCGGCGCGGGCGGGCGCTAAGAAAATCCGGTTAAAGTGGCCGTGGGGGCGTGGGGGCCTCGGGCCGCCCGCATAGACATTGCACCAATCCCGGGAAAACTGCAGGGTAAGTCCGTTTCATGGCACCCAGCACGGACAATCCACTCGGCCCGAGGAACCCCACCAGTCCCGGGCAGCGCTCGCTGGCCGCCATTGTCTTCACCGACGTCGTGAGCTTCAGCGCCCGCATGCAAACCGATGAGGAGGCAACCCTGACCCTGTTGCAGCGCGACTTCGACACCATCCGCGAGATCTGCACCCAGCACCAAGGCTCGGTGCTCAAGACCACCGGCGACGGACTGCTGCTTTATTTCTCCAGCGCCGTCCAGGCGGTCGCCTGCGCCCTGGCGATGCAGCGTTTTTTTGCCGAGCAGGCCAAGACCCGCCCTGCGACCCAGAGTCTCGTCCACCGCCTCGGCATCCACTTGGGCGACGTGTTCGTCAACGACCAGGACGTGATGGGCGATGGCGTGAACATTGCGGCCCGTTTGCAAGCCGAGGCCGAGCCCGGCGGCATCTGCATTTCCCAGACGGTCTACGACGTCGTGAAGAACAAGCTGGCGTTGCACGTCACCCGATTGGGCCCGCGCGAACTGAAGAACATCTCGCAGCGCATCCCCATCTACAGGCTGCTGCTGGAGGCCTCCACGCTGGAGACCAAGGCCGGGGAATCGCAACCGGCCGAGCCGGGCCCGGCGGGCAAGGTGCCTCCCTGGGCACGCAGCCGGGGTTTGAGGATCGCGCTCGCCACCGGTCTCGGCACGGGACTGGCCCTGCTCATCGGCCTGCTGATGCTCGCCCGGGTTCGGGAGAAAAGGGAAGCCGCCCGGGCCGAGGCCGCCCAAAGTGCGATCAAAACCGCCGTGGCCGAGCATTCTCCCGACACCACCAGCCGCGAGCAGATCGCGAACACCCTGCTGGCCTGGCGCGCCGAGTTGCGTGACCAGCGCTCAACGGCGGCGGAAGAATATAATTTTCCCGAACTGGCCCGTGGCGTGCGCGATCCCCGGTCCTTGGTCGCGGGCAAGCCCGAGGCCCAGATCCGCCTCACGGTTTTGGCCCAGATGCAGGGACTTTTCGGATGGCTGGCCACCACGCTGCAGCGTTACAGCCGGGAAAACCCGCTCGTCGTTCACGAACTGTCCGGCACCGTTCCGAAGGAAATCAGGGTCTTCGTGGGCGCCGACCGGCGGCTTTATTACGCGGAAGGTGGCGCCACCCGGCAACGCAACTGGGCGGAGCTTCGGCCCGCGGTGATGGCGGCGATAATCGCCGGTGCCCTGCCCGAGGCCCAGCCGGTCCCGCCGCGCGAGGCGGTGCTGGGCGCCCAGGCGTTCGCGGGCTTCTACCAATTGCCCGAATTGATGGAAGCCCTGCATAAGGGCCGACCAAAGCGTCCCGCCAAGTGAATCTGCACGTCCTGCCTGTCCGCGCCGGCGCCGCCGCTGAAAACATGGCGTTGGATTTCCTGCTCCTCCAGCGCTATCCGGAGCCGGCGGTCCCGCGCTTCCGGCATTATGAATGGCGCGGCCCGGCCTTCACTTTCGGCTTCAGTCAGAAAATCGGATTTGTCCGGGCCAATCTCCCGGCCGGTGAATCCCTCGACCTCTGCCGCCGGCCGACCGGAGGCGGCATCGTGGATCACCGCCACGACTGGACCTACATGCTGGTGCTGCCGCGAGGCCACGCGCTTTACGCCGAACGGGCGGCCCAATCCTACCGCGTCGTCCACGAGTGCCTGACCGCCGCCCTGGTCGCGCTCGGCCAGCCGGCCGCGGTGAAAATGCAATGCGACAAGGTGGAGCGCGTGGCCCCCAACGCGCTTTCAGGGGAAGCGTCTTGTGGGCAAGCCGCTCCACCCCCCGGCCTCTGCTTCCAACGCGCTGAGCTCTACGACGTCATCAACACCGCCACCGGCGCGAAAATCGCCGGCGCGGCGCAGAAGCGCAACAAACACGGCCTGCTCTTCCAGGGCTCGATCGAGAAAGCAGCGGTTGGATCCGTGGACTGGGATGATTTTTCGGCGCGGTTTTCCGCCGCCCTGGCGCGCACATTGGGCGGCGGGTCGCAGCTGACCCCCTGGCCCGACTTGAACGAGGCTGAAACCGGGGGGTTGACCGAACAATATTCCAGCCCGGAATGGCTGGAATATCGCTAGAGCAGTTTAAGTTGAGTTGTAGCTGCTGGAAAAGGTGGAGCGTGCTGACCTCAGCGCGCTTGCCTTGGAAAAACGCCCTGAGGTCAGGGCGTTCCACCCAATATCTGGCCACACTATTATTTAAACTGCTCTAGCCTTACCCCCGGCAGATGCTGAACCGGGCGACGTGGCCCGCGGCCTCCGGGCGCGGATTCTGCCTCCTCCCGCCCTCGGAGCAGGCGGGCAGCCTGGTTTCCCCGGGATTATTTGCCGGCGAATCGAAACTGCCTGCTGAATTCCACCCGCTGTGCCTTTGACATCGCCGGGGCGCCCGGCTCTGCTCTTCGGCCTATGAATACTCGTCTTATCATGTGCGCACTAGGGGCCGGATTGTTCGCGGTGATTTCATTCGCCGCCGACAAACGTCCGATCACCCCTCACGATGTCTGGGCCATGAAACGCGTCGGCTCGCCCGCGCTCTCGCCGGACGGCCAGCGGGTGGTTTTCACCCTGCAGGAGTGGTCGGTCGAGAAGAACACCAGCACGACGGGCCTCTGGCTGGTGGCGGCCGACGGGGGCGAACCGCGCCGGCTCACGACCGCCAAGGCCTCGGACGGCGCACCGGCTTGGAGTCCGGACGGCACGCGCATCGCCTTCACCTCGAAACGGGGCGACGACGAGGTCAGCGCCCTCTACGTGATCCGCGTCGATGGCGGCGAAGCCGAAGAGATGGTCGAGCTGCCCTTCGCCATCGCCACGCCCCGCTGGCTCGCCGACGGCCAGTCGCTCGTGTTCGCCACGCGCGTCTTTCCAGCCTTGGCTGGCAAACTCGGCAAGGACGACCTCACCGCCATCCGCAAGGAGGCAAAACGCCTCAAGGATTCCAAGATGACCGCCAAGGTCACCGAGGACCGCGTCTATCGCTTCTGGGACACCTGGCTGACCGACAACCACGCGCACCGCCTCGTCCGCCTCGACCTTGCGACCAAGACCCTCACCGACCTCACGCCCGCCTGGGACCGCCTTTTCCAGCTCGACGGCACCGCGAACTTCGAGGTCTCCGATGACGGCAAGTGGGTCGCCTTCACCGCCAACTCCACGCCGCCGCCCTACCGCGCCGAGCCGAACAACGACGTCTGGCTCGTCCCCACCGACGCCTCGGCCGCGCCGCGCAACCTCACCGCCGACAACCCGGGCTCCGACGGCAACGCCGCCTTCTCCCCCGACACCGCGTGGCTCGCCTACACGCGCACCGAATCGACCATCCACAACGGCGAGTTCCGCAAGCTCTGGCGCCACGACCTCGCCACCGGCAAGAACACGCCGCTCACCGAGGCCATCGACCTCTCGTGGGACGAGATCAAATTCGCCGCCGACGGCCGCTCGCTCTGGCTCACGGCCGAGGACAAGGGCTTCGTGCCGCTCTTCCGCCTCAACGCCGACGGCACCGGGCTCACCCCCGTCCACGCCGCCGGCAGCAGCACCAGCCTGTCGGTCGCGGGTGGAAGGGTGGCGTTCCTCAATGACACCCTGAACCGGCCCAACGACATCTTTGTGTTCGCCGAGGGCGGCGCCCGCCAGCTCACGCGCGTCAACGCCGACCTCCTGGCCCGGCTCGACCTCGGCAAGGTCGAGAGCTACTGGTTCACCGGCGCCGCGGGCGACCAGGTCCACGGCTGGCTGATTTTCCCCGCCGGTTTCGACGCCGCGAAGAAATACCCCGTCCTCAACCTCATGCACGGCGGACCGCACACGATGGTGCGCGACTCCTGGAGCTACCGCTGGAACCCGCACGTCTTCGCCAGCCCCGGCTACGTCGTCACCTGGATCAACCGCCACGGCTCGACCGGCTTCGGCGAGAAGTTCGCCCAGTCCATCCTTAACGAGTGGGGCAAGAAGCCGCTCGAGGACATGATGAAGGGCCTCGATCACCTCCTCGCGCGGCACAAGAACCTCGACGGCGACCGCCTGGCCGCCGCCGGCGCCAGCTACGGCGGCTACATGGCCGCGTGGGTCGCGGGGCACACCGACCGCTTCAAGGCCATCATCAACCATGCCGGCGTGAACAACAGCTACGCCCAATACGGCACCGACGTGCCGCACGGCTTCACGCAGGTCATGGGCGGCCAGCCGTGGAATCCGCAGACGCTCGCGAGTTTCCTCGAGAACAGCCCGCTGTATCACGCCAAGAACTTCAAGACGCCCACGCTCATCACCTTCGGGATGCGCGACTACCGCGTGCCCTACGGCAATGGCATCGAGCTCTACGGCGTCCTGCAGTCGATGGGCGTTCCCTCGCGCCTCGTGCTCTTCCCCGACGAGAACCACTGGATCCTCACCCCGCAGAACTCGATCCACTGGAACTGGGAGTTTCAGAGCTGGCTCAGCCGCTACATCGGGGGCAAACCGGTGCTCGAAAAACCCGTCTTCGACACCGAAGCGAAGTAAGGTGGAGCGCGTTGACCCCAACGCGCTTTTCTAAAAGCAGGCGCCGGTGCGAACACCGGCGCCTTTTTCTTTATGGGCCAGCGACCGCACGGGGCGGCCGGGGGTCGCAGCACTCAATGGTGCTGTTGTCTACGCGGTGCCGCGAGGCGGCAGATCGCGCAAAGTGAACGGACCCGCTTCATGCGGGTAGTATCGCACATCTGCTGAAAAAAACCACCGATAGTTGTTCACCAGTCTTCGCCAAGGCTATGGCGGACAAGTCGGGCGGGTTTTTGTAGGGGCTTTACGCCCCGACCGGTGGAGTGGCTTGCCTGTCCGTCGAAGCTTGGCGAAGTCGGAACCCCAAGACGCTGGCTGAAAACGCGCTGTAGCGGCGGTCTGTGTTTGGCGCGGCCAGGCTGTAGATGTAATGATCCACGTGGTGGTCGTGGAGCCACTCGGCTTTTTTCAGCGTGCTGACCTGCTTGAAACCCAGCCGGAGCGGGATTTTCTGCGCGCGGAGATTGCCGGTGGCGACGGCGACCACCAGCTGCCGGAGCTTTAGCTCGGCAAACGCGTGTTCGATCACAGCGCGACAGCATTGCGTCATGATACCCTGCCCCGCGCAGTCCGGTGCGATCCAGTAGGCGGGAAACCCGACCCGGTTCGCCCAGTCGATCCGGTTGTGGCCGATGACACCGGCCAGCCGCCCCATCGACCAGATGCCGCAGGTGAAGGCGCGCGTCTCTTTGTCGTCGCGCACCGTGCCCTCGATGTAGGCCGCGCTGTCGGCGACGGTTTGCGTGGCATCCACCCACGGCAGCCATTCGCGCAAACTGGCCCGGTGGGCATCGACGACGGCAAACAGCGCCGCGGCATCGTCCGGCAGCAGCGGGCGCAGCTCGAGGCCGGGGTTTAATTTACGGGAGAACACGTGACGAACAGAAGGTTTTTTTAACGCGGAGGGCACTGAGATCGCGGAGGGTTGGGAACTTCGCGTTCTCCGCGCCCTCCGCGTTTAGATCGATTTGCCCTTCACCAGCGTGATCACGCACTCGAGGTGGCGCGTCTGCGGGAAAAGATCGAAGGGTTGCACCGCAGTGAGCCGGTAGCCGGCGGCGAGGAAGCCCTTGAGGTCGCGCATCTGCGTGGCCGGGTCGCACGACACATAGACCACAGCGCGCGGGCCGAAGGCAAAGAGCTGGTTGAGAAAGGACTCGTCACAGCCCTTGCGGGGCGGATCGATGACGATCGCCGTGTCGGCGGACGGGAAATCCAGCCCGGCGAAGATCTGCGCGGCGTCACCGGAGCGGAAAGTGGCGTTGGCGATGCCGTTGGCCGCTGCGTTCTCCGTGGCGAATTTCACCGAGGTGTCGCTCAGCTCGATGCCCGTCACCCGCTCGAAGGCCGGCGCGCAACTCAGGGCGAACAGCCCGCTGCCGCAGTAGGCATCGACCAGGAACTTGGCCCCGCTGCCGGCCGCCTGCTCGCGGACGTAGCTGGTGAACGCCGGCAGAATGAACGGGTTGTTCTGGAAAAAATCACGGGCGAGGAAGTGCAGCCGGAGCGGCTTCTTTGAACCTGGTTGTTGTGGGAGCGAGCTTGCTCGCGACATGAACCAGTCGCGAGCAAGCTCGCTCCCACATTCGGCAGCAGGCTCAATCACCTCGTGGACCACGGCGTCGTAGTCGGTGACGACGCCCTCCTGGGCGTGGCGCAGGAGCAGGGTCGCATCGCGCTTGTATTCGCCCGCGGCGAGGCGCTGCCGGGTTTTTTCGCGGACTTCGGACAGCTTCGCATTGATCTCGGGTGTGGCGATCGGGCACTGCGGCACATCCACCAGCTCAAAGCGTGAGCTTTGTTTGAGAAACCCGATGGGGAAAGTTTCCCCCGTCACTTGTCTCAGGTCACTGGTCACTTCTTTTCCGCGCGGCTGCGCGGAAAAGTGCGGCGTGAGTTTCGACCGATAGCCGAACTCCCGCGGCGAGCCGATGACGGCGTTCACGGTAAATTCCACCCCGGCCATGTATTTCAGGAGCTCCTGGACCTGTTGGCGCTTCCACTTCAACTGCTCGGCGTAGGTCAGGTGCTGGTATTGGCAACCGCCACACTGGCCGAACAGAGGACACTTGGGGGCGATGCGGTGCGGCGAGGGCGCCAGCACCTCCAGCAGATCGGCCTCGGAGTAGTTCTTGTGGTTGCGATAGACCCGGACGCGCACCCTCTCGCCCGGCAGGGTGAACGGCACCATCACAACCCATCCTTCGCCCCGCTCCGCTGGGCTTCGGAGGGCAGGCCCACCCGGCGAATTCACGGCATCCAGCCTCACGCGCCCCAGCCCCACGCCGAGGTTGGTCAGCGTCGCGATCTCCATCTCGAGCTCGTGATGGTAGGGAAAGGGTTGGTCGTTGAATATTTTCTTTTTCACCACGAAACACACGAAACACACGAAAAGGGGAAAACAGAAGAGATTTTATTTCGTGTCTTTCGTGTGTTTAGTGGTGAACTTCTGCCCGTGCTTCCTGAAAAGATCACCAGCTTGCAGAATCCCCGCATCAAGCAGCTCGTGAGGCTGCGCGACCGGCGCGACCGCGACGATGCCGGGCTGTTCATGATCGAGGGCTACCGGGAGATCCGCCGGGCGCTGGAGAAGGGCGTGCGATTGAACGAACTTTATTTCAGTCCTGATTGGTTCTTGGGTGAAAATGAACCGGCGTTGATCGAGCAAGCCAAGCAGGCCGGGGCCCAGCTGTTCGAGCTGTCAAAGGAGGCCTTTGCCAAGGTGGCCTATCGCGAGCGGCCCGACGGTCTGCTCGCCGTCGCGGCGCAGTGGAAACACAGTTTAAATGACCTTCTTGTAGGTCGGGCTTTACGCCCGACAGATGCGCCCGATGTCGGGGATCAGCCGTCGCTCTCCGAGCTATGGCCGACAGGTAAACCCCGACCTACAGACCCCTTCCTGCTGGTGGTCGAGTCCATCGAGAAGCCCGGCAATCTCGGCACCATTTTGCGCAGCGCGGACGCCGCCGGCTGCGACGCCGTGATCGTGTGCGATGCCGTGACCGACATTTTTAATCCCAACGTCGTGCGCGCCTCGACCGGCGTGCTGTTCTCCGTGCCGATCGTGGTGTCCGACAGCATGGCGGTGCACACGTGGCTAAAAGAAAAAGGCATCCGCATCGTGGCGACCACACCCGACACGCCGAACCTCTACACCAAGGCCGACCTGCGCGGGCCGCTGGCGATCGTCATGGGCAGCGAGCAATACGGGCTCAGCCAGTTCTGGCTCAAGGAAAGCCATCAACTCGTCCGCATTCCGATGGCCGGCCAGGCCGACTCGCTCAACGTCGCCATGGCGGCGATCATCACGCTCTTCGAGGCCGTCCGGCAACGGAACGGCTAGGCGGGTTCGCGTTTCAAGTGCTCGATGAGTTCAGCGGTGCCGACGGCCATGGTGACACGCGGCGTGTAGCCAAGGTCGCGGCGGGCGGCGGAGATGTCGAACCAGTGGTCGGTGGCCATCTCCTTGGCGACGAAACGGACCAGCCGGAGTTTGCGCTTGCTCAGAGTGAAGATGTAATTACTTTGTGGTCATGCTCACTAAGATCGTGCCCATTGGAAACTCACGTGGCATTCGCATTCCCAAGGCGATGCTCGACCACTGCGGCTTTGGCCAGGAGGTCGAGATGGAAGCGAAAAACGGCGCGCTGATCCTGCGACCGGTGAACACGCCGCGAGCTGGCTGGGCGGAAATTTATAGCGGCATGGCGGCCGCCAAGGATGACTTGTTGGTGCATGAAGATCCGTCGTCCGGAACGCGGTTCGACGCGGAGGAATGGGAATGGTAGTCCGCCGCTTCGACGTCTGGCTGGTAAATCTCGACCCGACCATTGGCAGCGAGATCAGGAAGACGCGTCCGGCCTTGGTGCTCTCGCCGGATGAAATGAACGCGCACATTGCCACCGTCATCATCGCGCCGATGACGACCAAGGGCCGTGATTACCCCACCCGCGTGCCTTGCACTTTCCAAGGGAAGTCCGGCCAGGTCGTGCTCGATCAGTTGCGCACCGTAGACAAGGCGCGGCTCGTTAAGCGCCTCGGTGAAGTGGACACAGCAGTGGCCGATGCGGTGTTGGACGGGTTGGCGGAGATGTTTGCGAAGTGAAACCATCGGCCCGCAGCGACGCGGGCCCTCCGGTAGGTTGCGAGCTTGCTCGCAACGTGGCGAGCGCGCACGCCACCTACAGTTCGCGCCGCAGGTGCTCGATGAGTTCAGCCGTGCCGGCGGTCATGGTGACACGTGGTGCGTAGCCGAGGTCGCGGCGGGCGGCGGAGATGTCGAACCAGTGGTCGGTGGCCATTTCCTTGGCGACAAAACGCGTCATCGGCGGCTCGCCCTTGAGCGGCAGCACGCGCCACAAGGCCTCGAGCACGCCGCCAGTGGCGTAGGCGACGGACATGGGGAGGTGCCGGGTGATCGGAGGCTCGTTGAGCTCCGTCAGAAGATGGTTGATCCACTTCCACAGGTTCACGGGTTCGCCGTTGGTGATGAAGTAGGCCTTGCCGCCAGGATAGGATGGAGGGCGGACGCCCTCGTCCGCCAACCCGCGGGGTGAGGGCACCCCGCCTCCAGCAATCAAGGCCTGCTCGGCGAGCAGGTGCGCGTCCACGACGTTGGTGATGTGCGTCACGTCCACCTGATTGTCGCCCGGGCCGATGATCCGCAGCCGGCCGGCCCGGGCGAGGGCGAGCACGCGCGGCACGACGTTCTTGTCGCCGGGCCCCCAAACAAGATGCGGGCGCAGCGACACCGTGGCCAGTTCGGCCGAGTGCGCCTTGCGCACGAGCTGCTCGGCGGCGGCTTTGCTCGTCGGATAGGCGCAGGGTGCCGAGGTGCAGAGCGGCGCGGACTCGTCCACGCCGGTGAGGTCGCCGCCGTTATAGACGACACTGGGCGAGCTGGTGTAGATGAGCCGCGACACGTCCGCCTCGCGGCAGGCGTTGATGACATTTTGCGTGCCGCCGACGTTAACATCGAAAAATTCTTTGCGCGAACCCCACACCCCAACGCGCCCGGCCACGTGGAAGACCGTGGCGGCGCCCGCGCAGCCGCGTTGCAGCGCGGCGGTGTTGTCCAGGTCGCCCAAAACGATCTCCGCGCCAAGTTTTTCCAACTCCGGCAGCGGCCGGCGGGCCAGCACCCGCACGCGCCGACCGTCGGCGAGCAGGCGTTTGGCGATCTTGCCGCCGATGAAGCCGCTGGCACCGGTGATAAAGACAGGGAAATTCCTGGCGACGGAGTGCATGGGGAGAGGCAGGTTACCGGTGGGCCGCCCAGCGGGCGAGCGCAAGTCGGTGGATCTTGGCGTTATGCCGGACATCGACCGGCAGGGACGGATGAAAAAGGATCCGGCTGATAGCAGTCGTGTGCGGGTGCCGCCGGGCCAAGGCACGCAATTCCTCCGCCAGTCGGGCTTCGTCGGTGACGGTGAAGGTCTTTACCGCCTGCACCACCAGCGCAGGCTGCTGGTTGCCCGGTTCGCCGATTCCGACGAGGGCGCAGCGCTCCACCCGGGGGTGGCTGCGGAATACCTGCTCTGACACGCTCGGCAATCCGGCCGCAGAACCAAAGACGGCCCGAGGCATCGACGTAGCCGGCGTCGCCCATGCGGTGCCAGACGGGGGTTGAGCCAATCTTTGCGGCGGCGGTGGCCTCAGGCAGCGCATCATAAACCCTGGTGGCGGTGGGGCCGGTGACGATGATCTCGCCGATTTCGCCCGGTGGAAGTTCGTGGGCGGCGGCAAGTGAAGCCAGGGGGCCATCATGCAGGGCGATGATTTTAACCTGATTCCCGGGCAAAGGTCGGCCGATGAGCGATCCGTTCACCGCGCCCGTGGTTACCTCGGCACCCGACACCGTGGCGACGGGCAGAACCTCGGTCGCGCCGTAGGGGCTGTGCAAAGTGCCGTTGACCAGAACCCGGGGAGCGTCGGCCCACAGCGAGGCGGGCACGGCGGCTCCGGCGCAGAGCACGCGGCGCAGAGTGGGCAGCGTGAGGTTGTGCGCGAGACAGTGGTCGAAGATCTTCCGCCAAAGCGTCGGAGAGCCGAAGGAGTTCGTCACTTTTTCCTGCAGGATGGCCCTGACTATCTTCTCCGGGTCAACCGTCGCCGGGCAGCTGGGGTCAAGCTCCGGCACGATGGTGGTCATCCCGAGTGCGGGGTTGAAGAGCGCGAAGATCGGCAGCATCGGCAGGTCCACCTCGCCGGGTTCAATGCCGTAGGTGTCGCGGACGAGCCGCACCTGCGCCTCGAACATGCCGTGCTCGTAGCACACGCCCTTGGGCGCACCGGTGGAGCCCGAGGTGAAGAGAATGGCGGCGAGGTCGGTGGCGGCGACTTCGCAACACACCCCGGCGCTGCGCGCCACCCCTATCGAGAGGGGGTTTTTTAGCAGTTGGGCGGTGGCTGAGCCGCTGACCCAGATACGGAGCGCCACGGAATTGAAGGCTGAACGGAAAACGTGGCTCATCACCTGGGCCAGGGGGATGCCCAGCAGCACGCGGGGCCGCGAACGGGCAACACAGGCGAGATAATTTTTCCGGCCCATGCCCGGGTCGATAATGACCGGCACGGCGCCGAGCTTGAAGAGGGCGAAGGCCGCGGCGATGAGTGGCAGCCCCTGGCGGACCATCACGAGCACGCGGTCGCCGGGCCGCACCCCGCGGGCGGAAAGTTTGGCCACCCACGCGTCCACTTCGCCGTCGAGCTCGGCGAAGGTGAGAACGAGATAATCAATCCGGCCATCCGCCGTGCGTCCGCGCGGCACCTTGACGGCGGCCCGCTCCGGCTGGAGCGCGGCCATCAAGGGCAGGTGGCGGGCGATGTTGGCGGAGTCGGACACAACAAGGCACGGCGGTCACAGACCGCCGCTACAGGTTCAGCTTTTCCAGGCGGGTTCGGCTTTGAGCAGTTTCGCCTGCCAGGGCAGGAGCACGGCATCGATGCTGGTGGGATCACGGGCGATCAGCGCGAGCTGTGAGCGGGTGGCGATGAGCGTGGGATCGAGGTTGAGGCTGGCGGCCAGCCGGTCGCGGCCGGCCTTGATGCGGTCCTGCCGGGCGAGTTCGTCGGGGTTCATCGGGGAAAATTCCCGGCGGCGTTCCCGGCGCGGCAAGGTGTGCGGGTCGGTCGCAAACCCCTTCCGCACCGCCTCGGCCAGCGAGGGGAACAGCCGGTCGTGACGGCGGCCGAGGTGGAAGTTCAGCACCTCGTGGATGGACCGGTCTTCCTCCGCGGCGCGGGCGATCCGGCCGAGCATTTCGTTGCCCACCACCTTGAAGGGCGGGGTGTTGAGCTTCTCGGCCCAGCCCTCGCGCCAGTGCCAGATGGCATGGAGCACACCCAGACCGCGGCCGCGCAACCGTTCGGAGCCGTTCACGCGCCAGTCGTTTTCGTCGGGCGCGGTGAACCCCTCCCGGGCCACTTCAATCTGCCAGCGGCATTTTTGCTCCATCCACTCCACGCGGCCGAGCCGCTCCAGCCCGGCGTTCAGCCGGTCGCGCAACGCGGGCAGGTAATAGACGTCGGTGGCGGCGTAATCGAGCATGTCGTGGTCGAGCGGACGCTGCGACCAGTTGGCTTTCTGGTGGTCCTTGTCCACTTGCGCGCCAAAGTTTTGCTCCAGCAGGGCGGCGAGACCAAAACGCGGGATGCTCAGCAGTTGGGCGGCGAACATCGTGTCAAAAAGGCGGTGCGGCTGGAAGCGGCACAGCTCCCACAGCAGGCGCAGGTCGTAGTCGCTGCCATGCATGATCAGCGGCTTGGCGGCGAGGCGCGACCACAGGGCGTCGAGCGGCAGGTCGGCGAGCAGGTCCACCAGGTAAATCTCGTCTGCCGCGAGGATTTGCAACAAGCAGACCTTGGTTTTGTAGCGGAAAAGATTGTCCGCTTCGGTATCGAGCGCGATCTCGGTGCAGCGGTCGAGCGCGGCGTAAAGCGCCGGCAATTGCGCGGGTTGGTCGATGAACTGGTAGTGGAGCGTCGGATTCAAACGGATGAAGGGGTCTGGTTCTCCCATGCGGATAGAAAGCCGTCAATCAGCACCGGCAGGTCGGGGCTGTAACCGCCCTCGAGGATCGCGGCGACGGGGAGGTTAGACTGACGGAGCCAGCGGCCGAGCCTGGCAAAGTCTTCCGCCTCGAGCGTCATCTCGGTGATCGGGTCGCGCGCGTAGGCGTCGAAACCGGCGGACACGAGCACGAGGTCGGGCTTGAAATCGAACACCACCTCCAACGATAGCGCCAGCGTCAAGAGGTGCGCTTCGCGCAGGCTGTGCGGGTCGACGGGGAAGTTATAGCAGTTGGCAAAATTAGCCGTGCCTGTGCCGGGATAGCCGGGATACTGGTGGACCGACACGTAGAGCAACCCCGGCCGACCCTCGAGGATGTCCTCGGTGCCGTTGCCGTGGTGAGCGTCGAAATCCCACACCGCCACGCGCCGGCCGGCCGCCGCGGCGTGCAGCGCGGCGATGGCGATCTGGTTGAGGTAACAAAAACCCATCGCCTGAGTGTGCGTGCAGTGATGGCCGGGCGGGCGCATCAGCGAAAAAGCCCGTTCACCAGCCAGCGCGGCTTCGGCGGCATCGAGCGCGGCACCCACGGCGCGCCGGGCATGGTCGTAGATGCCGGGGAAATGCGGCGTGTCATCATCAATGTCGCCCGGCTGCTGGAGACGTTTGAGCAACACCGGGGTGTGCGCGGTCAGAAGGACGGCTTCGTTGGCGAGATGGGGCCGCCGCCATTCCCAGTCCGGGTGTGCCGACTGCAGGTGCGCGACGCTGCGAGTGATGCGGGCCGGCTGCTCGGGTCGCAGGTGCGAACCATACTCGGCGCAGGAAGGGTCGTGAAAAATGATCATCGGTCCGGTCCGCCTACGGACCAC
Source organism: Verrucomicrobia bacterium Ga0077533 (assembly GCA_001464505.1). GTDB lineage: Bacteria > Verrucomicrobiota > Verrucomicrobiia > Opitutales > Opitutaceae > Lacunisphaera. Next base: position 51,569 of record LNEH01000176.1, read on the forward strand.
TGGGAGGCACAGAAAAAACCTAAACCGCGCTTTGCAGCAAGACGGGATTATCGCCCAGCAGCGCGTCCACGCCCCACCCGGCCAGCCGCCGGGCGGTGGTCGCGTCATTGACGGTCCAGCACCAAAGCGCGGCACCACCGGCGTGGATGGTCTCGACCATCGCGCGGTTGCGCACCGCCTGATGATGCAGACTCAGACCGCTCGCGCTGGCGGCCGCCATCTGGCGCAGCAGTTTTTTTGGCCCGCCGCGGCCCTCAGCAATGAGCATGCGGGGAATTTCCGGCGCCAGTCTGGCTGCTTCACCAACCAGCGGGGCCTCGAAGGAGGCGAGAATGACCCAAGGGCCGGCGCCCGCGTGTCGGACAACACGCACGATCGGGGCGACCGAGGCGCCGCGCTTCAATTCGATCTGCACGACCGCCCGGCCGCGGACCAGTGACAAAACGTCGGCCAGCCGGGGAATGAGCTCGGTGCCGGCGACGCGGAGTTTTTTCAGATTCCGCCAGGTCTGGTTCACCAGGCGCCCCGGCCGGCCGGTCAGCCGGCGCAGGCTGGCGTCGTGAAACACCACCGGCACACCGTCGGCGGTGAGCTGCACATCGAGCTCGATGCCATCCACCTTCAGCGCCAGGGCCCGCCGGAAGGCCGCGAGGGTGTTTTCCGGTTTTTCCGCCGAGGCGCCGCGGTGGGCGATGACTAATGTGGCCACAGGCTTGTTTTTCCTTGGCCAGCGCCGCAGAGCCAATGCTAAATGCAGGCATGAAAGTCGTCGTGCTCTGCTCCGGTGGCATGGATTCGGTGACCGCGCTCCACTGGGCGCGGGCGCACCATGAGGTCCAAGCCGTGCTAAGCTTTGAATACGGGGCTAGGCACAACCACAGGGAGATTCCGTTTGCCGCTGAACACGCGAAACAGATCGGCGCACCGCACCAAGTCATCCCGCTGGATTTCATCGGCAAACTGTTCGCCTCCAATCTGTTGAAGGGCGGTGGCGACATCCCGGAGGGGCATTACGCGGACGAAAACATGAAGCGCACGGTCGTGCCATTCCGCAACGGCATCATGCTGGCGGCAGCCTCGGGTTTGGCCGAGAGCACAGGTGCCGGGGGGCTCGTCATCGCCGCGCACACCGGCGATCACACGATCTACCCGGACTGCCGCGAGGATTTCATGCGCGCCATGGGCGACGCGATGCGGCTCGGCACCTACGCGGGCATCGAACTGCTGCGGCCGTTCATCGCCCTGACCAAGGGCCAGATCGCCGCTGAGGGCGCGCGATTGGGCGTGGATTTCGCCCGCACCTGGTCCTGCTACAAGGGCGGCGCCATCCATTGCGGCAAATGCGGCACCTGCGTCGAGCGCCGTGAAGCGATGCTGGAGGCCGGGCTGCCCGACCCCACAGCCTACGAATCCACCCCGCCGCTGCCGAAACGACCCGGGGCCAATTAACCACGAAGGAAACAAAGAGCACGAGGGCCAGAGAGGTTTTGTCTTCGTGCCCTCCCTGTGTTTCGTGGTGAACAAGACATGCTGATTTCCGAGATATTTTATTCGCTGCAGGGTGAGGGCGAGCTGACTGGCGTGCCGTCGGTTTTTGTGCGCACCAGCGGCTGCAACCTGCGTTGCAACTGGTGCGACACGCCCTATGCCTCGTGGTCGCCCGAAGGCGTGCAGATGAGTGTTCCGGAAATCATTGCGGCGGTGCGCCAACATCCCGCCCGGCACGTCGTGGTGACGGGCGGCGAGCCGATGATTGCGCCTGAAATCAAGGCCCTCGCCGCCCGGCTCAAGGAACTCGGCCACCATATCACGATCGAAACGGCGGCGACCATCGCGCCCGAGGGCATCGCGTGCGATCTGGCCTCACTCAGCCCGAAACTGAAGAACTCCGCCCCCGATGCGCGGCTTGATGACGCGTGGCGCAGGAAACATGAGGCGCTCCGCTGGCAGCCGGAGGTGGTGCGCGCGTGGCTGGACGGTTATGGCTGCCAATTGAAGTTTGTCGTCGCGCAGCCGGCGGATGTGGACGAGATTGAGGCGATGCTAGTGCAACTGGGCGGCGAGATTCCACGGGCCAAAGTGCTGCTGATGCCCGAGGGCGTGACGGTGGAGGCGTTGCGGGCGAAAGCCGGCTGGTTGGGCGAGCTGTGCAAGGCGCGCGGCTACCGCTACGCCCCGCGGTTGCACATCGAGCTCTACGGCCACAAGCGCGGCACATGAAAATTCCGCTGATCGCCGCCCTGCCGCCACCGCCCAAGCTCTCTGTGGAGCTGGCGAGATTGCGTGATCAGGCGGCGGAGCGGGCCGTGACGTTGCGCGAAGTCATCTACATATTGCAAGGCCGGGCCTACCTGCTGCTCGTGCTGCTGCTCGCGCTGCCGTTCCTCACGCCGATCCCGTTGCCCGGCCTCTCGACGCCCTTTGGGCTGGCAATCCTGCTGATCGCGCTGCGGCTCTCCTTCGGTCAGCGCCCCTGGCTGCCGATGAAGCTCCAGCGCAAGGAGCTGCCGGCGGGATTCCTGCGGAAGCTGTTCGCGGTGGCGGAGCGCGTGCTCCGGTTTTTCGAGAAATTCCTGCGCCCGCGGCTCACCTTTATCACGGACACTCCGCTGCTGGCGCAGTTGCACGCCGTGCTGATGCTCGTGGCCGCGCTGGTCCTGCTGCTGCCGCTGCCGATCCCGTTCACCAACTCGTTTCCCGCGTGGACGATCCTCCTGCTGGCCGCCGGGTTGCTGGAGCGCGACGGCCTGTTCATCCTCGCCGGCTATGTGGTGTTCGCCGCCGGGGTGCTGTATTTCATCTTCCTCGGCGAAGCCACCGCCACGCTGCTGCACGAACTGGTGCGGTGGCTGAAAGGCTAGAACTTGTCCTTGCGCAGCACTTGGACATCGCCGACGAAGGCGATCATGCCGTAGCGGGGAAACAGCTCGCGCTCCAGGCGTTCGAAAATGGCGGCCACCAGTTCGGCGCGCACGACGACCTCGATCTGGATGTTGGCAAACTCCGGGATGTCCCCCGGCCGGCCGCCCCGACTTCACAGAGCAAGCCGGTCACGGCGGCTTGCGCATAGGCCTCGCAGACGATGGGCACCAGTTTCATGGCGTGGCAAAACGGAATGCCCCGGGTGAGGTTGAACGGAAAGGTGATGGCCAGCGACGAGGTCAGGTAAAGCGCCGGATTGGCTTCGGGCAAGGACTGGCGAATCGCGGCGGGGCGGCGATGTAGGAGGCGCTGGCGACCAGCACCCCCAGCGCGAAAAAACAGCAGGGCCGGGGAGAGCAGGTTGGTGCGGACGGCGTCGAGGATATCCATCAGTTGGAGCCGGTTTCCGGGGAGGCCGGCGCCGATTGACCAGCCGATCTTGCGGGCGGGGCGGCGGCGGCGAGACAGACGCGAACGCGCCGGATCTTTTCACGCAGGGCGGAAACTTCCTGCTCAAGCGCCGCCAGATCCGCCTCCGGGCCGGACAAGGCGGGGCTGCGCCGCTCCTCCAGCTCCTTGTGCATCTCCGCCATGCTGTTCATGACGACGCCGATGAAGAGGTTCAGGATGATCATGGTGCCGAGCACAATGAAGGTGACGAAGTAGAGCGATACGAGCAGCGGAGGCGCGTGTTCAACCGCGCGATTGAAGAAGTCGCCCCAGTTGTCGAGCGTCACGACGCGAAAAAGGGTCAACAACGCGACGGGCAGGGAACCGAAATCGGTGGGAGCGGTGGCGCCGAAAAGATGCACCCCCGCCACGGCGTAGATGTAGAACAGCAGGGCGAGCAGGAGGCTGACGTAGCCCATGGCCGACAGGCTTTTCAGCAGCGCCCCGACGAGCAACTGGAGCTTGGGCAGCGCATGCACGAGCCGCAAGAGACGGAAAACCCGGGCGAGCCGCAGCACCGAGGCGAACGGCCCGCCGACCGGCAGGAAACAGAGCGCGACGACGAGAAAATCGAAGAAGTTCCACCCATCGGCGAAATAGCGCCAGGGCTGGCGGCCGCAGGCGAGAAACTTGAGCCCCAACTCGACCACGAAGACGGCGAGCACCACGCGGTCGAGCAAGCGCAGCAGCGGACCGTGCGCCGCGACGAGCGACGCGCTGGTCTCCACTCCGGCCAGAACGCCAGCGAGGAGAATGACCGCGATGACGGCAACCTGAAATGGCCGCCCGGCCACCAAGCGTTGCGCAAAGCCGACCATGAGGACTCAGGCCTTGGCCACCGCAGGCTTGGGTGGCACGAGCAGCGAGACCACAATGGACACAGCAATGATGCCGCTGATGATGCCGAGCGACCAACTGATGGGAAACTTGCCGCCGAAGGCATCGTTGAGCCACACCATCTTGAGGCCGACGAAGACCAGCACGAGCCCGAGGCCGTATTTCAGGAAGCGGAATTTGTGCATGACGCCGGCCAGCATGAAGAACATGGCGCGCAGGCCGAGGATGGCGAAGACGTTTGAGGTGAACACAATCAACGGCTCCTTGGTGATTGCGAAGATGGCCGGCACGCTGTCCACGGCGAACACGATGTCGGTCAGTTCCATGAACACGAGGCAGATGAAAAGCGGCGTGGCGTGCAGGACGCCATCGTGGCGCACGAAGAATTTCTGCCCCTCGATCTTCGGCGTGACGGGCAGCAGCCTGCGGAGCAGGCGGATGACGGGGTTCTTCTCCGGGTCGATCGGCTTGCCCGGGATAAAGAGCAGCTTGATGCCGGTCAGGATCAGGAACACTCCGAAGACCCAGATGACCCAGTGAAACTGCATCAGCACCGCGCCGAGGCTGATGAAGATGATGCGGAAAACCAGGGCGCCTATGATGCCGTAGAACAGGACGCGGTGCTGGTATTTCGCCGGAATGGCGAAATAAGTGAAGATCACGACGAACACGAAGATGTTGTCCACCGAGAGCGATTTCTCGACGACGTAGCCGGTCAGGTATTCGAGCCCCGTCTGGGTCGCCAGCGCGGCGTGATCGAGCCCGGCCAGCCGCGGGTCGAGGGGAAACTTCCACAGCGCATACTGGTGGAGCCCGTAGCCGAAAATCAGGGCGAGCGTGACCCATACGACGCTCCAGCCAAGCGCCTCCTTGAACCGGACTTCGTGGGCCTCGCGGTGAAACACGCCGAGGTCCAGGGCGAGCATGCCAAGGACAAACAGGGTGAAGAGGCCGTAGAACCACCAGTAGTCGGCAAAGGGGAAAAGAGGGATGTAATCCATGAAACCGGTCAGCAAACCGACGGTTGGGCCCGACGCAAGACAGACTGACTAGAATAATCCACCGTATTTCTACCCTAGCCTGTGGTCAGGCAGATTTTGCCGAATTGGGCGGCGGCCTCCATGTGGCGCAGCGCGGCGTCGGCCTGGTCGAGCGGGAACACTTTGTCCACGACCGGCACGATTTTGTGCTGCCCGACAAACCCGGTCATCCCGGCGAAGTCGGCCGGAGAGCCCATGGTGGTGCCAAGAAGAGTGATCTGCCGGAAAAAACATTTGCGCAGGTCAAGCCCCTTGGGGTTGCCGGTGGTGGCGCCGAAGAAAACGATGCGGCCACCGGGAGCGGTCAGATCGATGAGTTTGGCGAAACCTTCCCCACCCGCGCTGTCCACAATCACGTCGAAACGGCCCGCTTGTTTTTGCAAAGTCTCCGCCCAATCGGCGTCGCGGTAGCTGACGCCACCGCGCGCTCCGAAGGTTTGGGCTCGGGCGATTTTCTCAGGCGAGCCCGAAGTGACCCAGACCTCGGCGCCGGCCGCCACGGCAAACTGCAACGCGAATAACGCCGCACCGCCACCCACTCCCGTGACGAGCACGCGCTCGCCAGACTGAAGCCGGGCGCGGGTGAAGAGCGCCCGCCAAGCGGTCAGCCCGGCCAGCGGCAAAGCGGCCGCCTGCTCCCAAGAGAGGCGGGTGGGTTTCGGAGCGAGATTGGCGACGGGTATAGCGACTTGCTCGGCGAAAGTGCCGTGGTCGGGCAGGCCGAGGATGCGATAATTCGGGCCCTGCGCGCGCGAGTCGGAACCCCAGTCAAGCGACGGATTGATGATAACTTCCCGCCCCACCCACGTCTTGTCGGCATCACTGCCGACGGAGATTACGACGCCCGCCCCATCCGAACCGAGGGTGATGGGCAGCTTGATGTTCGGGTATAACCCAAGCTGCGTCCAGAGATCGCGATGATTGAGCGCGGCGGCCTTGAGCTGCACGACAGCGTGGCCGGGCGAGGCCACAAGATCGGGCGCTTGCATGACGGCGAGCGGCTTTTTGACCTCGGTGAGAACGGTGGCTTTCATGTCCGTGGCGTTAGGGTTTGCGCAGTTTTGCCTGGATTTTCTTTATCTCCGGGCTGACGGCGGAACAGCTTTCACTGCCGCAGCCGGGCTGGTGGCGCTTCTTCAACCAGGAGCGGAGCAGCAGGATCGCGGCGAGGGCGACAATGCCGAGGGCGACGGCGGTCTGGAGCGTGGCGGACATGGTCAGTAGCCGAGCGCGCGGCCGGCTTGGTAGAAAATGAGGCACACAAGCCACGCGGTGCCGGTCATGTAGGCGAGTTGGAACAGCGGCCAGCGCCACGAGTTGGTCTCGCGCTGCACGACGGCGAGGGTGCTCATGCATTGCATGGCGAAAACATAGAACACCATGAGCGTTAAGCAAACGAGCGGAGTGAACAGCGGTGCGCCCCCGGGCCAGTGGGCGGCCCGCAGGGCGTCGCGCAGCGGCGTGGGGTCATCGTCCGCGCCCTCAACGCCAAAGATGACACCCATTGAGCTGACAAAGACCTCGCGGGCGGCAAAGGACGTGATGAGGCCGATGCCGATGCGCCAGTCGAAACCGAGCGGCTTGATGACCGGCTCGAGGGCGTGGCCGGCCCGCCCGGCAAAGCTTTGCGCAATCTGCTCGGTGGGGGTGGCGTCGGGATGGGGGTGCTTCGGGTAGGTGGTCAGGAACCAGAGCACGATGGAGATGCCGAGGATGATGGTGCCGGCGTTTTTCAGGAACAACCAGCCGCGCTCGATCATGTGGCGGAGGATTTCCTGGAAGCGCGGCGGCTGGTAGGGCGGCAGCTCCATGATCATGTGCTGCGGCGAGCCCTTGAAGAGGGTGCGCTTGAACAGCCAGGCAAAGAAAAACACGCCGCCGGTGCCGAGGACATACATGGACAGCATGAGACCGGCCTTGGTGGTCGCCGGGACGGTATCGCCCGGCAGCAGGGTGGCGATCATCAGCAGGTAAACCGGCAGGCGGGCGGAGCAACTCATCAGCGGGGCGACGAGGATGGTGACGAGCCGGTCGCGGGCATTTTCGATGGTCCGCGTGGCCATGATGCCCGGGATGGCACAAGCGTAGGAACCGAGCAGCGGGATGAACGAGCGACCGTTGAGCCCCACCCGGCTCATGGGACGGTCCATGATGAAGGCGGCGCGCGCCATGTAACCGGTGCTCTCCAGCAGGCCGACGAAGAAAAACAGAATAAGGATCTGCGGCAGGAAGATGACGATGCCCCCCACCCCGCCGATGACGCCGTCGGTCAAGAGGTCGCGCAGGTCGCCGGGAGGCATCACGCCTTTCACCCAGCCGCCGAAGGCCGCAACCTGTCCGTCAATGAAGTTCATCGGCGATTCGGCGAGGGAGAAAATCGAGAAGAACAGCGCGCCCATGATCACGCCGAAGATCGCCCAGCCCCAGACGGAATGGCAGAGCACGGCGTCGATGCGGTCGGAGCGCGAAGGGCCCAAGTCGCGGGTGCGGCGAACGACATCGCGACAGAGCAATCCGATGGCGTCGTAACGGCTGCGGATGAGCGCGGCGGACCAGTCGGCGGCGTCAGCCGTCCAACGCTGGCGCCAGTGATTGAGAATGTCGTGCGTGCGACTGCTGAGCGGCCTGGAACCGGCGACGCGCACGGTGTCGAAATCGGTCAACAGCAGGAGCGCCTCGGCGCGGGCGATGAGCGGCGGGCGGGCGTCGTGGTCGGTGAGGGAGGCCTGAAGCTCGGCGACCGCGGGGGCGATCGGGCCGGGCACATCCCAGCGATGGCGCGCCAGCGGCAGCTCAATGCGGCTCATGGCGAGTTTCAGCGCGACCAGGCCTTTGCCGTGGACGGCTTCGCAGGGGATGACCGGCACGCCCAGCGCGCGTTCAAGCTCGGGGGCGGCCACCTTCATCCCGGCGGCGGCGGCCATGTCCATCATGTTGAGCGCGATGATGACGGGCCGGCCGAGATCGAGGATCTGGTGGACGAGGTAGAGGTTGCGCTCGAGATTGGCGGCGTCCACGACGCAGATGATGCGGTCGGGTTGCGGGGTGTCTTCGCGGCGGCCGAGGAGCACGTCGCGCAGGACGGCTTCGTCGGGGGAACGGGCGGCGAGCGAATAGGCCCCGGGGAGATCAATGATCTGGATGGGCCGGCCATGCTGCGACCAGGTGATGCCGATTTTCTTTTCGACGGTGACGCCCGGGTAGTTGCCGACTTTCTGGCGGAGGCCGGTGATGGCATAGACCGGAGGCCGTTCGGGCGCGGGCGTCGCACGCTTGCGCCCGGTCAGGGCGATGTGGGCCGGGAGCTTCACGGGAAGGACTGAAAGGCTGAATAGCTGAAGGGCTGAATCCAGCTTGTCATTCTGAACGTGGTGAAGAATCCCGTGGAATAAGCGCCGGGGGCTGTGCTGGCGGATCCCTTGTTACACTCAGGATGACAGGATGGGGTGATCGATCTCAGTTTTTCAGCCATTCCGTCCTTCAGCCTTTCGCCCGTTCAGCGGGCGCCGGCGGGGAGCTGCTCGACGAGAATGCTCATGGCGGCCCGGTGGTTGAGGGCGATCCGGGTGCCA
>LNEH01000177.1 GCA_001464505.1 Verrucomicrobia bacterium Ga0077533
AGCTTATACCAACGTCCCTCAGCTTTTAGACTTTTGTCAGCGCGAGGTGCGCGACTCGTCTCGCCGTAGCTCGGCGAAGGTGGAAGCGCGCCGTGGCGAGTCCGGAGGTCATAGACCGCGCTACGGATTTGGCTACCGCCGGCCGCGGATGTTCTGAGCTAGGCGGAGGATGTCCGCCAGCACGCCGGCCGCAGTCACTTCCCCACCCGCGCCGGCTCCGCGCACCACCAATGGGTATTGGCGGTAACGCTCGGTGTGAAAGGCCACGAACGCCTCGGAGCCGCGCAGCGAGGACGCCGGATGCGCTGCGTCCACCTCGACCGGGCCGACCGTGACTTTGGCTCCGGCGGCGCCGGGTGTAATGCGCGCGAGGTAACGCGGCAGTTTGCCGTGGGCCTTGCTCGCGGCCACGCGTGCCGCCACCGCGGCGTCGAGCTTCTTGAGCGACAGCAGGAATTTCTCCGGATCGTCCTCGCGCAGGTTTTCGGCGGGCACGAACGGCTCGAGCGCCACGTCGCCCAGCTCGATCTTCAGGTCCAGCTCGCGGGCGAGGATCACGGCCTTGCGGGCCACATCGAGGCCCGACAGGTCGTCGCGCGGGTGCGGCTCGGTGTAGCCGAGCTCCCTGGCCTGGCGCACCGCGGCCGAGAGCGCGTCGCCCTGCGCCAGCCGGTCGCACAAAAACCCGAGCGTGCCCGAGAACGCGCCCTCGATCGTGATGACGTGGTCGCCGGTGCGAACGAGGTTCTTGAGTGTCTCGATGACGGGCAGCGCCGCGCCGACCGTCGTTTCGTAATGATAGGCCCGGAAATGCTTCCGGGCTTCGTTGAGCAACGCGGCGCGCTCGGCGGTCGGCAGGGCCAGCGGTTGCTTGTTCGCCGACACCACGTTGATGCCGTGCCCAAATGCCGCGCGATAGACCTTCTCCATGCCGGCCGCCCCCGAGCAATCCACCAGCACGGGGTTGGGCAGTTGCGAAAGCTTTTTCAACAGGGAGCCGACGTCCTTGGCGGCCTTGCCCGCCGCCAGCGCCTTTTCCAACCGGGCTATCGCCTCCGGCGGCGGCAGGCCCTCGGCGTCAAAGATCGCACCCCGGCTCGAACCGATGCCGACGAGCCGCACCTGCACGTCGTGCTCGCGGCCGAGCGTCAGGTTCTGCCGCTCAATCTGTTTCAGCAGGCTCCCGCCCACGACGCCCTTGCCGACCAGCAAAACGCTGAGCTGGGTGTGGGCGAGGTTGAAAGCGCCATGCACCGTCCGCACCGCGGTTGCGGTCTGGTCGGCGTCCACCACGCAGGAAATGCTGCGGGCCGAGGCCCCTTGCGCCACGGCGCGCACGGCGATGCCGGCCGATCCGATCGAGTTCAGGAAGTGGCCGGCGACATTCGGCCGGCCGGCCATGTTCTCGCCGACCAGGGTCACGAGTGACACGGGTGACAACACCGGTTCGATGCGCAGGTCGCCCAACGCCAGCTCCGGCGCGAGCGCCTCGGCGATGGCCGCTTTCGCGCGGGCCTCGTCCACCTCGGGAATCACGACGGAAAAGGACTGGCCGAGCGTGGACTCGGTGGTCATCCAGACGCGCACGCCGGCCTCGTTGAGCGCGCCGAGGATGCGGCCGCCGAGCGGCCGGCCGAGGCCGGTGCGGCGGGATTGCACGCCGATCAGGGCGAGCCGCTCCAGGCTGGTGACACAGGTCGGGCGGTTCGGGTCGGGGTTGCCGGTCGCGTCGATGCGCGTGCCGGGGGCGTCGGGTTGCGTGGTGCTGCGGATGACGAGCGCCGCGCCGCATTCGCGCAGCGGGATGATGGTGCGCGGGTGGAACATCCGCGTGCCGAAATAGGCCAGCTCCAGCGCCTCGTCGTAGGACAGCCGGTCCACCGGCGTGGCCTCGCGCACGAGCGCGGGGTCGGCGGTCATCACGCCGAGCACGTCGGTCCACACGGTGACGGCGCTGGCCTTGAGCAGGCCGGCGACGAGCGTGGCGGTGTAATCGGAGCCGTTGCGGCCGAGCGTGGTGGTCTGACCATCCGGCGTGGCGCCGATGAAGCCCGTGATGATCGGCACGTGGCCGGTCCACTTGGCCGACGCGGCGGCGAATTTCTTTTTGGTCTCGGCCTTGTCCACCGTGGCGGCGCCGTAGGTGGCGTCGGTCACGACAAAGTCCCGTGCGTCCACCGGGATGGCCGGCACGTCGCGCTGCGTGAGCGCGCGGGAGACCAGCGCCACGGAGATGCGTTCGCCGGCGCTGATGACGGAGTCGAGCGTGCGCGGGGAGCATTCGCGCGTCAGCTCGATGCCGGAAAGCAACCGTTCGACCGGAGTGAGGACGTCGTCGAGGTCGTGCTTGAGACCCTTCTGGCCCTGGCTGTTCAGCACGGCGCGGGCGATGGTGGTCGCGAGCTCGCGCACCCGGGCCAGTTCGCGGCGAGCCTGACTGATGTTGCCGGCGGCGGCGGATTTCGCGGCCAGGATGAGCCAGTCGGTGGTGTCACCGGGGGCGGAGACGACCAGGGCGAGCGGACGCGGCGCGGCGACGACCAGTTCCAGCACCTTGGGCAGGCGCCCAGTGGTGCCGACGGAAGTGCCGCCGAATTTATAGACCTGCCAGCGATCGCTCATCAGGCCGGAGCGTGCAGATGCAGGGCCTTTGTCAAGAGAGGTCCGAGGGCCGGCCACTCGATGAGGAAGGCGTCGTGGCCGTGGATGCTGGCCAAGGTCGCACGCTCGACCCGGCCGCCAGCCGCGCGCAGATGCGCCGTGAGCGCCGCCGCTTGGGCGGCCGTAAAAAGCTGGTCGGTGTCCACATCCACCACCAGCGCCGACGCGCGCACGCGGCTGATGGCGGGCATCGTGTCGCCGGGCAGCGGTTGCAGCAAATCGTGATGGTCCATCGCCGCCAGTTGCAGCTCATAGGCCTGCGCGGCGAATCGGTTGCGGAGTTTCCTGCCCTGGTGCTCCAGATAGCTCTGCACCGGATAACCGGCGTCGGTGCCGGAAACCGGGCGCGGCTGGCGGGCGTCGAGCCCCGGCTCGGCGCGGTAGGTGAGGACGGCGAGCTGACGCGCAATCTCGAGGCCGCGGCCGACGTTGTCCGGGTAACCCGGATCGAGCCGCAGGATCTGGCGCGCCACGTGGTTCCAGCCGACGACCCACGCGCTGGCCGACAGGCTCGTGGCGAACGGCAGGATGCGCTCGAAGCGTTCCGGGGCGAGCGCGGCCAGCGTGAGCGTCACCATGCCGCCCAGCGAGCCGCCGGTGGTGAGGTGCACGCGCCCGATGCCGAGCTGGTCCAGCGCGAGCAGCAGCGCGCGGGCGATGTCGAGGCTCGTGAGGTCCACGGTTTGGTGAGCCGGGAAACCTTCCACCCCCGGACCGCTGCTGCCGTAACAGGAACCGAGATTGTTCAGGCAAAGGATGCGGTGGCGCGCGGGATCAAGTGCCTTGCCCGGACCGATGAGCGGATCCCACCAGCCGTCCTTGCCGGCGGCCACGGCGCTGCCGGTCAGGGCATGCACGAGCAGCACGGTCGGGATGTCCGGTTGCGGATGTTCGGGCGAGTCGCCGGCACGGCTCCACCACCAACCGCGGGCGCGATGGGACCGGACTACGCCGCCGCGCGCGAGCGCGAGGTCGGGCAATGCCAGATCAAAGCTACACGGCGCAGCGACAACAGTCGGCATGACGATAAGCGGCATGAGGCTTCCATCTCACCGAACCGGCGCCACCGCGCCGACGGCCGAATGTTGCGAAACCGCCATGCCTTCCGCCACGTAGTCACCACCGTTGGTGCAGCGCGGGGGATGGGTCGGGTTGTTGGCGGGGTGCGGTTTCATGGCAAAGACCAGCAGACGGCTCCGCCCGGACTGAGACAAGGGGGTGACGTGTCATAGCCTCGGGAGCCATGGGGCAAATGCGTCATAGCGCAGACGGCCCGGATTCCGGCTTGTTGCCCGGGGCAGGCTGACTACGCTGCAAATTTCATGGCCAAACGTTTCCAGCGCATCGTGCTCAAGTTCGGATCCGGGATCCTCTCGACCCGGAAGGGCGTCGGCTTGAGCCGGCCGCAGCTCGCGCGCCTGGCCCGCGAAGTCGGGGCGCTCGTCCGCGCCGGCCACGAGTGCGTCATCGTTTCCAGCGGCGCCGTCGCGGCGGGGCTCGCCACGCTTGAACTCGCCGCCCGGCCCAGACAGCTCGCGGCCAGGCAGGCCTGCGCCGCCGTCGGCCAGTCCCGGCTGATGCACGCCTACGCCAGCGCTTTCGCCAAGCAGAAGCTTGCCGTCGCGCAACTGTTGCTCACCCACAGCGACCTCGACAGCCGCACGCGCCACGTGAACGCCCGCAACACCCTCGCCCACCTCCTCGCGCGCGGCCACGTCGTCCCCATCATCAACGAGAACGATTCCGTCGCGGTCGAGGAACTCAACTTCGGCGACAACGACCGGCTCTCCGCCGAGGTCGCCATCCTGATCGACGCCGGCCTGCTCATCATCCTCACCAGCGTCGACGGCCTGCAGGACGCGCAGGGCAAGACCGTGCCGGTCGTGAAAGACTTCAGCGCCGTCTCCGGCCTCGTCCGCTCCGACAAGGGCCACGTTTCCACCGGCGGCATGGTCACAAAACTCCAGGCCGCCCAGCTCGCCGTGAAGGCCGGCATCCCGACGGTCATCGCCAGCGGCCGCCGGGCCGGGCTCATGGCCCGGATCGTCGCCGGCCAGCGCGTGGGCACGCATTTCCCGGCAAAATAATGCAAGCGGATCTCTATCCTGTAGCGGCGGTCTATGACCGCCGGACGGCGCTCACAGAGCGCCGCTGCAAGGTTTGCTGACATGGCCGACCTCGCCCAAATCATCGCCCGTCTCGGCGCGCTGGCCCGCGCCGCCGCGCGCACGCTCGCCGGCACGGCGCCTGCGCGCATCGATGCCGCGCTGGAGGCGATGGCAAAGGAACTCCTCGCCGCCCAGGCCGACATTCTCGCCGCCAACGCCGCCGATGTCGCCGCCGCGCTGAAAGTCGGCCAGACCGCCGCGCTGATCGACCGGCTCACGCTCACACCGGAACGCCTCGCCGCCTGCGCCGCCGGTCTGCGCTTGGTCGCGGCACTCCCCCACCCGGTCGGCGAAGTCTTGCGCGAGTGGACGCAGCCCAACGGCCTCAGATTCGCGAAGGTCCGCGTTCCGCTCGGCGTCATCGGCTTCATCTATGAGTCGCGCCCCAACGTCACCGTGGACGCCGCCGGGCTCTGCTTGAAGAGCGGCAACGCCGTCATCCTGCGCGGCGGTTCCGAGGCATTGCGCTCGAACACTGCCCTCGCCGCCGCACTCGCCCGCGGCCTCGCCCAGGCCGACCTGCCGGCCCACGCCGTGCAGCTGGTGCCGTTCACGGATCGCGACGCCGTGCGACTGCTCGGCGAGGCCGTCGGCGTCATCGACTTGCTCATCCCCCGCGGCGGCCGGAGCCTGATCGAAACGGTTGTGCAGACCGCGCGTGTCCCGGTCATCAAACATTACGATGGCATCTGCGCGCTCTACGTGGATCGGGCCGCCGACCTGGGCATGGCGGAGAACATCGCCGTGAACGCCAAGTGCTCGCGCCCCGGCGTGTGCAACGCCATCGAGACCCTTCTCGTTCATCGCGCCGTCGCCGCCGCCTTCCTGCCCAAAGCCGGCGCCGCGTTGCTTCAAGCCGGTGTCAGGCTGAGGGTGGACGACGCCTCTCGCACCGCTCTCGGCGATCTCGTCATTCGTCATTCGTCATTCGTCACTTCGGCCGTCCCGGCCGATTATCGCACCGAGTTCCTCGACCTCATCCTCGCGGTGAAGATCGTGGACGACTGCGCCGCGGCCATCGCGCACATCACGGCGCACGGCTCGCACCACACCGACACCATCGTGACGGCTGACGCCGCCACGGCGGAGCAGTTCCTCGCCGGGGTGGACAGCGCCGTCGTGTTGTGGAACGCCTCCACCCGTTTCAACGACGGCCACGAGTTCGGCTTCGGCGCGGAGATCGGCATCAGCACCGACAAACTCCACGCCCGCGGCCCGATGGGCCTCGCGGAACTCACGTCCTACAAGTATGTCGTCCGCGGCACGGGGCAGACCAGGACCTGAAACCCCGGCTACCCCTCGACAAACCCATCTCTGGTTGATGTCAACTATTGGTTGACATCAACGCCCCACCACTGATGTCAACCAATAGTTGACTTAGGCCTACAGCACTTCACGGAGGAGATCCAGGGGAGCGGGTGGAACGCGTTGCCCTCAACGCGCTCCACCTCAAGGCATTCTTGACCGGTGGCCGGGCCCGGGCGATTCTCCCGGGATGCGAATCCCCCTTCCCCTCGTCTCCGCCCTGTTGCTCACCGCCACCCTCGCTTCCGCCGCGGAAGCCCTTCTGCCCAACGAGGCTGAGTTGCGCGCCATGACCGCGCGTTTCGCCCCCGTCACGGTCAAGGTCGACACCACCGCCCTGCCCGCCAATGAAAAGCTCGCCCTCGCCAAGATGGTCGAGGCGGCGAAGTTCATGGACACCCTTTTCATGCGCCAGGTCGCAGCTGGCAACGGGACCGTGCTCAACCGGCTGCTGGAGGACGAGACCCCGCTCGGCCTTGCCCGGTGGAAGTATTACCGCATCAACCGCGGCCCGTGGTCCCGGCTCGACGAGAACCGTCCGTTCGTGCCTTTCGTCGGCCCCAAGCCACCGGGCGCGAATTTCTACCCGGCGGACGCCACGCGCGAGGAGATCGAAAAGTGGATCAATTCCCTGCCCACCGACGAGAAGGCCGCCGCCACCGGATTCTACACCATCATCCGGCGCAACCCGGCCGGCGGGTTCATGACGGTGCCCTACAGCGTCGAATACCAGCCCGAGCTTATCGAGGCCGCCCGCCTGCTCAACGAGGCCGCCGCCGCGACCACGCAGTCCACCCTGCGCAACTTCCTTGAAAAGCGCGCCCGCGCTTTCCTCACCAACGACTATTACGACAGCGACATGGCCTGGATGGAGCTCGACGCCACCATCGAGCCGACCATCGGACCCTACGAGACCTACGAGGACGAGTGGTTCAACTACAAGGCCGCCTTCGAGGCGTTCATCTGCCTCAACGACGCCGCCGAGACCGCCAAGCTCGCCCGCTTCGGCGCCGAACTGCAGGGCCTTGAGGACCGGCTCCCCATCGACCCGAAGTTCCGCCGCGCCAAACTCGGCGGCCTTTCCCCCATCCGCGTCGTCAACGTCGTGTTCGCCTCCGGCGACGGCAACCGCGGCGTGCAGACCGCCGCCTTCAACCTGCCGAACGACGAGCGGGTCGTCGCCGCCAAGGGCTCGAAGCGCGTCATGCTGAAAAACTACCAGGAGGCGAAGTTCGCCCACGTCCTCGCCCCGATCTCGCGGCACGCCCTCGCCGCCAAGGACCAGCCGCTGGTCGCCTTTGACCCGTTCTTCACCCACATCCTGATGCACGAGCTGATGCACGGCCTCGGGCCGCAGGAGATCACCGTCGCAGGCCGCGCGACCACCGTGCGCCTCGAGCTCAAGGAGCTGAACAGCACGCTCGAGGAGGCCAAGGCCGACATCTCGGGTCTCTGGGCGCTCCAGCAGCTCATGGACAAGGGCGTCCTGGACAAGACCCAGGAACGCGCGATGTATGTCACCTTCCTCGCCTCCACGTTCCGCACGCTGCGCTTCGGCCTGTCGTCGTCCCACGCCAAGGGCATGGCCCTGCAGGTCAACTGGCTGGCCGACCGCGGCGGTTTCACGGTGGGCGCGGACGGCCGCTTCGGCGTGGACTTCGCCCAGATCAAGCAAGGCGTCGAGAGCCTGACGACGGAGATCATGACGATCCAGGCCACCGGCGACTACGCCCGCGGCAAGGCCCTGCTGGAGCGCCTCGTCGTCATCCGCCCCCCGGTGAAGACGATGCTCGACCGGCTCAACGACGTGCCGGTGGACATCGCGCCGCGCTTCGCGACGGAGCTGTAGATTTAACCGCGAAGAACGCGAAGGGGCGCGAAGGGGCGACGACGGCCGCCCTTTTTATTGGGGGTGGAGGGCCCGCGTCTCTGCGGGCCGTGCATTTTAATGGCAGGGGCGGTTGCACCCAACCGCCCTCATCGCGCACGCAGGGCCGTTGAGGGCAACAGCCCCTACCCACGATCCACCCGGCCCGATGTTTCAGCTTTCAGGTTTCAGATCCCAGCTTACAGCCCAAAGCTTATCGCTTACTGCTTACTGCTTAAAGCTAGCGGCTGCGCCGCCCTACTTCCCCCGGGCCACGTTGGTGCGGCCGGGATTGCCCTGACGGATGACCTCGGTGTGATTGCCGCTCGCGCGGATGCCCTTGGTGACGGCCAGATGGGTGTGGTTTTTGTTTTTGGCGGCGGCGGCGCCGGCCCGCTGCGCGAAAATGGCATCGCGGTCTGATTTGGAGCTCATGCCCCACAATATACCCCGATGCGGTGAAGTAGCGAATGATTAAGCCTGGGGTCTTCACAGGAGGGAACGGAGAGAACAGAGGAGAGCTCATCGCGGAAGCGCGGAGGGGCGGAAACGCCACCCGATCAATGTCACTTAATAGGTGACATTGGTTTTGAGGCCCAAACGGGTTTGTCATTTAATAGACTACAAGTGGATTGAGACTGATCTGGGACCAAACATTTTACAGGAGGTAACGGAGGGCGCAGAGCAGAGTTTTAACCACGGATTACGCAGATGGCACGGGTGGTTGAGCTCAAACCTCTCTGTGATCTCGACGGCCTCCTGTGAAACTGACCGGGGCTCGACCCTGTCGGGCATTCCGCCTCCGCCAAGACTATCGCGCGACAAGAAAGCCCGACCTACACAAGGCCAACGCGTCCGGAGGCCACGTTCCACCTGGCCAAATCCAAGGTTGAATCCGGGGTCTGCCCGGCTATGTTGCCGCTATGAGCACCGTGCAGGAAATCGAGTCCGCCATCGACCGGCTCGGCGACGAAGAGGTCGCCGAACTGCGGGCCTGGCTGTTCGACCGTGACATCGCCCGCGACGCGGCCAACGGCAAGCTTGATGCCCTGGTTGACGAGGCCCTCCGCGAGGCTCGGGCGGGTTAAACCAAGTTCAACCGCTAATCTGCGCTCATTGCCGCTAATTATTGCTAGGGCCGTTTTCTGAATCAGCGGTGATTAGCGTCAAATAGCGGTTAAGTCGGATTGGATTCCTCCGCGATCTCTGCGGGCTCCTGTGAAACTGATCGGTGCCCTACCCTTTGCGTCCTTGCGGCTTGGCGTGAACCTGTTTGATTTGGCGCAAACACGGGCAAACAGGGGCGCTAGTCTGACTGTGTGGCTTGACCCCAGATTCGGACGCTTCGCCTCGGCGACGCT
>LNEH01000178.1 GCA_001464505.1 Verrucomicrobia bacterium Ga0077533
GCGGGTCCAGATGAAGTAATTGCCGATCCACAGGAGCACGGCGAGCAGGCTGCAGGTGATGGAAAACGGATTGCGCCGGAAGAAGCCCAGCAGGATTTGGAGGAGGGCGTTCACGGCTTGGCCTCCTTGAGCTTGCAGGCCACCTCGAAGTGCATGCTGAGATCGCCGTCGATGCGCTCCAAGGAGGTGAGGGCGATGGTGCCGAACAAGGCCGCGAATTCGGGGTCACGGCGCAGCGACTCGACATAGGCCCGGAGCTGCTGGGTGGCCTTTTCGGAGGGGACGTGCAGGGTGCCGCGCACCACCACGCCGCCGGCAAAACCGTTGATGCTCTCGATGTTCATCCGCTCGAGGCGGGTGCGGCCAAAGGCCATCACGAGGTCGGAGAGGACATAGGGCGCCGCCATCAGGCCGTAGGCCTGGTCGAGCTTGGCGGTCTGATCGCCGAGCGTGCGGGTGAGGGTTTTCAGTTCGTCGGCCTGGCGCTGGTTTTCCTTGATGCGCTGGTTCCAGTAGGAAATTTCGGAGGCGAGGGTGTTGTTGAGGTAAAGCTGCCAGCCCATGATGATCAGGGCGCAGGCCGCCAGCGTGGCGGTGATGGCGTTGGCCATGAAACGGCTCCGGACGAGGTCGTTGCTGGGCAACTCGCCCGAAAGGCGGCGGTCGAGGTGCCAGGGGCCCTGATAGGCGTCGGAATCCTTGGGGTCCTTCGCCGGCTTGGGGCCGGGCAGCTCGGCCACGAGACTGAGCGCGCCGAGCCAGTGCTGGCCGAGGGTGGGGATGCCCTCGCCGAGCTGCAGGTTGACGGTCGGCAGCCAGGCCGGGCAGTCGAAGGTGAACGGCGCGCGGCCGATGACCTGGGCCAGCGGCTCGGCGATCCACGAGAGCGACGCGGGCAGGTAGGCGCAGTAGATTTCGCCCACGGGCTGGCCGGTGGTCATCTCGTAGGAATCGACCAGCGGCTTGAGGTCGCGCCCGATGGCGCGGACAAATTTGCCGGCGCGGAGCAGCAACTCGTCATCGGCGTGGTGGAGCCGGTCGCGCACCTCGGCGGCATCCCTCAGGTTGAATTCCTTGCACGCGGCCTGGACAATGGAGGAGAAGCCGTGGCGCACCGGCCCCGGGGTGTGCACGCCCTCCTTGCCGAGGATGTAGGCGGTCGTGTGCTCCTGCTCGATGATGACGACAACCGCGGCCCGCTTGTCGTTTTTGCGCGTCTTGTAATTCGAAATCGCGCCGAGCAGGGGCAGCAGGCTCAGTTCGAGGCGGTAGGGCAGGAGGCGGTGGTCGAGCAGGCGCTGCTGGATCCGGTGCACATCGGTGCGGGAGACGCCGCAGAGGAGGGCCGGCCGGGCCATGCCATCGGGGGAGACCTGGGCGCCCTCCAACGGGCTGAGCGCGGTAAATTTCCAGTCCGCGGGATTTTCGATCTTATATTGCTCCTTGACGAACTCGGGGAGGTATTCGGGCTCGGCCAGCCGGCGGGCCTGGATGCTTTCGCGCTGCAGGAGGGACTCGGGCGGCACAAAGCCGCCGAGCACGGGCACCCAGGATTTCTGACTGTCGAAATTCTCCTCGATCCATTGGCGCAACCCGGTGTCATCGCCGGCGTCGAATTCCACCGCCGATTCGAGCACCACCGGGCCGGTATCCGGCCGGTCGATGGCGGCGGCGAGGATCTGATAGGGGTTGACCTCGATCAGCAGGCTTTGCCGGGTGTTGCGGTTGGTGAAAATCACGGGGATGTTTAACGCTACCTAGTCAGGACAGAGGGCTGGCGTCAAGGTGTCCGGCGACGGGCTGACACCGAATCCAGGCGGAAGACTTCCCGCGAATCACGCGAAGGGACGCGAATAAAAAGGAGAGGCTGAGGAAATTCCCCGGGGATTTCATCCTGAATTCCGCGGTTGAATTGGGTCACAGAGCACACGGAGGTGAGCCCAGAGTTCACCGAGAGTGCCAGGCCAAATTGATTGTCATGCCGGCACCGTTCACCGGGCAGATGCCCCGGCTGTAACGGGCGAGTCCATTTCAAGGTCGGTCGGCACCACCGCCGGCACCCTCGCTGCCGCAGATGCCCCGGCTGTAACGGGCGAGTCCATTTCAAGCCTCTGTGCCACTCCGGTTTGCCTCGGTGTTCTCCGTGTCCCACGGCGTTTTCCAGATTCATTCGCGACTATGCGCGTTATTCGCGGTCAACTGAATTGTTCCACCTGCGGCATCGTGGCCCGCTCGGCGGCGTCGGGATCCTGTTGCCTGCTGCCCGTTCGACAAGCTCAGGCCCTGAGCTGGAGCCGAAGGGGCCCCGAGCCTGTCGTGGGGCTACAGGCCCAGGGAGCCCTGTTGTCGTTCGCTAGGGCAGTTTAAATAATAGTGTAGCCAGATTTTGGGTGGAACGCCCTGACCTCAGGGCGTTTTTCCAAGGCAAGCGCGCTGAGGTCAGCACGCTCCACCGTTTCCAGCGGCGACAACTCAACTTAAACTGCTCTAACGACCCAGGGATCGTCCGCCGGCCGGCGCCGGGGCGATTGTCCTGCGGCCTTCCGCCGGCGCCGGGCTTCGGCGGGACAAG
This sequence comes from Verrucomicrobia bacterium Ga0077533, assembly GCA_001464505.1. Lineage (GTDB taxonomy): Bacteria > Verrucomicrobiota > Verrucomicrobiia > Opitutales > Opitutaceae > Lacunisphaera. The sequence continues at coordinate 2,573 of LNEH01000178.1, forward strand.
TCGCTGCGGCAAAAGCTCGCGCCACTCGGTGATGGCATGGGGCTGGTCCACCCCGCCGAAGGAGACGTAGCTAAAGGACGCCATGGGCGCGCTGCTCCAGCAAAAATTCGCCCGGGGTCGCCAGCCGCAAGCCGTAAACCACCCGGCCAAGTTTCCGGTGGAAGTCCGCCTCATCGAGCGTCAGCAGCCAGTCGGCCCGCGCCGCGAGGGCCGTGATGACAACCGGGCGATCCTTCGCCTTGGCCAAGACCAGCGGCTTGTCGAGCGACACATGGGTTCGCACCAGACGCACGCGCGGGGCTCCCTTGGCGGAGCCGGCCGCGGCGAGGAGCACGCTGGTGTCGAGGAAGAGCCTCACCCCTTCTTTTTCGTGGCCGCTTGAAAGGCTTTCATCTCCGCCTCGTCGCGGGCAATCCAAGCCCGGAGCTGCGCCTTGGGCAGGTCGCGCATGGGGAGCGCGACCGCCGGATGCAGGAACAGGCCGCCCTCGCGTTCCTCCACCAGGAGCATCGGGTTGCGCAGTTGATCAAGGCCCAGCTTGCGCCGCAGGGCGGGGGGCAGGGTCAGGCTGCCGCGTTTGCTGAGGGGCAGGGTTGTGGTCATGCGGCAATACTGCAATGCGGCATAAGCGCGACGCAAGGGAAAAGTCCGCCGGGGGATCAGGGCATGGTGGCCTGCTCGGCGGGATCGGTCAGTTCGCGCCATTCGGGGATGATAAACCGGGCGGCGTCGCCACCGGCGGCGGGCGGCTTGACACCGGGGCGATGTCAGGCATCCCTGTATGACATGACCACGATGACCACGACGCGCGAATTTGTGCGAAACTTCTCCCGGTTGAAACGGGCCGCCGCCAACGGAGGCGAGGTCATTGTGCGCGACGGGGGTGGGCGGGCGTATGTGTTCCGGGCCCAGGAGGCCGGGCCCTCCCTAGGCCACCAGCTCGCCGACCTGTGCGGCAAGCACAACACCGGCGTCCGGGTGAAGAGCCTTGCCGGTTACGGCCGCAACCGGCCGTGAGACCGATCGCCGATACCGGTCTGCTGGTGGGATTTCTTGACCCGGGCGACCAGCATCACGCGTGGGCCAGGAAATGTTTCGATGAGTTGCACACCTCCCTCACGACTTGCGAGGCCGTGCTGTCAGAGACAGAATATCTCGTGCCGGGCTCGGGGCCTGATCTCATGGAGATGATCCGGCGCGGCACGCTGAAGATTGTGGCACTCCTGCCCGCCGAGGCCGAAAGCCTCGGGGCCTTGATGAAACGGTATGAGCGGATGCAATATGCGGATGCTTGTGTCGTGCGCCTGAGCGAGATCGTGCCGGACGCGCTGGTTTACACGACGGACAAGCGTGACTTTGCCATCTATCGTCGGCGGGGCCGTGAGTTGATCAAGACCGTGATGCCAAAATAAGGCGCCGGGCTTCCGCCGTCGCCTGGCCCATGGCGGACAGGCCGGGCAAACCGACGCCAGTGATGGTGTCCACCGGGGCCGGGGCATGGCCCTTCGATCGATTCACGGCTTCGCTCTACGGCATCGTGGCCCGCTCGGCGGGATCGGTCAGCTCGCGCCATTCGGGGAAAGGGAGACGGGGATACTTATACCAACGTCCCTTTGAATTTGGACTCACCAACACAGGTCATGCTGCCTGTCCGCCGTAGCCTTGGCGAAGGTGGAAGCAACGCGAAGCATCCATGCTTAGTAGGCGGGGTGCCCTCACCCCGCGAGGCAGGGCGGACGAGGGCGTCCGCCCTCCAGATGGTTTCTTCACTCCGTTCAGAATGACAATCTGCCAAAGTCTATAAGCCAAGGGACGTTGGTATTACAGGCCGAGTTGCCGGACCAGTTCTTCCACGCTGAGCTTGTGGTGGGTGGCGACGGGCTTGAGCACGCCGCCCACGAGCGTGCCGGTCTTCAGCGGCTTGTGGTTGGGCACGGTGACGTGGTGGGTTCCATTGAGCTGTGTCGTCAGGCGAATATGCGAGCCCTCCTGCCTCACCTGTTCGTAGCCAAGTGTGCGCAAAGCCCGGGCCAGATCGACCCCGCGAACATCGCGCGGGATCTTCACAAGGCGAGGACTTCGTCGCGGACAAAGTGAAGCCGGATAATCCGGGGCATTTCGCCCGGGACTCCGTCGCCGAAATGACATTGGACCGCTTCGCGCACCATGTTCCGCAGCTCATCGAGACTGTCGCCCTGGGTGGCGATGGCATGACCCAGCGCCGAAGCGGTGTAGCCGCCGTCAGCCTCGTCCTCGCGCACTTCGAAGATGATTTCTTTCATGGGGGCAGACTACGGGTCCGGGGCGGGTCTGCAAGTCTGGCTTCTGGTAACAGAGGGCCGGCGTCAAGATGTCCGCCGGGGCCGGAGCGTGATTGAGTTGGGTCAGCCCAAGAGGGCGAAGGCGCGGTGCAGGGTGCGGCTGAAAGCCCGGCGGCGCTCATAGGTTACGCTGCCGAGGCGGGTCTCAATGCTGGCTTTGGTGACAGTGTGGAGGTGATCGCAACTGACGAGGGTTGGGCGGTCGAGACCGTCAGCGCCATTCAGCACCACATCAGTGAGGCCGGGTGAGCTGGTTGGCCGGCGAGTGGTGCCATAGAGCACATTGACGACCGGCACCCGTTCATCCCGGCACATATCGGCTCGCGAAACAACGACCGCTGGATGCGTATCTTTATCAGTGGATCGGATGCGGACACGCACCACATCCCACTGGGCGATGTCAGGGATCATAGATCCTCCGGCCTGGTGTTTTCGGGCCGGACAAATCGCATGATTTCAAGCGCGGTGGAGCTGACCGGCAGGGGTTCAGGCGCGGCATCGGTCGCCCGCTCGGCGGACTCAATCAGGTAGCGGGAGAGGGTGAGGCCGCGCCGACGGGCGGCAGCCGTCAGGCGCTTTTTCAGGGCGACAGGCAGGCGCAAGGTGGCGGTCGTGGTCATGTGCTACAGATGTAACACACCGGCAGACTTGTCAAACCAGAGTCCGTGGTGCCGACCCGCTCCCTCTCACCTTCACCCTCCCTTTCCCTCTCCGCCTACGGCATCGTGGCCCGCTCGGCGGCGTCGGGACCCTGTTGCCTGCTGCCCGTTCGACAAGCTCAGGGCCCCGAGCCTGTCGTGGGGCTACAGGCCCAGGGTTTGTCCTGCGGCCTTCGCCGCGGCAAAAGCTCGCGCCACTCGATGATGGCGTAGGGCTGGTCCACGCCAAGGATAGTGCCTAGCGCAGAGGGTATCGATAGCTGGCCGTCAGACCAAGTGACTGGCGGCTTCGAGAGCAGCGGAGAAGTGGGGCAGCTTTTTCCGCCGGGCGTAGGCTTCAAAACGGCGGATGGCTCCGGGGGAGAGTTTGATCGTCTTGGGCTGCCGGCCCAAGGCCTTGCGACCGGCGCCGGGACGCGCACCGCCGTGGGTCACCACCGCGCGGGCGGGGTCGAAGTAATCAAGCACGCGGCGACCGGCGTCAAAGCGGGTTTCAAGGTTGGCGGCAGTGGTGGCTTCAGTGCGTGATTTTCTGGAAGAGGATTTTTTCATGGGCACGGGAGCGGCGGGCGGAGATCAGGCGGAAGGTGTCGCCGCGGGGAGCATGATGCACCGTTGCGGCCTGCTGACCGCCCGGTGTTTGTCCGCAGTTCTCGCTATGCGAAACAGCGGCAAAGGTGAGGACCGGGCCCGCCCAAAGTGCCGTGACGGCGGCGCGTTGCTCGCGCTCTTGGCGGGATCCCAGTCAAACTTCACACTTGAAAAAGTGCGTGCTTATTCAAGAAGCGCAAGGCCGATCTGGCGGCGTCAAGGTGGGGGAAGGGAGTAGTGAAAGTGAGGGTGAAGGCAGAGGAGTGGAGGAAGAGCGGAGGACGGAGAGTGCGCCTGCGCCGATGTTTCCGCCGTCGCTCGATGAGCGGTGACGGACAAGTCGATCAGACACACGGAGGACAGATAACACAGAACAGTGATCGGGCGGCTCAGCCGAGATATTCGCGCAGGTGGGCGGCGAGGTATTCGTAGACCAGAGCGCGGGGTGCGGCGTAAATCACTTCCAGGCGGCCAGACTGATACCGATAAACAAATCGGTGCTGGCCAACGCGCAGCCGGTAAAACCCCGTGAACTCATCGGTCAATGGCTTCGTGTCTCCCCGGGGCAGTGAGGCGAGCGCGGCTTTGGCCAGCTTGCGGGGTTCGGGGGCCAGACGGCACAAATAATCCCGCACGGTGGCGGCAATGATGATCTCAATCCTCAACGGAGGACAAGGGGTAGAACTTGAGCTTGCCGGCGCGCAGCTTCTTCAGCTGGGCCATGAACTTCGGGTCGGCCAGCAGCTCCATGGTCTCGATCATGCCGCCGAGACGCTCGGCGGAAATCACGTGGACCACGGGGCGTTCGTGGCGGGTGATGGTCACGAGGGCGCCGGACTCGGCCGCGCGGACGGCCGCGGCGGTGTCGCGCTGCAGCTCGCGGACGCTGTATGTATCTTTCATGCCGGAAAGCTGTATTCTATCGGAACGGGAGTCAACCCGGTTGCCGGCCCAAGGGCTTGCGGCCGGCGCCGGGACGCGCACCGCCGTGGGTCACCACCGCGCGGGCGGGGTCGAAGTAATCAAGCACGCGGCGACCGGCGTCAAAGCGGGCCTCGAGGTTGGCGGCGGCGGTGGCTTCAGGCCGTGAGCTTTTGGCCGAGTTTTTTTCATCGTGCGGCCAGCCGCGTGGCAGCGATGGCGGAGAGCGTGGTTCCCTTGCGCCGGGCCTCGGCGCGGAGAGAGCGGAGGAGATCGGGCGGGAGCCGCAGTTTCACCGGTCGATTGCCGCTGGGCTTGCGGCCTGCACCCGTGCGCACACCGCCGCGCGCGACGATGCGGTAATGCCCGGCCGCGATTTTTTCCGGGGTGATTTCCTCCTGGTCGGAGAAATCGATTTCACTATCGGGGCGGGCGGCGAGTGCGGCCAGCCGGGCGCGCTCGGCCGGGGTGATGGGTCTGGCGAGCACTTCGGCGAGGGTCATTTTAACGAGGGGCATAATAGGTTGTCTTTTCTTTTCGACTGGCGCGACGGGCGGAGATGAGGCGGGTGACGCCGGCCCGGTTAGTGTGAGTGATGTTGAGGAGGATGACACCGGCCGTGAGACCGGTGGTGTTCTCACGCACCTCGTTGGCGTGGCGGGCGTCAACTACGGTCAGGTGGGAGGGATCGGTGAAAACGCGGATGCCTTGGTCGAAAGTTACGCCGTGTTTGGCGAGGTTGCTGGCGGCCTTGGCGGCGTCCCACTCGAAATGCACGTTTGAAACATGGGCCCACAATTCAACTCATGCAAGGTCTTTCTCTGGGCGGCTCCCTCCCACTTTCACCTTCACTCTACGGCACGCCGTTGCCCCGCCGGGCGGGGCCCGGTGTGCCCTGTTGTCGTTTGCTAACGACCCAGGGACCGTCCACCGGCCTGCGCCGGGGCGTTTGTCCCCAGTCCGGTCGGGCTGGGGCAAATCGTGGCCTGCTCGGTGGCGGTCAGCTCGCGCCAGTCGGTGATGGCATAGCGCCGTTGTTTCCGCCCTGTTGAGCCGCTGCTGCGGCCCCAGGGTGCCCTGTTGTCGTTTGCTAACGACCCAGGGATCGTCCGCCGGCCTGCGCCGGGGCGTTTGTCCCCGCGCCGATCCGCGAGGCAAAGCTGGAAACCCGGTGTTCGTCCCTGACCTGTGTCAGGGCGAAGGCTGGTCCACTCCGCCGAAAGTGGCGTAGCGCAGCGAGGTGACGCAGGGGGTTGGCTTCGTTCAATACTCCGCGAGGGTCAGGCCGGGCACCCGGGCGAAGTGGCGGGTGTTGCGGCTGACGAGCGGCAGGCCATAGGCCAGCGCGGTCGCGGCGATCCACACGTCGTTATCTCCGATATGCCGGCCGGCAGTCTTCAACAATCGGGCAAGGCGTGAAGCCTCCCAAGCCACGGCCTCGTTAATCTCAATGAGGGTAAAGCGGGTGAGTGCGGCGTGAACCTCTCTTTCGTGGACACAGCCTTCGGCAAACTCGGCCCAGCAAATGCGCGAGGTATAGAGCGGGGCGTCGAGGTGCCGGGCCTCAAATTTTTCCGTGGCGACTTTCTGGGCGCGGCCCCGCTGGCCGGCATAACGGAGCAAAAACTCAGTATCAAAGAGCATCAGGTCGGACGAAGGTCGCGCGACCGGCGGCGACCCGCGACCGCGCGTTTGACGGCCGTCCAGTCCACGCCTCGGCCAAAAATCCCCGCGTCCATGTCTTTTTTCAGATCGCGCAAGGTGGCATGGGCGGGCGGCAGGGTGAGGCGGCGGACGACGGCGGAAAATGATTCGCCCGTGCGGCGGGTGGCCTTGAGGCGTTCGTAGGCGTCGGTCTCGAGGGAGATGGTCTTGCTGGGCATGGCACGTTCATACACAGACGGTCTGTGCAGTCAACCCTCCCGGCGGGGCTGTGAACCGGTCAAGACCGTCATACCGGAACAAGGCGTCGGGGCTCAGGGCATGGTGGCCAGTTCGGCGGCGTCGGTCAGCTCGCGCCATTCGGTGACGGTGCAGGGAGTATCGGTTCCCGAAAAACTGGTGTAGCGAAGGGAGGTGTCGTAGTGGATGATCGGTGAAGCTGAAAAAGTCAGGTTGGCTCCCGACAGGGCCCCATAAAAAGTCCTATTGCCGAGCACGGTGAATCTACTGCTGCTGTTGGAGAAATAAATGACCCCATAGAATGGCGTGCTGGTGTTGAAATCGGGTGCGGAAGAAGTGGTGGAGGCGTAAATGGCCAAGTTTTTAGGGAGGCGGGTTCGATTATCAATGCCACCACCATAAAGCGCGATATCACCGGAGATATACATTTCCAGTTTGGCGGTGTTGTTGTTGGTGATGATGATGGACGCAGAACCGCCGCTTAGATTCTGGTAATAATAGCCGGTAACGATGATCCGCACCGGACCGTCGATAGTGTAGATTCTTGAGTCTGTGATATTCAGGTTGCCGGAGAAGACATACGTCTGCCAGGTGGTGTCGTTGGCTGAGCCCAGGGTGGCGGTGGAAGATGGCAGAGTGGTGAAGGTGCCGGAATTTGGGGTCAGTCTGCTGAATTGCGGGATGTAAGGACTGCGACTGATGCGGGTGAGATCGACATTCATGGCCGTGGGATGAGGGGACGTGACCGTGCCGTCGGAGTTTCTTAGACTGGCGCTGGCCCCAACACTTACGCGGGGCGCAAAGGGAGTGGTGGTGGTTGAAGGGGCGGCTAGGTAGCCCTGCACCGTGGTGCTGGTGACCGTTACGGCGGTCGCGGCGGTATTGCCGCCGGCAAGAATTGCTGAAAAACCAAACGTGCTGGGGGCTGGATCTGAAACAGAATCGTAACTGTCCACGGTGCCGCCGGAACTGAAGACGAGGTTGGTGGCCGCCGCCGCGGCATTGGGGAAGAGGGCCGTTGGTCCGACCACGGCGCGGAGCTGGGTTTTGATCGTGGTTCCGGCGGAATCCGGAAGCGTGGCGACACCCTCGGCATAGATCACGGGCGCCACCACCGCCGCCCAATAGGTGTTGTTGTTCGGGGTCTGGTTGGTGTGGTTTGTGATGCAGCGATACCAGACGCCGCTATAACTGACGTAATCATTGACCACATAGGCGGTGGAGGAGCTCCAGTTTGATGTGGCCGCGCTCGCCCAGTAGGTGCTGTTTGGCGGTCGTTGGCCGCTGGCGTGAGCAAGGATGCAACGATACCAGATCCCCCGATCATAAACGACGTTGTTGAGGCTGTAAGCGCCATTCGTCCATGCATAAGGCAGGAGCGGGGCGGTGGACCAGAATGCTGAATTGGGTGGCGCCTGATTGGCATGGGTTTGGATGCAGCGATACCAAACACCGCTACGATTGACCACGTCGTTGAGGTTGTAGGTTCCGGTGTTCCAGGCGGCGGGGGCGGATCCCGAGGCGATACTCCAACTGGCGCCAGAGGTGGGGTCAGAATTGATATTGGCCGAAAAAGCCCGATACCAGCTCCCGGATCGCAAGACGAACTGGTCCATGCGGTAATTTGTCGCGTTGTCCCAAACTGCGTCGGCGAAGAAGATGTTATAATTGTCCACGCGAACATTTACTGTGCCAGTAATGCCGGATGTGCCGTAACGGGAGCTGCTGATGGTGAAGGTTCGCGTGGCGGTATTGCCGGAGAGGGTCCAGCTGCTGAAGGTGTTCGCCCCGAACGAGCGCAAGGCCCGCTCCAGGCCCATCTCGGCCAGATGCCGGCTCACATCCTTGGCATAGGCGCGGTTGCTGAACCGCATCGATTGGTTGCTGACCGCGAGGTAGCCTGCGAGCGCGATGCCGAGCACGGCCAGCAGGCACATCACGAGCAGGATGAGGGAGCCGTTCTGCGAATGGCGGGATCCGGAGTTCACTGGAGAAGGGCCGTGTTGCGGAAGATGAGACGGGGCGAGTCCGTCTCATAGGCTTCGGTCAGCGTGCCATTCGTGCTGCTACCCGCCTGGGTGGTGATCGTGAATGAGACCTGTTTGATTCCGGTCAGATAGTTCACAAAGGTGGTGTAAGGGTAACCAGTCACATCATAATAGGTGAAGGTGTTGCTTCCGCCAACTTGCAGGCTGCTTTGCAGGGCAAGGGTGGCCCCATTGCTGCCATCAACGCGCACCATGGTCTGGGCCGGCACCGTGATGCTGTAACCGCTGAGGGTGACGGGGGGGGTCGGGGATGCGGTGGCGTTGATATAGTAACTGACGGTCTTTGTGCCCGAGGCAGTGGGCACGGTGAGTGTCAGGCTGATGGCGCTGGGCGTGCCGGAGATTCCGCTCGATATTCTCACATCTTGGGCGAAGGCGGCCAAGGTGCGCCGGGCTTGGGATTCCAGGTTGGGCTGGTTGGCCGAACTCAGGCCGAGCGAGCGCGTGAAGTTGCGGCCGAGACTGACGTAGGTGGTAAGCACGGCGGTCATGACGATCAACGACAGGCTGAGACCGATGAGGAGTTCGACGAGGGTGAATCCGCTGTTCCGCCTGATCGTAGGAGCGGCTTTATGCCGCGATGAACCGACGTTGAATCGCGGCGTGAAGCCGCTCCTACTGGTGGCTTTCATCTTCACGAGCGCTGGTAGCTGAGGTTCAGGCCGTATCTGCCGAACCAGGCCGAATTCGAACGGGTGAAAGTAAATGACAGGGGTGAGCCACCGGAATCGACACGACTGGTCCTTACCGTCCAGGTCACGGTAAAGTTTACCTCGCGGATGCTCGAGACCGGATCGGGGCTGGTGACGGTGCGGGCGAGGGTGTAGGTCGCACCTTGGGTGAAGATGATATCCGTGGTCGCGGCCGTTGTGGTGGCGGTCCAATAGGTCGTGTTGGTCGGCACCTGGTTGGTATGGGCGAGAATGCAGCGGTAATTGGCACCGCCGTAATTCACGACACGATTGGCGGTGTAGGGGGTGATACTGTTCCAGGCCGGCCAGAAAAGAGTATCTATCGCGACGGCGGTGCTGGCGGTGGGCAGATCATTGATGCCGGTGCTGCCGTTGGTCCAGACCGCGAACCGCAGCTTAGCGATCTCATGGTTGATGATCTGCGTGGCCAGGGTTTGGCGGCGGGCGGCGTCCATCTGTCTGGCACTGATGGCCACCGCCTCGATCATGCCCACAAAACCAACCACCAATATCACCGAGGCCATCATGACCTCGACTAGGGTGAAAGCCTTCTGGTTATGGCGGGGAGGGGCAGAAGGCATGATTTCAGTAACTCCGGGTGACGGTGGCACCGGATTCAGGATTTGGCCGGACCGATCAACTCGACCGCACTATCCTTGATGCCCGTGTCATGGGTGGCCAGCAGCAGCTTGTTCGCTCGCGCCACTTGGGTGAGATAAGCGTCGGAAGTCCTCGCGGGCGTCGAGCCCCACGCAGGCAGGCGTGGGGAGGGCGCCGCCTCGACAAAGCCGCCGGCATGTTGCTTCAGCTCCGCCAAGGCTGCGCTGGCCTGGGCCAGACTGTAGCCGAAGACCTGCATCGACACGCGCAGGAACCCCAGCTCGGTGTGGGCGCAAGTCCACAGATTGGCCCGGCCCACCCGCCGGGCCCAGGCGTGAAACACCGCATGGTGCGGTGAATTGCCATGCTCCCAGGCGAGCAGGGCGTTTACGTCGAGCAGATAGCTCACGGGAACTCAGCGAGCGCGGCGCGGATCTCGTCCTCGGTCACCACGCGGCCGGAGCGGGCCGCGTTGCACGGGAGCCCGGAGACCGGATGCTTGCCGCGGGTGATCTTGGCCGGGGGCCGCCCGCCATCACCGAGGGCCGCCTGGCGGAGATAGGCGGAGACGGAGGATTTGGCCGCCCGGGCGCTGGCCCGGATGCGTCGGGCCGAGGGGGCGTCCACTTTGAAACTTAGAACCGGCATGGTATTACTTTAATACGCGAACGCGGCCGGGCGTCAAGCCGGCAGCGGTGGTCGCGCCCGCCGCGGTCCCGCGAAACAGGATTATTGAGCCTCCTGACGGGCAGGGCGGACCGGCCCGGTCCGCCGCGCGGGCGGCGGCACATTCTCGGCGGAGCGGGCCGCTCCGCCCTAGCGTATTGCGCGAGCCTCAATAAGCCTAACCCGAACATTTCACACACGCCTATGCCGAACCGACACACCCTGGCGCTCCGCGCCACCCCTCTTCATCCCGAACCATGCAGTCGAAAACTGTGGGAGCGAGCTTGCTCGCGAGATTGCAGTCGGAGTCGCGAGCAAGCTCGCTCCCACAAGCAGGCCACCGCAAGGTGAATTAATTCCAACTGCTATGCAGTAGGGTTCCATTATTGTAATACAGCATTTTATCTGCGGTTTCCGGGTTCCAACTGCATGGTTCGGGCTTCATGGAGGGGATTTCAAACGCACGCTGCCGAAGTCCCCTCTATCAAGAGGGGTGCCCGACAGGGCGGGGTGTGTTGCATCAGATCTGGGTATGAAA
>LNEH01000179.1 GCA_001464505.1 Verrucomicrobia bacterium Ga0077533
TGGCGGGTAGGGCGCGGACTCCGTTCCGCGCCGCGGCGGCGAAGGGACTCGCCGCCCTACCGGCGCTGCCGCGTTAAGTCTAATTATCAAGGGACGTTGGTATCACCTGCCAAGAGAATGCCGCAATTGCGTCCGTTCTGAGGCAAATCTCCGTGCCCCTCCTGCTTGTCTCCGTGTCCAACTGCGTTTTCCAGGATAAGGCGAGGCGGGCCGGGAGGCAGACGGTCAGTAAGAGCGGGTGACCGTCGCTCCAGCCTGATCGCGGAAGATCAGGAGTTTTTTCTCGGGGTCGAGCTCGGCGAAGACGATGCCGAGCGTCCGGTTGACCTCGTCGCCTTCGTAGATGAGGCGGTTGTTGATGAGCACGCGGGCCGGTTTGCCCTGGGTGACGCCGCCGACGTTGAGTTTCACGACCCAGTAGAAAAACGCCGCGCTGGCGCGGGGCGAACCGGCCGGGGAGGCTTGGGCGATGAGGATGTCGCCGGCCAGCTGCATCTGGTCAGGCGAATCGGGCGCCGGGGCGGTGACGATTGCGGGTCGGGGGGCCGCCGGCAAAGGCGAGGTGTTGGTGGCCGCGTGCTTTTCGGCAAGGGCGAGGATAGCCGCGCTGGAGATGGATGAGGGCGAGTTGTCGGCGGTTTCCGTAGCGGCGGTGGCGCGGGCTGAACCCGCCTTCCCTGTTGGCGACGTCGGGCTGGCGAAGGGATCCACCACGGGGCGCGCGGGGCCTTTGCCGCCCTTGGCCTTGCCTTCCTCCTCGGCGATAAGGCCGTCCAGTTGTCCGACGCGCTTGTCGTTGGCGACGACCACGTCGGCGGTTTTGCCGATGGCCTGGGCGGGGATGGCCAGGATCTGGTTGACCGCCTTGAACGGCGTGGGGCCGCCGCCCTTGGTCGCCCATTCACGCGCTTTTGGATTCAGCGCCACGAGGGCGAAGTAACCCAAACCCAGCAGAACCGTGAGCGCGAAGAGCAGCTTGATCAGACCGCCCAGATTCCTGATGAGCGCGGGGGACGGCAGGTAGGACCGTTGCGTCGGCATGGCATACTCAATCACAGCCCCGGCTGGGCGCGCCGGAATCGGCGCGGTGGGGGTCGTTTCGGACGTCAAGCCGGGGACGGTTGCTGTTTCCGCCGGCAATGGGGCGATCGGGGCTGGTGCCGGAGAATAGGCCGGCGGTGGCGGGGGCACCGTTGTTTGCGCCCCGTTGCCTGTTGCTACAGGCCCGGGGTTCGTCCCGGCCGTCGCCGGGCGAAGCTGTTCACCCGGTGTTTGTCCGGTGGCTGGCTTCGCCCCCACCGGCAAAGGCGGCTTCGCTTCAGGTGTCGGATCGTCACTCATCGACCGGTGTTCAAGGCGATCGGGTGGATGGCCTCGGTTGGCTCCGTTCTCTCCCGTGCAATGGGCCCCATCACGGCGCGTGCCGCTTGTAGGTGTTGCCAAACAGCACGATCGTGTCCGCGTCCTTGAGGACCACGGCGGCCGGGTCGTTGGTGATGAGCGCGGGCTGGCCGTCGACGAGGGCGCCGCGGACGGTCTTGGTCGTCGGTTGGCTGGGGGAGAGGTTGGGGCCGAACTTCGCGAGCCGCGCGGTGCCGATGGTGTCGATGATCAGCCGCCGGTCGCCTTCGAGGGAGCCGGTGCGATACTCGCCCGCCACCTTGGCCAGGAGGGTGGCCGATTCCGACGGAGTCATGAGGGTGAACTTGGGTGCGAGCGTGTTGGGCGGGCGCAGCAGCATCCAGGCGGCGGTGCCGTTGCAGCCGACAATGATGACGGCCATCACCGCGATCTTCGCCCAGCGCGGGAACCGGCCGGCCGGTGCCTCGAGCGGGGACCTGCTGCTGGCGACGGCCGGGCGTTCACTGATGCGCGGCTCGGGGGCCTTCGCGGTTTCCGTGGTGCCGGTGATGGTGGTGAGGATGTAGGCCACCGAGTGTTCTTCGCCCCGGAGGGTGGTTTCGTAGCCGACGAAGCACAGCCGGCGGTAGCGGGTGCGGACGACAAAGACCTCGCGGTCCGTCTTGATCCGGATCTCAGGGGCAGAGGGCTCGTAGATGGTCAGGCGCGAGGACAGTTCACTGAGCGCGTAAAGCATTTCCCGCAGCTGGTTGAGTGGCACGGCCGGAAGCTGCTCGTCGGGATAGGCCAGGCCGGCCGCCACCGCGCCGGGCGCGAGATGGTGCAGGGTCACGTTATAGGTGGGGGTCGCGGTGGCCATCAGGGTTCGAGGATGAACAGCGGGCCACCATCACCGCCGAGGCGGAAGCTGCCGGTGTTAATATCGCCGTCGTCGAGGGCCCGGTCGATTTCCTCCATCAGGTCAACATCCAGGATCACGGTGGAGGTCCCGCTGGTGGCGATGCCGATGGCGGCGCGCCAGCGGCCACCCGGGCTGGTGCCGCCGGGATGCACCTGGTTGAAATCCCAGTCGAACTGGCCGCCCATCGGGGTGGGCTTTTGCCAGGACTCGGTTTTCAGCTCGGCGTTGTTCATGCCGGCGGGCACCACGCCGACGGGGGTCTCGGCGGGCCAGGAACCGGTCTCGTGGGCGTGGGCCTGGAAGACGGCGGCGAAGACCCGGAAATCATTGATGACCGTGCTGGCGCGGGCCTTGCGCTGGATGCGGTTGTAGGTGGGGACGGAGGCGAGCATGATCATGCTGATGATGGTCACGACCACCATCAGCTCCACCAAGCCCACGCCCGCCACCGACCGGGGGATGTCCCGTCGGCCCAGCAGGCGGTTGGAGTTGGAGCGCACTCGCATCAACCGCATTTCTGCGCAGCGCGGGCCAGGAGGCAAGGGGGAATCGGCCTTTCACCCGATGGAGGAGTCTGGAGTCTGGGGACGGGCATACCGGCGCCGGTCGCCGAGGTGGCTCAGCCTTCGCCTCGTAAAGGTCCAAGCCCCAACCACCAAGCCCCAGGGAATCCGCCAAGCACAGGAAGACCCAAGACGACATCGGCAGCCATTGGGGTGTTGGCCGGATTGAAGATTCACCGGCGGTTGGAGCTTGGAGCGCTTGGAGCTTTTCCCCACGCTGCGCGCAATGAGCCGAGTCATGTGCTATCGTTGCTTCTGGCCCGAAAAGCTCTGCTGGTGCGCGTCGTTGCGGCCGATGGCGACGCGCACGCGGTTCGTCTTCCTGATGCACCCGAAGGAATTCAAGGAGGAGAAAGCCGGCACCGGCCGCCTCACCCACCTCTGCCTGCCGAACAGCGAGCTGCACATGGGCAAGGGCTTTGACGGCCACGAGCGGGTGCGGGAGTTGATCGACGACCCGCGGAATTTCCCCGTGCTGCTTTATCCGGGCAAGGATGCGGTGAACCTGTCGGAGTGCGAGCAGACGGCAACCTTCAGCAGCCATATGAGCAACCGGAAATTGGTCGTGTTTCTGCTGGATGCGACGTGGGGTGGCGCGCGCAAGATGCTTAACCAGAGCCCGGGCCTGCAACGGCTGCCACGCATCATGTTCACGCCCTCGGCCCCGAGTCGTTACATCATCAAACAGCAGCCGGCCGAGGGCTGCCTCTCCACGCTGGAGGCCGTGCATGAGCTGCTCACCGTGCTGGCGCGGACCGGACTCGACGAGTATCCGGAGCCGGAGCAATTGCTCGGTCTTTTCCAGCGCATGCAGGATTTCCAGATCAAGTGTGCGGCCGATCCGGCGCGCGGCGGTTACCGTCGCCAGCCCTACAGCCGGCCGGACGAGCGCAAATTGGTGCCGGGCGGAAGCTGGGCGCGGCGGCTCCGGCATCTGCGCCGACCACTGGTATGAACCTGCCTTGGCTTCTGTTCGCGTGGATCACCGCGACCAGCGGGTGGGCTTTTCTCTTGTTTGGCTTCGACAAATGGCGGGCGGGCCGCGGCGGGCGGCGCGTCGCGGAATCGGCGCTGTGGTGGGCGGGTGCGCTCGGGGGCTGGCCGGGCGGATTGCTCGGCCTCGTCGTCTTCCGGCACAAGTCGGCGAAACCGGCCTTCCGGCTGAAATTCGCCGCCGCGTTCCTGGTCTGGGCCGGACTGCTCGCCCTGGTAATGCGTTTGGCCGGGGGACGCTGATGTCAACCATTGGTTGACATCAACCGGTGCGCCACGGCGGAATGCGCCCGGTGGTGCGGCTGGCCGGGATTCGCCGAGGTTTGCCCAACCGCGCTTTTTTACTCAGACGCTGATGTCAACCATTGGTTGACATCAGCCCGCGCGGTCCGGGAACAAGGGGTTGGGGAATTCAGCCAACCTGGACCACGAGCGTCTGGCCGTCGCAGGTCACCCGATCGCCGGCGAGCAGTTTTTTCCGCTTCTGGGTCTCCACGGTGCCGTTCAGCAATACCAGGCCCTGGCTGATCACCTGCTTGGCCTCGCCGCCGGTCGCGGCCAGTCCGCCGAACTTGAGGAACTGGCAGAGTTCGATGGGCACGGCGCGGACCGTGACGGGGCGCGACGCAGGTGAGGCAGCATGGGGCATGGCGGAAAGGTGGGCGGTTGGTTCGTTCTCCTTCTCTGAATCTTTCTCGTTCTCTCGGCTGCGAGAATGATCAAGAGAGCGAGAAAGAGAATGATTTATTCACGGTGGGTTTAATACTCCGGAGCTGGCTCCGGCTTGGATGGAACCTGTGGGAGCGTGCTTGCACGCGACTGTCGCGACCAAGGTCGCTCCCACCGTTTTACGGTAGTGGGTCAGTTTGCTGTAGGTCGGGCTTTATGCCCGACAGTCAACCGCCACCTGTCGGGGATAAACCCCGACCTACAAAAGCCTCGGCACCCAGATATTATCAAACTGACCCACTGCCCGTTTTACCGTCCCGCGCCACCAGGTGAATGCCGTCGGGCCCGATGCGGATGAGCCGGTCCTTGTAGAGCGCGCCGATGGCCTGCTTGAAGGCTTTCTTGCTCGTGCCGAACGCGTCGCGGATTTCCTCGGGCAGGCTGCCGTCGTGGTAGGGCAGGCGGCCGCCCGCGACCCGGAGTTTTTCGAGGATCTGTTCCGCCACCGTGGCGACGCGGCGGTAGCCGGCGCGGCCGAGCGCGAGGTCGACCTTGCCGTCGGGGCGCACCTGGCGCACGTAGCCTTCGACCACCTGGCCGACTTTCAGCGGGGCGGGCACGTCGGTGTGGTAGACGAGCCCGCGGTGGGCGTGGTTGATGATGAGATTGTAGCCAAGCGGGCTCTTGCTGGCCACGAGCAGATGCACGGCCTGGCCTTCGTGGTAGGGCGGCGGCGTGAGGTCGAGGCGACGGTTGAGTCGGGCGCTGGCGATGAGCCGGTCGGACTTTTCGTCGAGCACCACCTGCACCACGACCCGGTCGCCGGGATTGAGCGGGCCATCCTGCTCGCGGGCGGGGAGGAGCAGATCCTTGCCGAGACCCCAGTCGAGAAACACACCGATGCGGGGATTCACGCCGACGACCTTCAGGCAGGCGAACTCGCCGACGACGGCGTGGGGCCGTTCAGTGGTGGCGACGAGCCGGTCCTCGGAGTCGCGGTAGACCAACACCTCGATTTTTCCGCCGGGCACGGCGCCCGCCGGGATGTAGCGGGCGGGCAGCAGGATTTCGCCATGCGACCCGCCGTCCAGATACAGACCGGGCGGCGCCGCGCGGAGGATCGGGAGGAGGTTGCGTTTGCCGAGCTGGGCCATGGGACGTGAGTAGCGAGTAGCGAGTAGCGAGTAGCGAGTAGCGAGTAGCGAGTAGCGAGTGATATGGTGCGGTTGTAGCGAGCGGTGAGCAGACGACAGCGGGCGGGCCAAGGCAACGGGAATGCGACAGCTGGACACGCCGGGGTTGGGCCGTCAGGTTGAAGGCCCATGAACGAGACCGAACTCGCGCACTGCCACGCCGCGCTGGGTGTGGCCCCGGGCGTGACCCTGCAAGAGCTGGAGCGGGTGTTCATGAAAAAGAATTTCGCCCTCATCAAGGGCAAGGCCGGCGCCGCCGACGAACCCAACCCCGCGCTCGACGCCCAGCGCCAGGCCTTGCGCGCCGCCTACGAAAAACTCTCGGCGCATCTGCGCGACCAGACGAAGCAGGCGGAGGCGGCGACCGCGCGAAAGAAGCCGCAACTGTCGGTGCCGCCGATGGCCGCCCGCCCGTCGCCAACCCGTCCGCCCATGACGCCGCTCACCGCGCTGCCGCCCAAGACGCTGCTCACCCCGCCGGTCGTGCCGCCGCGCGATCCGGCGGACGACGAATTCATTTTGCTGCGCTTCCATGATTGGAAGGTCAACGTGTTCGTCCCGCCACTGTTGCTGGGCCTGGTGTGGCTGGTGAACCTGAGCCCGGCCGGCTTTTTCCTAAAAGGCTTCCATGTGTGGATGCATGAATTCGGGCACTCGACGGCCGCGTGGTTGACCGGCCGGCGGGCGACGCCGTTGCCGTTCGGGTGGACGCCGATCGAGCCGGACTATTCGCCCTTTGTTTATTTCGGACTGCTGCTGCTGTTCGTCATCCTCTTTCTGGCCGGTTGGAAGGAGCGCAAGGTCTGGCCGATGCTCGCGGCGGTGGTGCTGGCGGCGCTGCAATACCACATGACGTGGCGGCTGCCGGAACACCGGCAGGAATTCTGGTGGACGTTTGGCGGCGTGGGCGGCGAGTTCTACCTGAGTGCGCTGTTCATGGCGTTTTTCTTCGTGCAGTTGCCGGAGAAATTCAAATGGGGCATGTGCCGCTACGTCTTCTTCCTCATCGGGGCGACCTGCTTTCTGAACATCGTCCTGTTTTGGAACCAGGTCCACCGCGGGCTGGAGGAAATCCCCTTTGGTTCGATGATCCACGGCGAGGAGGACCAGGGCGGCGACATGAACAGGCTCATGGACGGCTACGGTTGGAAAAAGGCGCAGATCCGCAACACCTACCAGCATCTCGGCTATTGGTGCTGGGCCGGGCTCGGGGTCATGTATGCGATCTTCGCCCTGCGGCTCAACCAGGCGGCGGATTGGATCGTGGCCCGGTTCGGCAAGGCGGACGAGGCGGAGGCCCGTTGACCGCCGGGCGTGGCGGCGGGCTGGACGCCGGGCGGCGATTCTGCTGCGGTGGGCGGCAACATGAACATTTCCCCCTGGATTTTCCTCGGCGTGCTCGCCATCGGCGCGCGGCTGGCCGCCGGGCTCACGCCGGAAGAAAGCAAAATCGCCGCGTTGGTTGACACCGAACAGGCGCGATTCGCCGCCGATCTGGAAGCGGCGGTGCGGATCGACAGCGCCACCGAAAACCTCGCGGGCGTGCGCCGGCTCAGCGATGATTTCGGCCGGCAACTCACGGAGCTGGGCTTCGCGTATCGGTTCGCGGAACTGCCCGCGGCCACCGGCCGCGCCGGCCACCTCGTGGCCGAGCGCAAGGGGACGAAGGGGAAGCGCGTCCTCCTCATCGGCCATCTCGACACCGTCTATCCCGGCGGGGACTTCCGGCGCGAAGGCGACATTGTCCACGGCTCCGGCGTCAACGACATGAAGGGCGGCAATGTGGTGCTGATCGCGGCGCTCCGGGCTTTGCACGCGGCGGGCGCGCTGGCGGACACGCAGATCATTGTCGTCATGACGGGCGATGAAGAGGCGGTCGGACACCCGGTGGAGGTGACGCGGCGCGAGTTGTTTGACGCGGCGGCGCGGAGCGAGGTCGCGCTCGCGTTTGAGTCGGCCGTCGGCCGCACCGGCACCGTGGCGCGGCGAGGCAGTGCGAGCTGGGCGCTGGAGGTGCAGGGGATCACCGGGCACTCCTCAGGCATCTTCTCGGCGGCGATGGGCAGTGGCGCGGCCTTTGAGCTGGCGCGGATTCTACAGGGTTTCCACGACCAGTTGCGGCCGCTCGACGGCCTGACCATCAGCCCGGCCTTGGTGGTGGCGGGCGTCGAAGCGGAGTTGTCGCGCACCGACGGCAAGGTCTCGGGCAAGACCAACATCATCCCGCAGCGCGCCCTGGCGCAGGGCGACCTCCGGACAGTCAGCGCGGAGCAACTGGCCGAGGCGCAGGCCCGCATGCTGGCCGTGACGAAGCAAAACCTCCCGCGCACCTCGGCGAAACTGGCGTTCAGTGAGCGCTATCCGGCGATGCCGCCCACCCCGGCGAATTACGCGCTCCTGGCGCAACTTGACCAGGCGAGCCGCGATCTCGGGCTGGGCGAAATCACCGCCTATGATCCGCGCGCCCGCGGGGCGGGCGACATCGCGTTTGTCTCGCCCCCGCTGCCCGGACTCGACGGGCTGGGACTCGACGGCAAGGGTGCGCACACGCGGAACGAGTCGGCGGACCTGCGACTGGCGCCCGAGCTGGTGAAGCGGGCGGCCGTGCTGATCTACCGGCTGACCCGCTGAGGGTGCCGGCGCGCGATCTGGCGTCGGGGGCTACGCCGGCTGCGCCGCCGCGAGCTTTAGCGCGCGCGGAAAGAGCACGTTGTTCTCCTTGTGCACGTGGCGGTGCAGGTCAGATTCGAATTCGGCCAGGCCGGCGAGCAGGGCGCGGTGCGTATTGCACGCGTCGGCGTTGGGCGTGAAGCCGTCCGTGAGCTCGCGCAGCCGGGCCGTCAGCCGGCCCGCTGACTCGTGCTCCGACTCCATCTGCCGGATGGGGTTGGCAATGGAACCGCCAGGGAAGCCGTCGGCCGCGCCGGTTTCGATCTGGCGGACAAGGGGGAAAAGAATGACCTCCTCCTTGCGCATGTGGTCGGTCATCTCGGCGGCGAGGGTGCGCACGGTGGCGGCCAGTTCCGGCAGCCGGGCGTCGCGCCAGCCATGCTTGCCGGCGATGTGCCCGGCCATCTCGACGAGGCGCGGCAACTCCGCCTTCAGGTAGGTGTGATGCGTGGTCTCAATATGGTCGGCCAGCTCGGCGAGACCCATGGCCGCGGCGTCCACTTCGGCGGGGCCGGCGGCCAGGGCCGCTCCGGCGGAATCGAGCAGGGCGATCGTGGTGGTGACATCCAGGCCGCGGCGCGCGCAGGCGGCGGCGAGGGTCTGTTTGCCGCCACAGCAGTAGTCGATGCCGAGGCGTTCAAAGAGCCGGGCCAGCAGCGGCCGGGTGGCGACGAGTTCGCCAAGGGTGGTTTCGGGGGTGAGGGGGGAAACGAGGACAGAGGACATGCCCGCAGTGTCGCACCGATCCGCGCCGCCGGCCTTGAGCCAGGTCAAGGCCTTCGCCGATCGATCGGACTCAGGGCTCGCCGAGATTGTGGCGCAACAGCGCGGCCAGGGCGGCGGGATCGGGCACGGTGATGGCCCGGGAGGCGACGGAGATGAGCTTGCGGTCGCGCAACCGGGCCAGCGTGCGGGAGAGCGTTTCGCTGCTGGTGCCCAGCTCGGCGGCGAGCACGCGCTTGGTGCCGGGCAGCCGGATCACGCCGTGGTGGGCGTGGCGGCCCTGTTTCACCAGCCAGTTGAGCATCCGGGTCTCCACATTCTTCAGCGTGAGGTCGTCGAGCATGCCGACGAGCACGCGCAAATGCGCGCTCATCGAGCCGAGCATGCGCAGCGCCAGATCGGGCCGCCGGCCGATCAAATCGAGGACGGGCGCCTTGGGGATCAGCAGGACCGTGCTCGGCTCGACCGCGCGGGCATCGGCCGGGTAACCGGTGGGCGAGGCGAGCGCGGCCTCGGCAAAGGATTCGCCCACCCGAAAGACATGGATGACCTGTTCCTTGCCGGCGGCACTGACCCGGTGGACATTGATCGCGCCGCTTTGCACGACGTAGAAACCCCGCGAGGCCTCGCCCTCGTGAAACAGGTAGTCGCCTTTGGCCAGATTGATCGAGCTGGCGAACGACGCGATCAGCAGCAGGTCGTCCAGGGAGAGGCTGGAGAAAATCTGGCAGCCGCGGAGGCTGCCGGTCAGACCCGTGAGCTTGAGATCGGTGGAACGAAGGGGCGTGGGCACGGACGGCACCCTAGCATGACATAAACGCGCCCGTCCCGCCTTTTTTCCGGCGGTCGCCGTGGCAGGCCGGGGGCAGCCGGCCAGTATTATACCAACGTCCCTTGATAATTAGACTTAACGCGGCAGCGCCGGTAGGGCGGCGAGTCCCTTCGCCGCCGCCCATAATCCAAGCGATAGTCCAAATCATTAGGGACGCTGGTATTACCCTGTTAAGAAACTATCCGAATATCGAATCGGAAAATGCCGTGCTGTAGCGGCGGTCTATGACCGCCGAAGGCACGTTATCGGATTTTCGTCGGCGGTCATAGACCGCCGCTACAGGGCAGGCCATTATTCGGATAGGTTCTAAGTTCCCCACTGTGAATTCGTCGGGTTTCAGAGGGAATGTCACTTAATAGGTGACATTGAGAGTGGGCGTTTTTTGCAGAGGAACGTCACAAAGCAATACCAGGCCCGCCCCGTTGCGGACATCAGGGCTCGAGTTGGAAACCGCCGGCCGAATCAAAAGTGAGAACGACCAGCCGGCCGGGCACGGAGTTGATCTCCGCCGACCAGTCCTGCCGGGTTGCGTCCGGCGCCTCGCCCGTAGCCACGCTGACGGCGATGCGGTGCCGGCCAGGGGTCAGCAGCACCCGCCACTCCCCGACGGACGCGCCGTCCGATTGCAGGCCCTTCGGGCGGTAAATCCGCTGTTCGCTCCGGCCATCCAATTCCAGCCGGACGACGACGGCCGTGCGTGTGCGGCCAACCGGCACCGGGGCCCGCATATGGATCGGCCGGTCATCGGGAGCGGTGCTCACCGGGGCGTTTGCCGGCACCCGGCCGCCGAGCGCGCGAAAAGTGAAGATGAACTCCGCGTCCGCCGGTGCGGGATTGCGGAACGGGGCATCGCTCACGGCCAGCAGCCCGGCCAGCGTGACGACGGTCAGCAGCGTCACGGCACCCGCCAGACCGAGCCGGGAGCGCGGCCCGGCTTTTGCGGCCGGTTGCTGCTGCCGCAAACCCATGGCGGCGGCCGTGAGCAACTGCGGCCGGAGCGGATCAAAATCCAGCTGGGCGACTTTGCGCGGGTCGGCGCGACCGGGGCGGAAGGCGGGTTCGCGCGCGCCCTTTAACCGGGCCGACAACCACTGATTGCCTTCCCGACAGAACGACTCGCCGGAGCCGCAACCCACGCAGAGCACGGCGGCGGCGCCCTTGCTGATGAGCCGCTCGATCACCTTGGGCTCGATCCACCCGATGCACGGGACGGGCCGCACGGTGTAGCCGGGCAACCGGCGCGCCCAACCGGTTTGATCGAACAACTCCCAGCCGCCGTCGGATTGCGCGCAGACAAAGGCGAGCGCCGGCGCCACCCCCCGGGCCACCTCCGCGGTGACAAAGACCTCCAATTCCCGCGTGACCTGCTGGGCATCGAACCAGGCGAGGCCGATGCCTTGCGTGTCGCAGGCCCCGGCACAGATGCCGCAACCGATGCAGCGGTCGGGGTCAATCTCCGCCTGCGAGGGGAACGGCTTGCCGTCGGTGCGCGGCACCATGGTGATCGCGCCGAACGGGCAATCGTGCGAGCAGAGGGTGCAGGAGAAACAACGCGAGACGTTGACGGTCGCCTGATACACGGGGCGCGGCCGACGGCGCGCGAGCCACCACGGCACGGTCATCAACCCCACCGTCACGAGAGTGGTGGCGAGCCAGATCCCTCCGCCCGACAAGCGCGCCGTGACGGCCAGCGGCCAGAGATACCACCAATCCAGGGTGAGCGTCGTGGGTTTCACCGCCATCTGCGCCATCGCGGCGTTGGTCGCGGGATAGACCAAGGCCGCGACCGTCACGGCCCCCGTCAGCCATGCGCTGAGGCGCCAGTCGGGCAGCCACGGGGCGCGGCTCAGGCGCGCCAGGTGCAGCACCAAGCCGGCGACGATGCCCAGCGGCAGCACCAGGTGCAGGAAAAACACCACGAAAAACAGCAGCGACGGCACTGTGCGGTCGGTCGTGAACAGCCGTTGCATCGGCTCGCCGAAGACCGGCAGCACGTCCAGGATCTTCATCGTGTCCAGGGCCAGAAGCTGGGCGCGCTGGTCCCACACCAGCCAGTAGCCCGTCCAGCCGATGAACCACACCAGGCCGAGCAGGCCGAGGCCGCTCACCCAGGCGAGCCAGCGGGCGTCGGCAAACTTGCGGGCCAGCAGGGTGCGCGCGGCGTGGGCCAGCACCAGCAGCATCGTGAGATCGGACGAGTAACGGTGCACGCTGCGCACCAACCCGCCGAAGGAACGCGGCCCGAGGTCGGCCAGCGAATGCCACGCCGACTGCACGCTCGCCGAATACCAGAACAACAGCAGCACCCCGGACAGCGTGGCGAGCAGCAGCATGGCGTTGGCCGCGGGTCCGAGCTGGGCCAGCGGGTTGAGTGCGCGCGGCAGCACGCGCTCCAGCAGCGTGTCGGCGCGGGTCAGCAGGCTGTCACCCGCGGCGAACAGCCGGGCGGCGCGGACGGGCGGCGGGGGCGGCGGGCCGCCGGTCGCGGCCGGCGAGGGCCCGAGCGTATCGGCCAGCACCTCGCAATCCGGGTCAGGATGCGGGTGGAGTGACATGCGGCTCCTGCAAGAGCGCACTGAGGCCCGCGCGGACCCACGCCCGGTGGCGCGGGTCCAGCGTGAAGCGGTAGGCGATGTGGCCGGAGCGGTCGACGAGGAGAAACAAATTGGCGTGGTCGATCACGCCGGTCTGCGGATTGCGCGTCGCGGAGAACTGAAGCCGGGTGAGCACATCATGCATCTCGGCCGGCTCCCGGCCATTGACGTAGCGGAACTCCGGGTGGCTGAAACCGCGACCCTCGGCCACGAGCCGCATCAGCTCCGCCGTCTCGTATTCCGGATTGAGGGAAAGCGCCACCACGCTCAGGCCGGCCCGTTCGGCCGCGGGCAGCTCGTCGAGGATTCTTCCCATCTCCAGGAAAATTTCCGGGCACGCGGTCCCGCAGGTCGCATACACCCCGGTGACGAGCACCACCCGGCCGCGCAAATCGGCCAGGCGAAAGTCCGCCCCCGTCTGATCGACGAGCGGCACGTCGGGCACCTCGAGGCGCACCCGGATGCGCTCGCCGGGAAACGGCGGCAGCACCTGGGCCCGGGCCGCATCCAGGCGGGCATAATACACCAGGCCGGCCACGCAGAGGGCGATCACGCCGAAGCCGGCGGCGGCGGCCCGGGCCTGGGCGAGCCAGAGGCGGGGGTGAAGCAGCTGGACGGCAACCTTGCGCCACAGCAGCGCCGCCACGCCCACGATAAAGACCGGCTCGAGCATCATCACCGAGACGGCCAGCCACGAGATGCCGCCGGTGCGGGGATCGCCGCGGTAGCACCAGAGCTGGAAGTCGCGCACGAAATCCCCCAGCGGCCCGCCCTCGGTCGGACCGAAGATGGTGAGCAGCAAAAAACCCTCGTAGGCCGCCAGCGCGGCAAACAGGAACACCAGCAGACCGGGGCCCGCCGTCAGGAAGCGCTCGGCGGCGGATTCCTGCCGGTCAGCGCCCACCGGCAGGGCCGGCGGAGCGGGGGGAGCGAGGCTGTGCGGATCGGACATGGCGGCTCAGCGCACCGGCCAGACATCGGCCAGTGCCTTCCAGTTGGCGAAGTAATAGACCGCGAAGCACGCCAGGAACAGGAGGGTGAGGACAATCGTGCCCTTGGTGGCGTAATGATCGTGGGCGAGCGAGCCGGGCGTGGTGCCCGCCAGCGCCGGCGGCGTGCCCCAGTCGGCCATGGCGCGATGCTCGATTTTCTTCCCGAAGAGCAGCGTGCCCACGCAGAGGAGGACAAAGATCAGCAGCCCGGCAAACGCGAGGATGCCGCCGAGGCCGACGAACCCGAGCCACAGGTGGGCGGCGGGGCCGTAGATGCCCTGCGCGTCGATGTCCCAGCTGCGGCGGGAGACGCCCATCGAGCCGGCGAACGACATGCCGAAGGAGAGCAGCGTGATGCCGGTCGCGAAGAGCCAGGGTTGCACGCGCGCCCAGCCGCGCCCGATGAAGTCGCGCTGGAAGATCAGCGGGATGACATAGTAGGCGAGGCCCATGAAGGCCAGGGTCGTGCCGCCCACCACGGTGGCGTGGAAGTGGCCGGGGATGCGCAGCGTGTTGTGCGCAATGATGTTGATCTGCTGCGTGCCGAGCGTGACGCCGGTGATGCCGCCGATGAAACCGAAGATGAGGACCGAGAGCGTGGCGGCGGAGAACGCCGGGTTTTTCCACGGCAGCGCCGCGACCCAGCCGAACAGGCCGGCGGTGTAGCCCTTTTCGCGCATGGCGACCTCCACGCCCGCCGGCACGGTGAAACCGTGGATCATCGAGGCCAGCACCGCGAGATACATGGCGTAGGAGGTGTTCCAGATCTTCCACGTGGCGCCGACCCCGGGGTCGACGAGCAGGTGGTGGGCGGAGGCGAGGTTGATGAAGAGCACGTAGAGCACGAACGCCGTGCGGCAGACCGCCTCGTTGATCGGGCGCGCGCCCACGGTGACATTGGAGATGAGATACCAGACGGCGACCATCGCGCAGACGTTGACCTGCTGCGACTGGTGGCCGAGCCCCCACCAGATCAGGCGATACCAGGCCGGGTCGGGCTGCGGCGTCCAGCCCATCGAATAGGTGAAGGTCGGGATCATCACGATGGCCCCGTGCAGCAGCGTGACCACGGCGATGATGGCGGCGGCGGTGGCGCCGTAGGTCACGAGCGGCATCGAACCGGTGTAGGCGCCATCGCGTTTCGCCACGTAGAGCGTGGCGAAGAAGTTGAACACGCCGACCAGCGTGCCCACGGCCACCAGGATGATGCCGAGATAAAACAGCGGATGCGCCAGCAGCGGCAGGTAGGAGGTCATCATCACATCGGCCTGGCCGGCGAGAATGACGTAATCGACCATCACGGCGCCGACGAACATCATCCCGAACGAGGCCCAGGCGACCTTGCGCGAGAAGAGCCGGGCGTTGAGCGGCGTGGTGCAGGCAAAGTAGAGGATGGCGACCTCGAAGAAGAGGATCCACAGGATCAGCATGTTGATGCCGTGGAAGGTCAGGATGCGGTAGAACCACTCCGCCGACAACAGATGCACGGTCTGCCAGCGGGTGAGGGCCAGCAGCAGCGCGGCGATGCCGCCGAGCAGCAGGAAGACGATGCCGGTGACGGCGTTGAACTTGATGAAGCGCTGGGCGTCAAAGCAGACACCCAGGCCGGTCGTGCCGCAGACGCGCTTGGGCACACCCGGCGCAGCGAGCGAATGGGAGAGGGAGACGGAGGCGGTGGTCATGGGAGGAGGCGGTTACTCGACGAAGATTTTACCGGTCATGGCGTGGTGGCCGATGCCGCAGAATTCATTGCAGACGATGGTGAACTCGCCCTTCGACGTGGGGGTGATCGTCAGCACGTGGTCGTAGCCGGGCAGCACATGGAAATTCATGTTGAGCGGCTGGAGGGAAAACCCGTGCTGGAGGTCGAGGGCGGAGAGGTGCAGCCGGTAGGTCTCGCCCTGGCGGAGGCGCAGAGCCGGCCACCACTGCCACATGCGGCCGATGATGTAGGCGTCGCCGCCGGGCGGCGGCTCGGCGATGGGGAGCTCCTGCACCATCGCATTGGCGGCGACGGGATTCTTGAAGGTGCCGACGCGGTTGGCGGCCACGAATTTTTCCGTGCGCGCGAGAAAATCCGCGGGCTTGACGGTGTAGGCTTCGCCCGTGCTGTTCTGTTTGCCGCGGAAATGCCAGTAGGGCATCATCAGCGACATCACGAAACACCAGAGCAGGGCGAGGCCGAGCCACAGTTTCTCGTGGCCGGCGGGGGCATGAAACCAGGGGGTGGTGAGTGGGCGCAGGCTCATATAGGGGGGCTCCGTTCAGGGCAGCAGGGCGGGTTTGGTCAGCGCGAGCTCGATCCAGCCCCACACCGTGTAGGACAGGAAGGGGATGAGGACGCCGAGGACGAGCAGCAGCCAGGGGTTATCGAGCACCTTCTGCCAGGGATGGATTTTTGGTTCGTTGTTCATGGGTTAAGCCGGGTTGGGTTGCGCGATGGCGCCACGTGCCGATGCAGCGCAGCATGACCGCGAGGAAAAGCAGGCCGCCCGCCACGGCCACGAGGCCGCCAAGCCCCATGACGCCGAGGCCGAGGTATTCGCCGAGCGAGCGGATTTGCTGCTCGGCCCCGTATTGCTTGCGGCCGAGGCCGTAGGCTCCGGCCAGGGCGAAACCGAGGCCGAAGACCGCCTGCCCGCCGCCGAAGAGCACCAGTTGCAGCCGCGGCCAGCGCGGCGCCGGCGCCAGGGAGGCCGAGGGCGCGACCACGGCGCAGAAATGATAGGCGGCCGTCATCAGGGCGAGGGTGACCGCGCCGATGGCGCAGTGATAGTGGCCCGGCACGAGGGTGCTGGAGCCGCGGATCAGCGCGCCGAGGATGAAGCCGAGCACGGTGAGCGTGGCGCTGCCGGCGAGTCCGATCACGAGCCAGTCGCCGAGCAACGACCGGTTGGCCCGGTGCCGCCGCACATGGCGGATGCCCAGCCCGAGAATGATCAAAACGACCGGGAATATCGTCCAGCGCATCAACTGCGTGGCGGTTTGGGTGTAGGCCGGCGTCATCGTGCCGCCCAGCGCGAGGACCGGCATCACGGCATGGGGCAGCACGAGGGCCGTGAGCAGCCAGCGGATGGCTCCCGGTGACACCACCGGCTGCCCCGACCAGCGGTGCAGCAGCAGCAGCCACAGCCCGAGCATCATGGCGACATTGGCCGCTTGCAAAACGTGGCCTCCGCCCCACGCGAGCAACTCATAGTAGCCCATGGCCGGCAGGTCCGGCGGCGTCGTGCGCCACGCGGCGACAAAGGTGGCGAGGGCGAGCAAGTTGGCCGTGGCCGCCGCGCGCAACGCGACCAGGGCGTCATCCGGCAGGGCGGTCTGCCCGCGGGCCGGAACCGCGAGCGCGCCGGCAAAAAACAGCCCCGTGCCCGCGAACCAGCAGACCAGACCGCCGACAAACACCGGATGGTCGATCACCGGCACATAGTTGGCCAGGATGGGCTGGGCGCCGGGCATGACGGCCCCGGCCAGCAAGCCGATGATGCCGGTGGCCGCGAGCGCGCCCGCGAGCGCATTGATCGGCCGCGGAATCCTCCCGCCGAGCGCGAGGGCCAGAAAGGCGGCGGTGCCCGCCTGGAACCAGACCACCATCGCGAGATCCACATGCACCACGAGCGCGCGCTTGAAAAACAACGGGTCGGTGAACAGCCAGCCCAGGAAAGGCAGCCGGCCCACCACCAGCGTGAGAGAGAGCAATCCGGCCAGCACGAGGCTGCCGATGGCAAAAAGAAACCAGCTGCGCGCCACCGGGGTGGCTGCGACGGTGGCGGTCGCAACTGCCGGGACGCCGGACCGGGCGAGGTCGCAGGCAGGGACAGCCGGGGAGTGCATGCCGTTTTTTTAACACACCGGCGCTCCGGCGGCCTTGACGCAGGTCAAGACAATCCACCGCTCCGGACCGGCCCTCGCGCGGTCCGCGGGGCCGGATCACTCCCGCCAGAAACTGACCGCCCAGGCGCCGTCGGGGCGGTGTTCCATGGTGAAGGAGAACCCTTCGCTTTTGAGCAGCTCGATGAGCGGGGCGGGCACGAAAGGGGCGACCACGGTCAGACCCTGGCCGGCGGCGAGTCCATCGACGCGGGTGCGGATCTGCGGCAACGGTTCCTCCCCGCCGGCGAGCAGCGGGCGGACGTCGAAGACTTTGAATTTAGGCGCGGACATGCGTCCAGTCAGTAGACAAACTCCACCTGCACCCAGATTTTTTTCACGTCAGGCATGGCAAGGCTGTCGCGACGGAAGTCGGCGTATTTGACGGTGCCGGTGACATATTTCCCAAATTTGCGGACGAGCATCACGTTGAACTCATCGCCGAGATCCACCCCGGTGGCATCGGTTTCATACCAGTGATAAAAGGCCGTCAGCGCGAAGTTCGCGGGCAGCGCGGCGGTGGCTTTGACGTAAGTGTCGCGCAAGCCGGCGGCCGGTGTGGCGAGGAAGAGGTCGGCCCAGCCGTTGAAGGCGTGGAGCGTGGCGAGCGGGGTCTTGAAGCCGACGTTGTTGTCAGAGCCGAGCACCTCGTGACCGAGGGTGAGGCTGCCCTGCTTGGCGGCGAGGCCGGCTTCGAGGCCGAGGTAACCGGTGCGGTAGTTCAGCAGGCTGGAGCCGTAGTCGCTCTGGATGGCAGCCTCGGCCCGGTAGGTGAACTTGAGCGTATCGGAGAGCTTGGTGGCGCCGGCGAAGCTGACCCCATAAGTCGCGTTGGAGTTGGCGGCGTAGGCGGGCTTGCGGAAGTCGAGCAGGTAGGCGTAGCCGGTGAGCGTGCCGGCGGGCAGGCCGGCGTAGCTGGCGTTGAAGAGGTGCGAATTGGATTTCCAGTAGCCTTGCGCGTGGTGGTCGCCGAAGACGCGGTTGATGCGGTCGAGCCAGGCGTAGGTCAGCGTGGTCTGGTCGAGTGACTTGTCCTGCACGACAACAGCGTCGAAGGTCTGCATGTTCTGGCGCCAGCCGACGTCGCCGACGAAGCGGGCGTTGTCGAGCACGAGGCGCTGGCGGCCGAGGGTAAAGGTGGTCTGGCCGGAAGTGTAGCCGACAAAGGCCTGGTTGATTTCCGTGATCTCGGGGTCGGCGACGACGGCGCGGCCGGCGCCGCCGGCATTCAGGCCGGCCTGACTGTAGCGGTCGCCGTCGGCGGCCACGATGTTCTCGGCCTCGAGGAGAAATTTCCAGCCGCGGAATGCGGCTGGCGCGAAACCGAGGCGGGTGCGCAGCGTGAGCGCCTGCGCGTCACGCAGGCCGGTCTGCGCGACGCTTTCGGAGCGGAGGCGGGCGTTGACCGAGAATTTGCCCTGCGCGAGCGCAGCGGCGAAATCGGCCGGCTCCGCCGCGAGGGCGGCGCCGGTGACGAGGAGAAAACAGGCGGTGAGACGTTTCATGTGGATTTGCGCCCGGGGCGCACCGCGGGGTCACTCGACGCGGATGATGCCTTCCATGTAGGGATGCGGCGTGCAGTAGTATTTGTATTCACCCTTCACCGTCAGGACGGTGCTCCATTTTTCCGCATGGCCGAGCATCTTGGAGGAGAAATGGGCCTTCTCCGGCGCCGCGCTGGTGACGGCGTCGTGGATGCCCGCAAACTCGCCGCTGGCGAAGGTGAAGAGATCCTCGTTGATAAATTCGACGGTGGTGCCGGGGGGCACGGTCGCGACTTTCGGCCAGTAGGAATTGCCGATGATCTGCACGCGGAGTTTCTTCTGGCCGGCAGGGAGCGTGTAGGGGTTCTCGAGTTCGTCCTTGTTGGGCTTGAACGGGGAGATGACGCGGACAGCCGCCGCGGTGTGCCTGGCCATCTCGTCGTCAGTGAAGGCGGGGCCGTCGGCGAGCATCGGGGGCGTGCGCGGGGCGTCCTTCGTGGCGGCGAGGACGCCGATGGCGCCGCGGGTCGTGGAACCGAAGGCGTGGGTGACGATCAGGTAGTTGCCCTCGTCGGGGGGCACGCGGAAATCGACCACCCACGAGTCGGACGGGCCGGCGGTGACGGTCTGGCCGCCGACAAAGGTGTTCTCCGGGTTCGGCGTGCCCTGCCAGTAGGCGTAGTCCCAGATGATGCCGACAAGATGGAACGTGGAGACGAGGTTGGGCCCGACGTTGAGGAAGTTGATGCGCACGAAGTCGCCGGGGCGGACCTTGATGGGGCTCTCGACGTAGCGGAAAAGCTTGCCGTTGAACATGACGTAGGCGGCGTGGCCTTCGACGGCGTCCTTGCCGCTGGCGTAGAGCTCGTGCTGCACAATGTAGAGCTCGACGTCGGGCTTGTGGCCGATGATTTCTTCGGCCTTGAATTTCACGGTCTTCGGCTTGACGACGAACATGCCATACTGGCCGAGGAGCGTGTGCATCGGGATGGCGTGGCCGCCCGGCGCGCAGTGATACATGTAAACCCCGGGGTGGTTGACGCGGAAGAGGAGGCTCTTGGTGCCGCCGGCGGGGATCTTGCCGAAATATTTCGAGGTCTGCGTGTAGGCGGCGTGAATGGACACGCCGTGCTCGATGTCGCCCTTGTTGACGACGGTGAACTCGATCACGTCGCCCTCTTCGGCGACAAGGGTGGGGCCGGGGATGGTGCCGTTGACGGTGAAGCCGCTGTAAACGACGCCGTTGCCGATGAACACATCGCTCTCGCGCATTTCAATGGTGAACTTTTTGTCGGCCTTGGTGCCGGGGACGACATAGCTGGTCTCCCACATGCCGAGTTTCTTGTCGCGGTCGATGACCGCCTGGAAGGGATGGGCGGGCGGCGTCGCGGCCGGTGCGCCCCCGCCGCCACCCGTGGCGGCGGCGCCGAATTGCAGGGGCGCGCCACCGGCGAAGGCGAGCAGGTTGTCCGCGCCGCTCCAGCCGGAGTTTTTCACCAAGGAGGTGAGCTCGGTGGCGTGGGCCGAGGGGGTGCTGCCCCCGAGCAGACGGCGGGCGAGCAGATTGTTGCAGGCTTCACAAGCCTGGGCGGGCGAAACCAGCAACAGCAGGGCGGCAAAGCTGCCGGCCAGCATGAATCGGGCTGGACGAAGCGACGGACAGTGGAGTTTTTTCATCGGGATATGGATTGAGGAGGGACCGCCAGCGGGTGGTGGGCAGGTTTCAAGCTGGCGTGCCGAGATTAGGCCAAGCCGCCGCGGCATTCCTTGATTTGAGTCAACAAAACCCCGGTATTGTGGCGGGGACGGGCGGCGGGTGGTCCGCCCAGATGACGCGACCAGCCGGCCCAGAGGCTGAACCGTAACCGGGGGCAGAAGCTACGCCCCGCTGAACTCGCTCAAAGCAGCTTGTGATCCCGGGCCCAGCGGATGAACTCCTGCTCGAGCTGGTCGAAGGACTCGATGACGAACAGCGTGTCCTGGAAATGCCAGATGTCGTAGGGCTGCGCCGCGAGCGTCTCGGGCCGGTAGGGCACCTTCTTCACCTTGTCGGTCAGGCTGTGCTGCGTCTCACCGGAGGAGGAGATGATGCCGTTGCCGTAGATGCGCGGGCCGCCCGGGTTCTTGATCAGCCCGAACTCGACGGTGAACCAGTAGATGCGCGTCAGGCCCTCCTCGACGGCCGGATCCTTGCAGTTGAGCGCGGCCTGGCCGATCTTCTGGTAGAAATCGGCGAAGCGCGGATGCACGATCATCGGCGTGTGGCCGTAGATGTCGTGAAAGCAGTCGGGGGCCGGCGTGTAGTCCAGCTCCGAGCGGGCGCGGATGTGGTCGGTGCAGGGAAAAATCCGGCGGGCGAGATAGGAGAAGAAATCATGCGCATCGAGCAGGCCCGGCGTGCGGGCGATCTGCCAGTTGGTGGCCTTTTGCAGTTTGCGCGAGACATCGGCCAGCGCCGGGATGCGGTCCGGCTCGAGCTTGAGTGCGGCGAGTCCGATCAGGAATTCATCGGCGGCGCGGCCGGGCAGCAATGTTTCCATCCGGGCGTGGAGCGTGCGCCAGACATCCTGCTCGTCGGCGGTGTAAGCCGGATACTTGCACTCGGCGCCCACCGGCAGCGGGGCGGTGAGTTTGTGAGGGATGCAACGCGGGTCGTCGGCGCCGGTCGGGGTCGCGGGTTGGGCGGGGGTGTTCTGCATGTTCTGGAGCTTGGGCGTATCCGTCGGAGAATCGAATGCGAAGCGGCCAATTACGCCGAAAAGACTAGGGTGGTCTAAGCGCCGCCGAGGGGCGGGGTGGTCTCGCCGGGCTTGGGCGCCGGTGGACGGGGCTTGCGGCGATCGATGCCGTCCCACTTGGCGGGGGCGGGGTTCACCAGGGTCTCGGCCAGATGCAACGGCAGCTTGGCGAAAACATAGAGCAGGGGCAGCGCAGCGAAGAGGGCGAGCGCCGAGGTGTTGGGGGTGAGTCCGCCGAACAGGGCCGCCGAGGCCGCCATGATGAAAATTGCGGCCCAGATGAGCGTGCTGGCCAGGGTGGGCCAGACAATGGCCTTGAGCCAGGTGCGCGCGGGACGACGCGACCGCCAGAGCGGCGACGCCGTCAGGGCCAGCACCGTGCCGAAGAGCACCACGCCCGCCGCGCCCCCGCCGAGGATGGTGCCTGCCGTGAACAGGAAAGCATCAAGCAGGCCGAACACTTTCGTGACGAAGAGACCGAGTTTCACATTGGCGTTGGGTGCGGAGAACAGGTCGTCCCGATCATAAAGGCTGGTGAAGCGACCCGCTTCGATCCGGCGGTGGCGGGCCAGATAGTCCGCCATCCGTTGGTCATGGAGGGCCGGGTTGGCGCTCCGGAGCCGTGCGGCGCGCGGCACTTGCGGGACACCGTCCATCACGCTGGCCACCTCGGGATAATCACGCCCCAAGGCTTCGCGGGCGGCGGTGACGTTAAAGGGGGTCGCGAGGCTGAGCGGACTCCAGCCGTATTCGCTCTCGCGCAGCCGGGAGGCAAAGGTGCGCGCCAGCGCGAGGGGGTGCTGGTCCAGCGCCACACCGGACAACTGGTAATTGAAATTGGTCCAGCCGGAGGCGAAGGAAGGTGACAGGACGGTCAGGCCCCACGCGGCTGCGCTGCCGGCAACCAGCAGGATGAGGCCATGCTTGAGTGCCCGCACCAGTTCGCGGGCCAGCCACGGGCGGAATTTTTCCGACGAAATGCCGGTGGATTTGATCGCGCTCATGCGCAGGTGAGCAAGGCAGGGTCGGGGGCGGATGTCACGCCCGGGCGTGAATGTAGGTGGCGCGCTTGCGCGCCACGTTGCGCGCAAGCTCGCCACCTACAGGGCACCGGCATGTGTTTCCGGGGTTCATTCAGCGATTGAGGAGAGCCGCCACGCGGGTGCGGCCGCGCACGGCGAGCTTGCCGAAGATGGCGGCGAGCTGGGTCTTGATGGTCAGCGGGCTGCGGCGCAGCTCGGCGGCCACTTCCGCGTTGCTCAAGCCCTCGCGCACGCGCATGGCGACCTCGCGTTCGCGCTCGGTCAGACGGGCGAGCAGGGCCACGGCGCCGGGCGAGAGCGGCCGGTGCCGGTCGCCGCGCGGACGGCGGTAGTCGAGCTGGATGTGGAAGGCGGGCGCCACGGCGCCGGGCGCGGCGTGCAGCTTGATGCGGGCGTGCAATCCGCGGGTGTTGTCGCTCACGACCTTGGTCGGGGCCGTCGGGGCCGGGTCGGCGCGCAGTTCGTGGCAGGCGGTGATCAGCGGTTCGGGCACGCGGAAGGCGGGGCGGGCGCGGAGGGCGGCGGCGTGGCGCTCGCCGTGATTCCACACCGCGCAGGCGCGCGCCGCCTCGTTGTTGAACCAGAGCGGATGGCAGGCGCCGTCGAGCAACAGCAGGCCGACGGGCACGTCCTCCAGCATGGCCAGCACGTGGTCGAGCAGCGGGGTTTGGGCGTCAGGGCGGAGCATGCAGTGGGGTAGGCTGAACGGAGCAAATGGTCGATGGGCCCGGGGAGGCAAGCGCGATTACTCCGTCCGGAGTATGGTTGCTGGCCTGCCCAGGGAGTAGAGTGGGCGGTCCCGGCGATCCCGCCTAAACCCCTTCCCCGCATGAGCCGCACCTTTTTCGAAAAACCCGTCGAGCGCAAAACCGGCGTCAATCCCCTCGGCCTGCGCGGCTTCGACCACATCGAGTTCTATGTCGACAGCGCCGACCAGTGGCGCGACTTCTTCGTCCAGAAATACGGCATGTCGCCGCGCGCCTACGGCGACAACGCTACCGGGCTCATGGGCCGGCGGGCGCATGTCGTCGGCCAGGGCCGCGTCAATTTTGTCGTCAGCGAGCCGCAGGGCACCGGCGCGGAGGCGGATTTTGTCCGCTCCCATCTGGAGAAGCACGGCTGCGGCGTGCGCGACGTGGCGTTCAAGGTGAAGGACGCGAAGCTCGCGTTCACCGAGGCCCAGCGCCGCGGGGCGAACGCGGTGCGCGGCATCTTCGAGGATGCCAACATCGTCCATGCCGCCATCGCGGCCTACGGCGACACCATCCACAGTTTCGTCGAGCGCCGCGGGCGCGGCGAGTTCATGCCGGGTTTCATCAACGTCGCCGGAGGCATTGACGACCGGGAGATCAACTTCGCCATGATCGACCACGTGGTGGCCAACGTGGAGCGGATGGACGAGTGGGTGACGTATTACGAGCAGGTGTTCGGCTTCGACCTGTTCATGCACTTCGACATCAACACCGGCCGTTCCGCGCTCATGTCGAAGGTCGTCAGCTCGACCGACGGCTGGATTAAGCTCCCGATCAACGAGCCCTCGTCGGCCAATTCGCAGATCCAGGAATTCCTCGACCAATACAACGGGGCCGGCGTGCAGCACATCGCGCTGCTCACGCCCGACATCACCGCGACCATCGAGGAGATGCGCAAGATGGGCCAGGAATTCCTCGACGTGCCCGACAGCTACTACGACGGGAGCTTTGACGAGCGCGTCGGCCGGATCCAGGAGGACAAGGCGGCGTTGAAGAAGCTCAAGATCCTCGTCGACCGCGACAACGAGGACGGCTACCTGCTCCAGCTTTTCACCAAGTGCGTCTTCGCGCGGCCCACCTTGTTCTTCGAGGTCATCCAGCGGCGCGGGCGCTCGATCGGCTTCGGCGAGGGCAACTTCCGCGCGCTCTTCGAGGCCATCGAGCGCGAGCAGGCCCGGCGCGGAACGCTTTGAGTGAGGGTGAAAGTGACAGTGAAAGTGTTCCCCTGACGCACTCTTGCTGATCCCCTCACTTTCACTTTCACTCTCACTTTAATCCCTCCTCCACCATGCCCCAATACCTCAAGCTCGGTTCGTTGCCCCGGAAGCATCATCTCAAGTTCCCGCGCGATCCCGCGGCGAGCTACAAGGGCGAGGGCCTGCACTACGAGCACGTCATCACGACGGAGGGCTTCGACCGCGCCT
>LNEH01000180.1 GCA_001464505.1 Verrucomicrobia bacterium Ga0077533
AGCCGGTTCAGCGTCGGGGCCGAGGCCAGCGGGTCCTCGACCTCCCGCTTGCCGACCGCCAAGGCCAGGAGCGGATCGGTCCGCAGCGTCCGGTGGTCGTTGAGGTCTTCATAACCCAGCGCCAGCCCGAAGATCCGCTGCGCCACCAGCTCCGGCACGGTGTGGGTGACCAGCTCCGGCTTGCGCCGGTCCTGAAAGCACGCCGCCACCTGCCGGGTCAGCCCCAGCGAACGGTCCAACTCCCGCAGGAGCAGCACCCCGCCGTCGCTGCTCAACTGTCCTCCGCTGAAATCGGCCACCACTTGGCGCGAGCCGAGGGCTTGAAATTGGAACGATCCCTGCTGACAGTCTGTCGAAGGCCGGGCGTTGGTCTCTGTCGGATTGGATTGTTTCACATCAACCACTTCAGCAGGAATCACGCCCGGTCTTCATCTCCCGTGTGAAATATCCGGGCTAGCCCACCCGCCCGGTTAGGGCTTGTTCGCTTTGAGCTGACGGGCGAAGGCCGCGAGGGTCGCGGGGCTGACGTGGTGCTCGATGCCCTCGGCGTCGATCTCGGCCGCCTTCTCCGGGATACCGAGCGAGCACAGGAAAGCCACCACGATGCCGTGGCGGTGATGGCAATCCGCGGCCAGCACCCGGCCGGAATCGGTCAGGAAGATGGCGCGGTAGGGCTGCACCCTGACGTAGCCCTCGCGCTGCAGGCGGGCCAGAGTGCGGTTGACGGTGACGTGGGTGACGCCCAACCGCCGCGCCAGGTCCACGACCCGCGCCTCGCCCTGCGAGGCGGCCAGGTCGGCGATGGCCTCGACGTAGTCCTCGGCCGTCTCGGAAGCATGCTCACGCCGGGTCTGCCGCAGGCTCTCGGCCTGCAGTGCGGAGGGGCGCACGGTCTTGGCGGCGGGGCGGGGGAGCTTTTTCACGGTGGGCACCAAGTCATGAAAGGCGGGGCTTGACAAGTCGAGTTCAAAGTGTAGCCAAAGCTACATTATGTATAAATCACTACAAGCCGCGGCGGCCGGGCGGCGGCGGCCCGCCCGCCCGTCTTCCCTGGGCCCGGCGGTCAACCTCCCCGCCTGCGCCCGGTGGCTGCTGGCCGTGGTGGGATTGGCGATCGTTGCCGGGGAAGCCCGCGCCATTCCTTTTTATGCGCGCAGCCAGGGGCTGAGCTGCGTCGATTGCCATTCGCTTCCCCCGAAACTCAACGCCCGGGGGGAGACATTTCTGGCGCGCGGCTATCGGCGCGCCGAGGAAGTCGGGCGCGAGCCGGCCTTCCCGATATCCCTCTGGATCACGGGCCGACGGGAGGAGAGAAGCGCGAACAATCTCCAGGATGTTCTGCTGCCGAAGGTGGAACTCATCAGCGGCGGTCCGGTCGCCGCGCTCCCGCTGTCTTACTTCGTCGAATGGCGCGTGGTCAGCCTCGAGCTGCAGAACAACGGCACGTTGCGCGACCGGAGCGGACGTTTTGAAGATGTCATCCTCAACTGGGAGATCGGTGACAATCAGGTTTTGCGGTTCGGACAATTTCGCTCGCTCAATCAATACGATGTCTCCTTGCGTCTGTCGGTAAGCGAGCCGGCCGTGTTCGGCACCGGCTTGCCGGGTCAGACGGCGGCGGGAGACTCCCGCATCACCGGCCTGCGATCATTCGCGCCGTCGGGCCGCTCGCCCGGCCTGGCTTACACCTGGCAGACGATGCCCGGTCCGGCGCGCAGCGACGGTTTGTTCAGCACGATCACCCTTCCCTTTGTCGGCGAACTCTCGGCGCCGTTGAGCGCGAAAGCCCGCCAGGCGGCGAGCTTTGAGCTCGAAGGTCCGGCCAAGGGCTTGTTCCTGGAGTCGTTCTTCCGCCGCGGGCTGAGCTCGCTCGGCGCCCACGCATTTTTGGACAGAGACCGCTGGCTCTTTACCGGGGTCGGTCGCATTCAGCGGGGCGATTTCTCCGGGACCGCGGCTTTCGGCGTGGACGATGCGCCCGGCCGCTCCTCGCGGAGCCGCTACAGTCTGGAGTTGGAGCATCTCTTCGATCGCTTCGACACCTTCCGGGCGGCGGCCGGATTCCGGGTGGAGCAAATTACGGGGGCGGGTCGCGATCCGGCCTACATTCCGTATCTCGCGCTCAGCGGCCCCAACACCTCGCACACTTTCGTGCTCCAGCTCGAAGGTCGCTTTCAAGGCGACACGCGCACCCTTTTGATCGATCTCTCCAGCCTGTTCTAACGGCGACCGGGTGCGAATTTCTCCGAAGGCATCTGAAAAAACATGACCAAACATCGGCTTTCTTTCCCCCGAATGATCGCGATTCCCGCGCTGCTCGCCATCGCGACGGTATCCGTCATGGGTGCTTCTGGCGCGGAGAAACGCGTCGCGAACAAGAGCGCATTCACGCTCTTCAACCCGACGCCCGCCGATCTGCTGCGCGACTTGTCCACCGACCGGCCGGACCAGACGGAGAGCCCCTACACGGTGGATGCGGGACATTTTCAGATCGAACTGGATTTCCTCAACCACACCTACGCCCGCGACCAGTCCGGCGGTGGCGATGTGCGGATCAGAGACCTGAGCGTGGCTCCCATCAATCTGAAGCTCGGCCTGCTCAACCAAGTGGACCTGCAGCTCGTGATCGATCCCCATGTGCGATCAAAGGTCGAGGACCGGGTGGCCGGCACGTCGGCTCGAGTGTCCGGCTTCGGCGACGTGACGACCCGGGTCAAAATCAATTTCTGGGGCAATGATGGCGGACCGACCGCCTTTGCCGTCATGCCTTTCGTCAAGTGGCCGCTGCCGGCCTCGCGCGTCCGCAACGGCGAGACCGAGGGCGGCATCATCTTCATCCTCGGTTTCGAGCTGCCCGCCGGCTGGGGCTCGGCGGTGATGACCGAGGTTGATTTCGTGAGCGACGGCCTCGGTGACCACGACACCGAATGGATCAACTCCATCACCTTCGCCCACGACATCACGGCCAAGTTCAGCGGCTACCTTGAGTTCTTCACCGTCACTGGCAGCGCGCCGGGCTTCAAATGGCAGGGTCAGCTCGATGTCGGCCTCACCTACGCGCTGACTGCGGACACCCAGCTCGATCTCGGCTGCAATTTCGGCGTCACCCATTCCGCGCCCGATTACCAACCCTTCGTCGGATACTCCCGTCGCTTCTAAACATCTTGTCGTTCATGAAATTCTCATTCCTTGCCCGCCTCTCACGCGCCATCTCGCTCGGCCTGCTGGTCGGCGGACTGGCGGTCCTCGCGAATGCCGCCCAACCCAAGAAGCGCATCGTGACGACCTTCACGATCATCCAGGACATGGCCCAGAACGTGGCCGGCGACGCCGCCATGGTGGAGTCCATCACCAAACCCGGCGCGGAGATCCACGGCTACGAACCCACGCCGCAGGACATCGTCAAGGCCCAGAAGGCCGACCTGGTGCTCTGGAACGGCCTGAACCTGGAGCGCTGGTTCGAGAAGTTTTTCGGCAACCTGCGAGGCGTGCCCGGCGTGGTCCTGACCGAGGGCATCGAGCCCCTCAGCATCGAGGAGGGCTCCTACACCGGCAAACCCAACCCGCACGCCTGGATGTCGCCGCGCAACGCCGTCATCTATGTCGAGAACATCCGCCGGGCGCTGGTGCAGCTCGATCCGGCCAACGCCGCCACCTACAACGCCAACGCCGCCGCCTACACGGTGAAGTTCACCGCCATCGAGGAGACGGTCCGCGCCGAGCTGGCGAGAATCCCCGCGCATCAACGCTGGCTGGTCACCAGCGAGGGCGCGTTTCCCTATCTCGCGCGCAACTTCGGCCTGCAGGAACTCTTCCTCTGGGCGGTCAACGCCGACCAACAGGGCACGCCCCAGCAGGTGCGCAAGGTGATCGACGGCGTCCGCGCCCACGCGATCCCGGTCGTGTTCAGCGAGAGCACCGTCAGCGACAAGCCCGCGCGGCAGGTGGCGAAGGAGACCGGCGCGCGCTACGGCGGCGTGCTGTATGTGGATTCGCTGACCGGTCCGGACGGCCCGGCGCCAACCTACCTGCGGATGATGGAATACAACGCCCAAACGATTGTGAAGGGGTTCACCAGCCCATGAAGATCACCTGCCACCTTTGATGCCGCTTGCGCCAGCCACCCATGAACGCACCTTCCGAACCCATCGAGCTGCAGGTCAACAACGTCACCGTCAGCTATCCCAACGGAACGGTGGCCTTGCGCGATGCCACCTTCCGGCTCGTCGGCGGCGCCATCTGCGGGCTCGTGGGCGTGAACGGCAGCGGCAAGTCCACGCTGTTCAAGGCCATCATGGATTTCGTCCGGCCGGTGCGGGGAGACGTGCTCATCTCCGGCCGGCCGGTGAGTGAGGCC
This sequence comes from Verrucomicrobia bacterium Ga0077533, assembly GCA_001464505.1. Classification (GTDB taxonomy): domain Bacteria; phylum Verrucomicrobiota; class Verrucomicrobiia; order Opitutales; family Opitutaceae; genus Lacunisphaera. The sequence continues at coordinate 4,358 of LNEH01000180.1, forward strand.
CTCAGGGCAAACTTGGTCGCCTATGTGCCGCAGTCGGAGGAGGTGGACTGGACCTTTCCCGTGAGCGTGTGGGACGTGGTCTTGATGGGCCGGTATGGTTACATGAATTTTCTGCGCCGCCCGCGGGCGGAGGACCGCCGCATCGCGGAGGAGAGCCTGGTCCGCGTGGGCATGCTCGAATTCCGCGAGCGCCAGATCGGCGAACTGTCAGGGGGCCAGAAGAAGCGTGTCTTCCTCGCCCGGGCGCTGGCCCAGCGCAGCCGCGTGATCCTGCTCGACGAGCCCTTCACCGGCGTGGACGTGAACACCGAGACCACGATCATCGAGCTGCTACGCGAACTCCGGGCGGCCGGCCATCTGATGCTGGTCTCGACGCACAACCTCGGCTCGGTGCCGGAATTTTGCGACCAGGTGGTGCTGATCAACCGCACCGTGCTGGCGGCGGGCCCGACCGAGGAGGTCTTCACCGAGGCCAATCTGGCCCGCGCCTTCGGCGGCGTGCTGCGGCACTTCCGCTTTGACGAATCCACCGTGCAGAAGCACGACGGCCGGGCGGTCACCCTGCTTACTGACGACGAGCGCCCGCTCGTCTTCGGCAAGGGCGGCCATCTCGAATACAGCCGGCGCGAGGGCCACGAGAAGGTCGTCAAGCAGCGCGCGGAAACCGAGGACGACAAGTGAGACTGATTTGTCATTCTGGGACACTGCAGCAAGCCGCCGGGCATGCGTGGAACTGGCCGATGAATTTTTCAAAGCAGTGTCATTCTGAGCGTAGCGAAGTTACCGAGCCGCAGGCGACAGGGCTCAAATCCAGAATGATGTGCGCCGGCGGTTGTGCTGCTGGATTCTTCACTTCGTTCAGAATGACAAAAAGCGGAGTTCAGTGGCGGCGCAGCGAAGAACCCAGCGGTTCGGAAGCGGGACGGTCAGTCCCGCCAGATTCCCGCCAACCCCGGAAACATGTAACGTATTATATTACACATTTAGCCGCGCCGATGGGAGGACACGGACGTGCTTGAAACCCTGCTCACGCCGTTGGAATACGACTACATGCTGAAGGCCATCGCCGTGAGCGGCCTGATCGGCGGGGTGTGCGCGTTCCTCTCGTGTTTCATCACCCTCAAGGGCTGGTCGCTGATGGGCGACGCCCTTTCGCACTCGGTGGTGCCCGGGGTGGCCGTGGCCTACGCGCTCGGCTGGCCGTTCGCGGCGGGCGCCTTCGGCACGGGCCTGCTGGCGGCGGTTGGCATGGGCTTCGTGAAGGCGAAGACCCGGCTCCGTGAGGACGCAGTCATCGGCGTGGTGTTCACGGCCTTCTTCGCCCTGGGCCTGTTTCTGATCTCGCTCAATCCGAGCAGCGTGAACCTGCGCACCATTGTCTTCGGCAACATCCTGGGCATCTCGGACCCTGACATCGTGCAGGTGATCATCATCTCGGCGGTCACGCTCGTCGTGCTCGGGTTGAAGTGGCGCGACCTGCTGCTGTTCTGCTTCGATGCCAACCAGGCCCGGGCCATCGGCCTCAATGTCACGGTGCTGCACTACACGCTCCTGACGCTGCTCTCCGCCACCGCGGTCGCCGCCTTGCAGACCGTTGGCGCGTGTCTGGTGGTCGCGATGCTCGTGACCCCCGGAGCCACGGCCTACCTGTTGACGGACCGCTTCGGGCGGATGATCGGCCTCGCCACGGCGATGGGCGTGGGCACCTCGCTGGTCGGCGCCTATGCCAGCTACTTTTTCGACGGCTCGACCGGCGGCTGCATTGTGACGCTGCAAAGCAGCCTCTTCGTATTGGCGCTGATCTTCGCCCCGAAACACGGCCTGCGGGCGGCGCGCGCCCGGCGGCGGGAGGCCGCGGCGCTGGGTTGAATCTGAGTTCTGCCATGAATTTCGCGATCCACCAACACACCCCGGTGCCTCAGCCTTCGCCAAGCCTATGGCTGACAAGTCGCGCCACCCCTCTTCATAGAGGGGAATCCAGCCAGCGTTTGCTAGGATCCCCACTATCAAGAGGGGTGTCCGCTAGGGCGGGGTGTGTTGTGGCTGATTTGCGAAGGGGAGAGGCAAGTCCATGAGCAGCCTCCTCGAACCCTTCCGCTATCCCTTCATGGTTGACGCCATGATCGTCGGCGCGGCCATCGGGGCGGTCTGCGCCGTGCTTTCTTGCTACCTGGTGCTCAAGGGCTGGTCGCTGATGGGTGACGCCATCTCGCACGCGGTGCTGCCGGGCATTGTGATCGCCTACGCCATCGGTCTGCCGCTGGCGGTGGGGGCGTTTGTTTCAGGGTTGTTCTGTGCCGTGGCGACCGGCTACATCAAGGCGAACAGCCGGGTGAAAGAAGATACGGTCATGGGCGTGGTTTTCACCGGCCTCTTCGCAATCGGCCTGGTGCTGTTCACGAAGATCAAGAGCGACCTGCACCTCGACCACATTCTCTTCGGCAACATCCTTGGTCTGGAGCCGGGTGATCTGCGGAACACCCTGATTGTGGCTGGCGTCACCCTGGCCGTCATCCTCTCACTCCGGCGCGACCTGCTGCTGTTTTGCTTCGATCCAGGCCAGGCCCGCAGCATCGGGCTGTCGGTCAAACTGCTTTATTACCTGCTGCTCTCGCTGCTGGCGGTCACCATCGTCGTCTCGCTCAAGGCGGTCGG
>LNEH01000181.1 GCA_001464505.1 Verrucomicrobia bacterium Ga0077533
CGCCCGGCGGGCTTCCTCGAGGGCTGGGTCGGCTGGCTTCATGGCATCACTATGGGCCGGTGGGGCGGTGCGGCAAAGCAGAATCTACCAGTCACCACTGACCCGCCCGCGCGCCGACTTATGCTTCGCGCGGTGTTTCTTGGCCTCGATCATCCGCGCCTTCTGGCCGCGGGATTTCTGGCGCTTCTGCCGCCGGGCGAGCTCGCGCGCGGCCCGGGCCTGGTTGGCCGCTTCCTGCCGCCGCCATTCCAGTTTGTCCGCCAGCTCCGTCCAGGCCAGCCGACGGTTGACCGTCTGATTGCGTTCGCGCTGGCAACGCACCTCCACCCCGGTCGGCCGGTGCTGGAGCCAGACCGTGGATGAAGTCTTGTTGATTTTCTGCCCCCCGGCCCCGGTCCCGCGCACAAAACGCTCTTCCACCTCCTCCGGGCGCACGCCGAGGGAGACAAATCGCGCCCGCAGCGGCGCTTCCACCAGGTCCGGAAAATCAGCCATGACTTGGTTTAGCCACAAAGAGTCACAAAAAGACACGAAAAACCTCCCGATTGACCCTGCCCGGGCTCGGCGCAGTTTTTGTGCGTTTTCGCGACTTTCCTGTCCGCCGAAGTGCTTGGCGAAGGCGGATCGTGGCTCTATTCCTTTGCAACTCCAGCCTGCTTTCGTGGTCTGACTGCCTCCCTGCTCTTCACTTGTCACTGACCGGCCCGCCCCCTTCACTTTCACTCCTTGCCTCGCCGAAGCCCAACCGGGCGTAGGCGGGTCACTTTCACTCATCTTTCCCCCATGATCACCGGTCCCGTCTGGTCCCAGAAACTCCGCACAGAAATCGGCAAGGCCGTCATCGGCCAGAACGCCGTCATCGAACGCATGCTCGTCGCCCTGCTGGCCAACGGCCACGTGCTCCTTGAGGGCATGCCGGGCCTCGCCAAGACGCTGCTCATCAAGTCCCTCGGTTCCGCCCTCGGCATCCAGTTCGAGCGCATCCAGTTCACGCCCGACCTGCTGCCCAGCGACGTCGTCGGCACCATGATTTTCTCGCCGAAGGACGGCGGGTTCACCACGCACAAGGGCCCGATCTTCGCCAACCTCGTGCTCGCCGACGAAATCAACCGCGCCCCCGCCAAGGTCCAGTCCGCCCTCCTCGAGGCCATGCAGGAGCGGCAGGTCACCATCGGCGGCAACTCGCACCAGCTCCCGCGCCCCTTCTTCGTCATGGCCACGCAGAATCCGGTCGAACAGGAGGGCACCTATCCGCTGCCCGAGGCGCAGACCGACCGTTTTCTGTTCAAGCTGCTCGTGGACTATCCGTCCGCCACCGAGGAATCGGCCATGATGGAGATGTGGGGCCAGGTCACCAAGCAGCCCGAGGTCCACGCCGTTTCCAGCGGCGAGGAATTGCTCGAACTCCGCGCGCAGGTCGATGCCATCCACGTCGCGCCCGCCGTGCAGGCCTACATCCTCGCGCTCGTCCGCGGCTCGCGCGACCTCGCGGCCCAGGCCGAGGGTGGCGCCGCCAAGCGCCTGCTCAATTTCGGCGCCTCGCCCCGGGCCTCGCTCGCGCTCTTCCAGGCCGGGCGCGCCCTCGCCTGGCTCCGCGGCAGCGACTACCTCGCCCCCGCCCTCGTCCAGGAAATCTTCCACGACGCCCTCCGCCACCGTGTCGGCCTCACCTATGAGGCCGAGGCCGAGGGCCTCACCTCCGACAAGATCCTCGACCAGGTCCTGATCCGCACGCCGGTGCCGGCCAAGGTTTAAGAACCTCCAAACCCCAACATCCAAGCTCCAGAAATATTCAATGAACAAATTCCAAAGCCCGCCCGCGCTCCGCGCCGGCCCCCGGTGTTTGGTCTCTGTAGTTTCATTGGAGATTGGAGCTTGGAGGTTGGAGCTTAGTTAAGTCATGCCCAGTCCCGCCACCAGTCAGGCTTCCCTCGTCACCTCCCAGCTCGCGCTGCTCCGGCAGCTCGAATGGCGCGTGCGCCATGCCGTGGAGAACGTGCTCAGCGGCGAATACCGCTCCGCCTTCCGCGGCCGCGGCATGGAGTTCGACCAGGTCGTCAAATACACCTTCGGTGACGACATCCGCGACATCGACTGGAACGTCACCGCCCGTCTCGGCGAGCCCTACCGCAAGAAGTTCATCGAGGAACGCGAGGTGTCGCTGCTGCTCCTGTTCGAGGACAGCGTCAGCCTCCAATTCGGTTCCGGGGCGCAATCCAAGCGCGAGGCCCTGCTCGAACTCGCCGGCCTTGTCATGATGCTCGGGGCCGTCAATCGCGACCGCGTCGGCTTCCTCCACGCCTCGCCCGCCGGCTACACCCTGAAGGAGCCGGTGCGCGGCCGCGGCCAGATCCTCCACGCGGCCGCCCAGCTCCTCGGGCAGACGCCGCCTTCGCTCGAGAGCGGAAAGCGGAGTGCGGAACGCGGAACGCCGGAAGCAAGCAACCAAGCCTCTGGCACTCCGCCCTCAGCGTTCAGCCCTCAGCCGACCTTCGTCCCCTGGCGCCTGCTGGCCAAGGCCGCGCCGCGCCACAGCATCTTGATCTGGCTGGGTGATTTCCCGCCGCACCGCCCTGAGCTTGCCGATGGGCGCCTCGAGCCCGAGGGTTGGAGCGTGCTTTCGCGCCGCTACCAGACGATGGGCTTCCGTGTCGATGATCCGTGGGAACGCGAGCTGCCCTTCGACCGTGTCCTCACGACCTACGACCCGGTCGCCGGCCGGCTGGTGAATCTGAACGGCGCCTCTTCCGCCCAGCGCACCGCCCACGCGGAATGGGTGCAGCAGCGCGACGACGCCTTCCGCGCCATCTTCCCCAATGTCCTGAGCCGGCTCACCGTCCGCACCGACGAAAACCGTCTCGACGCCCTCGTCCGCTTTTTCCACGCCCGCATGTTTGCAAGAACGCGGCGCTAAGCGCCGGCAAAAGCTCCAAATTCCAACATCCAAGCTCCAATGAAATTCCTAAGCGTAAGACCTCGACTCACGGCACAAACCGGGCCTTGGCGTTTTTCTATTGGTGCTTCTCTGGAGCTTGGATGTTGGAGCTTGGAGCTTCGGGTCTCCCGTGAGCTTGGAGCTTTTTTCCCTGCATGAAGGACTACGCCCTCCATGACCCGCTCTGGCTGCTGCTGCTGCTGCTTATACCGTTGCTCGTCTGGGTGCGCGGCCGCCGCGGCGCGCCGGTGCTCGTGGTGCCTTTTGCCGCGGCCTGGCACCGGCCTACCTTCATCCCCGCGTCCCGCTGGCCCGCCGCCCTGGCCATGACCGGACTCATCCTTCTGATCGTCGCGCTCGCCCGCCCGCAGATCGTCGAGGACAAGCGCGAGGTGAAGCAACAGGGCTACGATCTGATGCTCGCCATCGACCTCTCCGGCTCGATGCTCGCGGAGGATTACGAGCGCGGCGGCGACCGCATCAACCGCCTCCAGGCCATCAAGCCCATCATCCAGGCCTTCATCAGCCAGCGCACCAGCGACCGCATCGGCCTCGTGGTCTTCTCCGGCCGCGCCTACACGCTCGCCCCGCTGACCTTTGATCACGACTGGCTCGCCCGCCAGATCGAGCGCCTCAAGATCGGCATGATCGAAGACGGCACCGCCATCGGTGACGGACTCGGCGTGGCGCTCACCCGCCTGGAGCAGGCCGGCCGCGAGGAGAACAACAAGCGCAAGGGCGCCTTCGTCGTGCTCATGACCGACGGCGCCAACAACCGCGGCGTGCTCACGCCCGAGCAGGCCACCGGGATCGCCAAGTCGCGCGGCCTGCCGGTTTACACCATCGGCGCCGGGCGCGACGGCCTTGTGCCCATGCCGGTCTTTGACGATGCCGGCCGGCGGCTTGGCACCCGCCGCGTGATCTCGGACCTCGACGAAGGCCAGCTGCGCGCCATCTCCGACGCCACCGGCGGCAAGTTTTTCCGCGCCTTCGACCTCGACACAGCCGAGAGGGCCTTCGCCGCCATCGATCAGGCGCAAAAGATCGAGTTCACCGCCAAGTCCTACCTGCTCACCACCGAACTGTTCCACTGGTTCGCGATACCCGGTGCGGCGTTGCTGTTCCTCGGGGCCCTGGTCGCGTTGCCACCCGCGCTGCCAAGGTGGAGCCGGGCCTCCGGACCGGCTAAACCCGTCGGGACGCCGGGTTCCACCAAAACCGCATGAGCTTCCACTCCCCGCATCTCCTCTGGCTGCTCGCGCCGCTCGTGCTGCTCTTCTCGTGGGAGCTGGCCCGCCATACGGCTCGTGCCGTTGTAACCTGGCCGAAGATCACCCGCGCCTGGGCCGGGGCCTTTGATGTCTCGCTCGGCACCAGGCACACCACGGCCGAGACCCGCCCGCGGATCTGGCTCTGGTTCGGTCTGGCGCTGTGTCTCGTCGCCCTGGCCCGCCCGCAGTGGGGCGTCATCGAGGAGCAGGTGTTCGACCAGTCGCGCGAGGTGCTCATCGCCGTGGATCTGTCGCGCTCCATGCTGGCGCAGGACGTGAAACCTTCGCGCCTTGACCGCAGCAAATTGCTCATCACCTCGCTGCTCGACGGCCTGAAGGGCGAGCGCGTCGGCCTCGTGCTGTTCGCCGGCACCGCGTTTCTCCAAAGCCCGTTGAGCGCCGATTACGAGGTGTTGCGGGAGTTCCTCCCCGCGTTGGGCCCCGACTACCTCCCCGAGGGCGGTTCGAACTACCAAGCCATGCTCGAAGCATCCATGTCGGCCTTCGGCACCTCCACCGCCGACCGCTACCTCATCATCCTCAGCGACGGCGAAAGCACGGAGGACAATTGGAAAAGCCTCACCGATTCGCTCAAGACCAAGGGCATCCGCGTCATCGGCCTCGGGGTCGGCACGGCGCAGGGCTCGTTCATCCCCGAGGCCGGCGGCGGCCTGGTGAAAGATGAGCGCGGCGCCGTGGTCATGTCGCGGCTCAACAGCTCAACCTTGCAGGAGCTCGCCCAGGTGACCGGCGGCGCCTACACCGACGCCAGCACCTGGGTGGATTTGCCCGCCCTGCTCAAGAAAACCGTCGAGGCCGGCCGCAAGGGTGAGTTTTCCGAGAAAAACACCACGCGCCTGGTTGAGCGTTTTCAATGGTTCCTCGCCCCCGGCCTGCTGCTCCTGCTCATCAGCTTCTGGGCCGAGTTCCCCGTCCGGCCCCGCGAGCGGGCGCTGCCGCTGGGTCGCGGCAAAATGACGAAGGCCGAATTCCAAATGAATCGTGCGGCGGCCCTTCTACTGCTTGTTGGGCTTTCGTCATTCGTCATTCGTCATTCGTCATTCGCTGCCGAAGCAAATGATCCCCTCGCCGCGCCGCTGATCGCCACCGTGGCCCGGCTGGCGGCGAAGGACGCCGTGAACGCCAAGGAATATTCCGAGATGGCCTCGACCACGATCACCTACGGCCAGCGCCTGAAGTCCGCCCAACAGCACCCCCCGGAGAATGTCATCCGCGACGCCCTGTCGGCCGTGGATGCCGGCGAAAAACTCGACGCCAAGGCCGCCGACTGGCCGAAACTCCGTTCCGATCTGGAAGAGCTGCTGAAGAAAGAGGAGCCCCCGCCGCAGGACAAAAAGAACCAGGACCAGAAGGAGCAGCAGAAGCAGGACAAGCAGCAGCAGCAGAACCAGGACCAGTCCGACCAGCAGAAATCCGACCAGCAAAAGCAGGATCAGGAACAACAGGAGCAACAGGACCAGCAGCAGCAGCAAAACAAGGATGCCTTCGGCGACATGAAGGAAAAACCGGAGCAGAAAAAGGCCGAGCCCAAGCCGCAACCCCAACCCGGCACCCAGAAGGTCGGCGGCCAGCAGGAAAAACCGCCCGCCGAACCGGCCGATCCCGAACTCGCCATGCCGCTCCAGAAGCTCGAGCAGGTCCGCAATCAGGATTCTCCCGCCAAGCTCCAGCAACTCTTGCAGGGCCAGCAGCCCAAGCAGAAAACCACGGGCAAGAATTGGTAATGAACATGCGATCCCCCTCCCAGCCAATCCTTCCATTTGTAGGAGCCTGCATGCAGGCGATAATCCGATTTGTGGGAGCGAGCTTGCTCGCGACACGAACCAGTCGCGAGCAAGCTCGCTCCCACAGGTTCGTGTATCGGCAGGTTTTTGCCTTTGGTCTGCTCGCCCTCTTGCCCCTCCCCGCCTTCGCCCAAACCGTGCGCTGGGAGCCGCCCGGCGGCCAGCTGGGCTTCAACCAGGTGAGCGATGTCGCCCTCGTGTTCACCGATTGCGAACCCGATGGCGACCCCGCCCTGCCCAAGGTCGATGGCCTGCAGTTCGGCCGGCCGTCGCAAAGCAGCGAGATGAACATGGTCAACTTTAGCGTCACGCGCCGCTTCTCCCTCGTCTTTCCCGTGCGTCCCGGCAAGCGCAGCGCGATCACCATCCCGGCCTTTGAGGTCAAAACCGACAAAGGGCCAATGACGGTGAAAGCCGCCACCTTCACCGTGGGCGACGCCACCGTCGGCAGTTCCGGATTGGCCGTGAACGACGTCGCCTCAGCCAGGGTTACGACCCCGCGCGCCTCTTTCTGGGCCGGCGAGGTTTTCCCGGTCGGCTACAACCTCAACATCGTCCGACGCTATTACCACTCCATCGCCACCAACGTCGAGTGGCCCGCCGCGCCGCTCGTGACCGAGGATTGGAGCAAGCCCGAGCTCAACGAGACCCTCCTCCGTGGCGAGCGCTACGTCGCCCTGCAGCAGGCCACCCGCGCCTATGTCAAGTCGCCCGGCACCTACTCGGTCAAGCCCGCCACACAGATGGTGAACCTGATGGTCGGCACCTCCGGCTTCGGGCTTTTCTCCCAGCCCACGGTCGAGCAACGCGCGATCGAATCCAGCCCGCTGGAGCTGACCATCAAGCCGCTGCCGTCCGCTCCGCCGGCCTTCAGTGGCGCGGTCGGCGAGTTCACATTCACCTCCAAGGTCGTGCCCGTCACCGCCGCGGTCGGCGAGCCTGTCACGTGGACGATCGAGCTGGCCGGCACCGGCAACTGGCCCGACCTCACCGGCCTGCCCGAGCGCGAGGTGTCCAACGATTTCCAGATCGTGCAGCCGAAGTCCAAGCGCACGATGAAGGACAATGCTCTTTTCGAGGGCTCGCTCACCGAGGACGTCGTGCTGGTCCCGACGCGTCCCGGCACCTACCGGCTTGCCCCCGTGCGCTTCACCTATTTCGACCCCAAGGCCGGCACCTACAAGACCGTCGCCAGCGAGCCCGTCACCGTGACCATCACCGGCGCCTCGGCGCCCGTGGTGGCTCCCGCCGGTTCCGGTGCGCCCGTGCAGTTTTCCATCGGTGATCCGGCGACAGTGCCCGCCGCTCCCGTGCTGCCCACCGCCGTGGCGCCGGTGCCACCAGAAAGCCTGCCGCGCGACCCGATCACGGAATCCGCCCGCGGCTTCGTGCCGTTGCCCGTCCGTGCGCTGATTTTTCTCTGCCTCCTGTCCTCCGTCTTATTCGTCCTCGCCGTCTGGCTCGTGCTCGCCGCCCTCCGCTCCCGCGAACGCGACCCGCAGCGCCTGCGCCGCGAAGCCCGCAAAGCGCTCGCCGCCACGCTTAAGGAATTTGGCGCTTCCTCGCTACTCGCTACTCGCTACTCGCTACTTCGAGCATGGCAGCAGCAGGCTGCCATGCTCTGGGAAGTCCCCCACGCCGCGCCGGGCACGCCGCTGGTCCACGCCTGCGTCGGCCGGCATTCGCAGGATGCCGCCTCCGTCTGGGCCCGGCTCTGGTCCGAGGCCGACCGCGCCCTCCACAGCCGCGAAAACGCGCTGCCCGCCGACTGGATGAACCGCGCCGAAGGTGCGCTGTCGGCCGTGAAGGTTCCCGGCTGGAATCCATTCTCGCTCTTCGCCGGCCGCAACCTGTTCCCTTTTTTGGGAAGAGCTGAAGAACTGAAAGCTGAAAGGCTGAACCAAACCATCCGGGTCGCTGCCTGGCTGGCCGTTTTTTTCAGCTTTTCAGCCCTTCAGCCTTCAGCCTTTGGCGCGGGGCCGGCCACCGACGCTTACAAGCGCGGCGACTTCACCACCGCAGAAAATAATTGGCGCGCCGAGATCGCCACCGCGCCTGCCGATTGGACCGTCCGCCACAACCTCGGGCTCGCGCTCGCCCAGCAGGACCGCTGGGCCGAGGCCACCGGTTACTGGACGAGCGCCTTCCTGCTCAACGCCCGCGCCGACGCGACCCGCTGGGATCTCGCGCTCGGCCTGCAGCGCTCGGGCCTGGCCCCGCCCGAACTCGTGGAATTCTCCCGGGGCGAGGGACGATACGCCCTGGCGCGCTGGGCCACCCCCGGCGAATGGCAGCTGGCCCTGGTGGTCGCCGCCCTGCTGATCGCCACCGCGCTCGTCGTGCTCCTCCTGAAAGGTTACGATCGCATCGGCGGCTGGGCCCGGCCAACGGCGCTGGTCACCATGCTGCTCGCGATCCTGCTGGCCGCCGCGGCCACGCTCAGCCTGCATACCTACGGAGCGCTCGCCCACCCGGAGGCGGTGCTGGTGTGGAAGTCATCCACGCTGCGCAGCATCCCGACGGAAGCCGACACTACGCTGAAGACCACCCCGCTCTCCGCCGGCTCCATCGCCATTGCCGAGAAGGACTTTCTCAACTGGACGAAATTGAGTTTCGCCGGCGGCCAGGGCGGCTGGGTGCGCTCCGAGGACCTGATCCGCCTGTATCGGTAGAAGGTGGAACGCGTTGACCTCAACGCGTTCAAAGCGTCTTGAGGTCAAGCCGCTCCACCCTTGAGCTGCGGCTCGTTGGGACGACTCGCCCTACCGCGTCTGAAACCACTTTGATTCCGTCGGCACGTTGCGGGCGGCTTCGATTTGCGCAAAAATGTCGGGCACCGTCGTGGCCACGCGGAACAGCTCCAGGTTCGACGGCTTGCAGAATTTCTCCGCCAGCATCCGCTCGAAGAGCCGGAGCAGGTCGTTGTAGAATCCGTCCTGGTTGAAGAACACGCAGGGTTTCTTCACCACGTCGAGCTGCCGGAGGGTGAGGATTTCCATGATCTCCTCCAGCGTGCCGAAGCCCCCGGGGAGCGCCACGAATGCGTCGGCCCGCGTTTCCATGAGGAGCTTGCGCTCGCGCATGGTCACGACTGTCACCAGTTCGTCGGCCTCGTCGTAGGCCAGTTCGCGCGCCTTCATGAACTGGGGAATCACGCCGACCACCCGGCCGCCCCGCGATTTCACGGCCCGCGCCAATGCCCCCATCAACCCGGTCTTGCCGCCACCGTAGACCAGTCCCCAGCCACGCGCGACCAGCTCCCGGCCCAGTTCCTCCGCCGCCGCCGTGTATTTCGGATCGAGCCGGTCGCTGGAGGAACAGTAGACGCAGAGCAGTTTGGGCATGACTTCTTTGAACCGCTAATTAGCGCTGATTCACGCTAATTATTTGGCCTTGGGCTGAATTAGCGCAGATTAGCGAAGATTAGCGGTGAAAAATCCTGAACCAAACTATCGCGGCCGGCTCGCGCCGTCGCCCACCGGCCTGCTCCACCTCGGGCACGCCCGGACCTTCTGGACCGCGCAGGAGCGCGCCCGCGCCGCCCGTGCGACAGGCTCAGGGCAAGCCGGCGGGGTGTTGCTCCTGCGCAATGACGACCTCGACACCGCCCGCTGCCGGCCGGAATTCGTCACGGCGATGCTGGCGGATATGCGCTGGTTCGGTCTGCACTGGCAGGAGCCGATGGTGGCGCAAAGCGGGCGCGGCGCGCTTTACAGCGCGGCCTTCGAACGGCTGCGCGAGGCAGGAGCGATCTATCCCTGCATCTGTTCCCGCAAGGACGTGCTCGCCGCGGCCGGTGCCCCGCATGAGGCGGCCGACGAACCGCTCTACCCCGGCACCTGCCGGCCGGAGAATTTGCCGGCAACGGAGTGCGCGCAGCGCGCCACCTGGCCGCGGGAGAATTTTTCGTGGCGTTTCCGTGTGCCGGACGGCGCGCCGGTGGAGTTTCGCGACGGACGCCTCGGCCCCCAGCGGGCCATTGCGGGCCGGGAGGTCGGCGATTTCCTCGTGTGGCGGAAGGACGGCGGCCCGAGCTACCAGTTGGCCTGCGTGGTGGACGACGCCGAGATGGACATTACCGAGGTGGTGCGCGGCGCCGATCTGCTTCTCTCCACCTTCCGGCAGTTGCTGCTCTACCATGCCCTCGGGCTGACCCCGCCGGCGTTTTATCACTGCCCTCTCGTTACGGACGACCAGGGCGTGCGGCTAGCCAAGCGCCACGACGCGCTCGCTCTCCGCACCCTGCGCGAGCAAGGCCGCACCCCGGAACAATTGCGGGCAGAGTGGAAGCTGACCGAACGGCTCGCTTGATTTTCTGCCCTGACTGCCTCCTCTCCCTTTCCACTCTCCCTCTCACTTTCACTTCCCCGCATGGCCACCTACGTCTATGAAACCATCCCCCGGCAACCGGGCGAGGCGCCCCGGCGCTTCGAGTTCGTGCAGAGCATGAAGGATACGCCGCTTGAGCGTCACCCCGACACCGGCGAGCCGGTGCGGCGCGTCATCACCGGCGGCTACGGCGTGCTCGCGAAGGCCGGCCCGAAGTCTCCGGCGGCCGTTTCCACCGCACCCTGTGCCCCCGGCTGCGCCTGCCACGGTGGGCCACGCATCCCGGCGGTCTGACTGCTAGGCGGAACCCTGAGCCCGCTTCGCCCATGGGCGTGCTCCGCCCGATAATTTGTAAATTAATACGTTACAAATTGCCCGGGGACTCACGGTCGCTCTGCTGGGCGGGGTCGGCGACCGCGACCTACAGCCTCACAGCTCCGTGTATTTGTCCGAGCGGCCGCGTGATTTCTCGACGGGATATTTGACGGCGTTCTTGCCCAGCTTGGCCTCGATGGCCGCCGCCAGATCGATGCCGCAGATGTTGGCGAACTCCAGCGCGTAAATCACCACGTCGGCAATCTCGTCCTCGATCTTCGGGCGTTTCTGCGGATCGCGCACGACGGCCAGCGAGGCCTTGGATTCGGCCCAGAGAAAATGCTCCATCAATTCGCCCGATTCGGCGGCCAGCGCCATGCTGAGGTTTTTCGGCGAGTGGAACTGCTCCCAGTCGCGCTCCTGCACAAAGGCCAGCACCCGCCCGCGCAACTCCGCCACGGTTGTCCTCGCATCGGTCATTGGTTTCATGGTTCTGGGTTACCGACCCGGCGCCGCCCGCGCAAGCCCGCCGGCGGTCGCGTCATAGTTTGAGTTTTTGGTTGGCGGCCGGAATAAAACCTGCTTTCTGGCTCTCCTCTTCAGTCCATGACGCACGTCTCCCAACATCAGCGCCGCCTGCCGGCCGACACTTCGCTTACGAAGGCCGGTCTGCCCATGGGTGGCGCCCTGATGTGCCAGTGCGCCACCATTTGGCTGAAGCGACCCACCGGCCAGGACTGCCTCTGTTGATCAAACCGTAACCCGGTTTTGCTTTCAGCTCCCAGGAGTCCCGGCGGTATCAACCGACGAGAAAGGAACCACTATGCCTGCCATCATCCATCGCCCCAATCACAGCCGTTTCCCCGGCGCGGAGTCCAAGCCGGACTACCGTGCGCCGCACTATGACTGCATGGATCTGCCGTCGGCCCTCAAACTCATCCTCTACGTTCCCGGCGTGGACGCGAGCGGCGTGGACCTCACCTCCCGGGGCCCCGACCTGATTGTGACCGCCCGCAAAACGTCCCACCTCCGCGCCAACTGGCAGGCTTTGCACCTGGAAAACGTGCAGCGCGACTACCAGCTCAAGCTGCGGCTGGGGCTCGGCTTCGATTTCGCCGCTTTGGTGGCATCACTCAACCGGGGCGTGCTCACCATCGTGCTGCCGAAAAGCCGCCCGGCCTCGGCCAGGCTGCCCACCCGGCAGCGCCAGGTGGCATAGGTCCGGGAAGCAACTTTCGCGCCCGGCTGGAGGCGGCGGGGCGCGCCAGTTTTCCATTTTTTCTGGAACAAACCGCCGCTTGCGGGGTTCTTAGGTGAGTCAGGCTTTGACCGAGCCTTGCCCAAAAACACCATGACCCACTTCCCGCACCATCACCTCCAGCGCTCCGCCCATTCGGAGGCCAAGGCGTTTGCGGCCGGGCGGCAGAACATCAATCGCGACATCCTGTGGGGCCAGCCCGTCTTCAAGGCGCCCGTGCTGACCAACCCCTTTGCCCCAGCCCAACCGGACTGGGGACAAACACCGGGCTTCGTGAAGCGAAGCAACGGTGCCGCGTTCGATCCCTTGCCGTTCACGGCTGCGCGCGTTACCCGACGCTCGCCGCAGGCCTGACTGGTCCGCTTTCCCCGCTGGCATTGTGGGAGGGGCTTTATGCCCCGACTTTGGCGGCGGGTGATTTTTCTGTCGCGGCGTAAAGCCGCTCCCACCCCGCTCACTTGTCCGGCACCAGCCAGTCGCAGGCAGTGCAGGCACCGGGCTCGATCCGCAGGCGGTCACGCAAGACCGGCAACACGGCCCGGATTTCCCGGTCGATCTGCCAGGGCGGATTCAGGATGAGCAGGCCGCAGCCTTTCATCCGCAGCTCGGAGTTCTCGCCAGCGATGTTCAGCTCGGCAAACAGCACCGGCGTGGCCAGCTCCAGCAAAGCGTGATGGAAATCCTCCGGCCGCGCCCGCTCCGTGATGGGATACCACACGGCGCACACCGCGCCGGGCAGACGTTTCAGGGCGTCGCGCAACCCGCGGGCGATGTCGGCAAATTCCTTTTTCGTTTCGAAGGGCGGGTCGATGAGCACCAAGGCGCGCTTCTCCGGCGGCGGCAGCAGGGCTTTCAATCCGATGTAACCGTCAATGCCCTGCACGGTCACGCGTGACTCTCTGGCGAACTCAAAATCCAGGGCCTCGGCGTCGTCCGGCCGCAACTCGCACAGCGCCAGACGATCCTGCGGCCGCAGCAGCAACTTCGCAATCCAAGGCGAGCCGGGATAGAATTTTAGCTCCTCCCCCGCCGTGCCCTCCGAAGCCTTGGCGAAGGAGGGTGCGCCGTTCCGGTCGTTGAACCGTCGCACCAGCGCCAGGTAATCGTTGAGTGCCGGCGGCAGGCCGGTCGCGCCCCAGAGCCGCCCGATGCCGGCGGGGTGCTCGGGGGCGCGCGATTTGCCGTCGGGCAGCACCGAGGGCACCGAGAGATCGTAGCCGCCCCGGCCGGCGTGGGTGTCGAGGCAGAGAAACCCCTTCTCCTTGCGCTGCATCGCGCGGATCAGTTGCAGCAACAGGACGTGCTTGAAGACGTCGGCGTAGTTGCCCGCGTGATAGTGGTGGCGGTAGTTCATCCTCGTTGGGCGCTTGGCGCTGTAGCGGCGGTCTGTGACCGCCGACGGCGCTCATAGAGCGCCGCTACAGTCAGACGGGCACCTTGATCACGGTTTTTCTTACGAGCACTGGCTCGCCACTGGCCCTGGAGATATGACCGTCCACCGGAAAGAACACCGCCACCAGGCCCTCCCGGGCGCTGAGCAGCGAGGTGTCGCGAAAATCGTGGTATTTGATCAGGTCGCGCCCGGCTCGGCCACTTCCTGGATTTCCTCGCCCGCCACCACGGCTTGCACGTCGATATGCTTGCGGTGCGATTCCAGAAAGGCCTCGGCGCGCGGCTTGGAGAGATACGCCTGCTCAAGGGCGAAGGCCCCGTCAGGCAAAGGAATTTTTTCGGTGGCGCCGACGGCCACCCCGTTCAGCCGAGCGCGCACGACCGACTTGGCGTCCAGCATTTCAGCCAGGTAGGCCAGGGCGGCCGCGAAACGCCTGTCATGCGCCAGCTGGTCACGCACGGTGGTGAGGGAACCAAAAATCGCCATGCAGGCAGGATTGCCCGGCCCGGCACCTCGGCAAGACCTATTGAATACACCTATCAACCTCGTCAGGTAGGGCGCACCGGCCCGGTGCGCCGCGGACCCGTCTATTCAGCGCAGCAGGCTCTCCGCCTCGCCGACCAGGGAGAGGAACTCCGACCGGTAACCGCCGGCGTCGCTGCCGATGCCGGCCCGGCCCCACTCCGTCACGCTGGCCAGCGTGAGCTGCCCCTTGTGCGGCGAATCGCGCAGCACCATGCCGAAGCCGGCGACGGCCGCAGCGAACTTGAAGTCCGGGCTGGCATCCTCGAAGCGTGTGCCGGTGTCGGCCAGCGGGAATTCCAGCTTGTTGCTCACGTCGCCCGCCGGCTCCTTGTAGCGGATCTTGACCGTCAACATCTCCGCCCGGTTGATCAGCACGGGGCCGGCGGGGCGCTGATACTTGAGCGCGTCCACCTTGCCGGCGGAATCCGGCATCTCCGCCCCCACCGGCACGACCTCATAGAGCGCCGTCACGGTATGACCCGCGCCGATGTCGCCCGCGTCCACCTTGTCATTATTGAAATCCTCCTTGGCCAGCAGCCGGTTCTCGTAGCCGATGAGCCGGTAGGCCTGCACCTCCAGCGGGTTGAACTCCACCTGGATCTTCACGTCCTTGGCGATGGTCACGAGTGTGCCGCCGGCCTGTTCGACGAGGGTCTTCTTCGCCTCCTTGTCGGCCAGCTGCTCGAGCGTGCTGTCCTTCAGGTTGCCCATGCCGAAGCCGAGCACGCTGAGAAACACGCCGCTCTTGGCTTTCTCCTCGATGAGCCGCACCAGCTCGCCCTCGCTGGTCGTGCCCACGTTGAAGTCGCCGTCGGTGGCGAGAATCACGCGGTTCACGCCGCCGGGGATGAAGTTGGCCTTGGCGATGTCGTAGGCGAGCTGGATGCCCATGGCGCCGTTGGTCGAGCCGCCGGGCGTCAGCTCCTCGATGGCGTCGAGAATCTTCGCCTGTTCCCGGGCGCTGGTCGAAGGCAGCGCCAGGCCCGAGGCCCCGGCGTAGACCGCGATGGCCACGCGGTCGTCGGGCCGCAGCTTGTTGACAAGGATCCGCAGCGATTGCTTCACGAGCGGCAACTTGTTCGGCTCGTCCATCGAGCCCGACACATCAAGCAGGAAGACCAGGTTGGCGGCCGGGCGCGCGGCGTCGCTGACCTCGCGGCCCTTCAGGCCGATGCGCACCAACCGGTGCGCGGGCGCCCACGGCGCACTCGCCACCTCCAGGCTCGCGGCAAAGGGCACATTGCCCGTCGGCGACCGGTAGGCGTAGGGGAAATAATTCACCAGCTCCTCGATGCGCACGGCATCGGCCGGCGGACGCTGCTTCTGCGCGAGGAAGCGCCGGACATTGGCATACGACGCCGTGTCCACATCCACGGAGAACGTGGACAGCGGCTGGTCCGCCACGCGCAGGTAGGCGTTGTCCTTGCGATAGCCGTAGGCCTCGGTGTTGAAGTCGCGGTCCGCTCCCACTCCGCCTCCCGCAAAGTTCATGCGCGGAGCCGGCGCGGCCTTCATTTTCATCATCCCGGCGTAAGACTGGCGCGCCATCTGTTCCGCGCGGCCACCTTCGACGGCCATCGCCGAGCCTTGCGCCCGGGCTTCGCCGACGGTGAATGCATCCAGCCTCATGGGTGCTGGCTCAGGCACCGGCAAGTTGAGGTCTTCGGCCCGGCCGATGGTCACTGCCGGTTGGAGTGCGGCCGGTGCTGACGCTGCATTCGCATATTTCTCATCCTTCGCTTCTTCCTTGGCCGCGGTCAGCGGCACTTCGATCAAATGCGTCTGCGGGCGGTTCTGTTGCCCGTTCTGCCAGAGCACGAAGAACACCGCAAAGCAGGCCGCCGCGAGTCCGCTGATGGCGAAATACAGCTGTGGGAAACGCAGCAGCTTGCCCGGGGTTTTGGCAGGCCTGCCCTCCATAGCCTTGGCGAAGGAGGGTTCCTGTTCCAGGGCGGCGGTGACGGTTGCGGCCATCGCACGGATTTCCGCCACGGTCTGCCGGGCGGCGGTGTCCTGTTCGAGGAGCTTGGCAAACTCAGCCTGCTCGTTCGGCTCCATCTCGCCGAGGGCGTAGAGCGTCAGGCGGGGATCATCCGGGGAAATTTGGTTCGGGTTCATTTTGCTATTTTTGCTTGATGTGATATCTGGCTTGTCGCGCCGTAGCCTTGGCGTAGGCGGATTATTCCGGTTGCGCGGTCATTTCCGACCGCAGCGCCTTGAGCGCGGTGTGCAGGATGAAGCCGACGTTGCCGACCGACAGCGACGTGATGCGGCTGATCTCCTGGTAGCTGAATCCGTTTTGGAATTTCAGCCGGACGACCTCCTGTTGGTTGCGGGGCAGCCGGCCGATCAGCTGCAGCACGGCGGCGTATTGCTCGGCGCGCTCCAAAGTGCGGCCGGGCCGGGGTTCCGGTGCGGTCAGGCGTTCGGCCTGGCCTTCCGCAAAGCGTTTCATGCGCCCCTCCTTGCGCAGCACGTCGAGCGTGCGGTTGCGGCAGACGGTGAAGAGCCACTCCGCCACATGACCGTCCACCGCCGCGGGTGGCTGGGCCATGAGGCGCACAAAAGTGTCCTGCACGACATCGCGGGCGCGGTCGGCATCGCCGCCGAGGAGGCGGGTGGCGTAGCGGAGCAGCGGCGCCTGATGGCGTTCCACCGCCGCCCGCACAAAGGAGCTGGCATCATCACTGGCATGGTTTGTTTCCGGTTCGATGTTCACGAGACCTTGCTCCTCCGACGCAGCATGGGCGGGTTTATTAGGGCTTGGACACAGAAATTTCGCGCGTGCTCCTTGCCCGGAGCCGGATTGCCGCTTAACTCACCGCCATGTTCCGTCGTTTCTCGCCGACCCGCTGCCTGCCAACCATAGCCTTGGCGACGGCTGGTCTGCTGCTCACCTCCTGCGCCCGCCGGGAAACTCCGGTCGAGGCCGGCCTGCGGGAGAAAATCCTGCATGTCGGCAACGGCGCCGAGCCCGGCACGCTCGATCCACACCTGGCGGATGCCTACACCGACACGCGGCTGATCGCCGCCCTGTTCGAGGGCCTCACCGTCATCGACGAGCGAACCTCCCAAGCCGTGCCCGCCGCCGCCGAACGCTGGGAGCAAAGCCCGGACGGACTGGTCTGGACCTTCCACCTTCGCGCCAACCTCCGCTGGTCGAACGGCGAGCCGCTCACCGCCGATGACTTCGTGCAATCCTGGCGCCGCTGTCTCTCGCCCGAGCTGGCCTCGCCCTACGCCTATTTCTTTTCTCCGGTGAAAAACGCCGAGGCGTTCAACCACCGGCAGATCACCGATCCCGCCGCCGTGGGCTTCGCGGCGCCCGACGCGCGCACCATCACCGTCACACTGGCCCATCCCACGCCTTACCTGCCGCTGTTGATCGCCAACTGCGCCTGGTATCCGGTCAATCCCCGCGTGCTCGGCCAGCTGGGCGGACTCAACCGCCGCGACACCCCGTGGCTCACGCCGGCGGCCTTTGTCGGCAACGGCCCCTTCGTGCTGAAGGAATGGACTCCCAATGGCCGGATCGTCGTCGCCCAGAACCCGCAGTATTGGGACGCCGCCACCGTCCGCCTCAACGGCATCGTCTTCTACCCGATCGAGAATCCCGACGTGGAGGAGCGCAACTTCCGCGCCGGCCAGCTCCACCTGACCCACAATCTTCCGCTCTCCAAGATCCCCGCCTATCGCGCCAGCGACGCGGCCAAGCTCCGCATCGATCCTTTTGCCCAGAGCATTTTCATCCGCTTCAACACGACCAAGCCGCCTTTCAACAACCCCCAACTGCGCCGGGCCCTCGCCCTGGCCATTGATCGCGATTCGATCTCCCGCCACCTGCTGCATGGTTCGCGCCCACCCGCCCATCATTTGACCCCGCCCGGTCTGGCCGGCTACGTTCCCCGTGCCCGGGTGCCGGACGATTTTGTCGCGGCGCGACGGTTGCTCGCCGACGCCGGCTTTCCCGGCGGCCGGGGCCTGCCGCCCTTTGAGATCCAGGTCCGCAACGACGAACTGCAGCCGAGGATCATCGAGGCCGTCCAAGCCATGTGGGAACGGGAGCTGGGCGTCCACGCCACCATCGCTCTGCTGGAGCTCAAGACCTCCATACAGAATCAGCGTGTCCTGGATTTCACCGTCGGGGCGAACGGCTGGGTCGCCGACTATCCCGACCCGGCCACCTTTCTCGAGCTCTTTGTCACCAACGGCGGGGCCAACTGGACCGGCTGGGGCGACGCGACCTACGACCGCCTCATCGCGCAGGCCGCGCAAACCCTCGATCCCCGGGCGCGCTTTGAGTGCTTCCAACAGGCCGAGACCATCCTGCTGGAGCAGGCCCCCATCATCCCGCTTATCTTCGGCGCGCGGAACTATCTCATCCATCCCTCGGTCAAAGGCTGGGAGCCTGCCCTGATCGGCCTCTACCAATACAAAAAGGTTTACCTCCAGGGCCCCTGACAACACTTTTCCCCCGTGACTTTCCTCCAGCAGCTATTTCTTTTTGCCGCCGCCACTGTCGTGGCCCTGCCCTCCGTCTTGTCCGCCGAAGCTTCAGCGAAGGTGGAAGCCTTGGCGAAGGAGGGCGCGATGGCGGATGGCGTTTCCATCGTCCGCACCATCACCGGCTGGCGCGACGCCGCTTCCTTCAAGCGGATCTCCGAATACTTTGACGGCAAGGAAAACACCGGCGGCGGAACCATTCTCCGCTCCCACCCGGAGCAGCGCACCGGTTATTACTTTCTGCTCCGTGTCGCCAATCCCGGCGCGCCACTCAAGGTGCAGTTTCAAGTTCAATTGATCGAGCCAGGCGCGTCGACCCGGCGCACCACTGTTTTTCCGGCTGAACTTGGTTCCGGCTCCGGCGTCTACCAACTCGGTCTGACCGGTCCCGAATGGCAGGATCCCAAGTCCCAGCCCGTCGCCTGGCAGTTGCTCGTCATAGCCACCGACAATGGCCGCGTGCTCGCCACCGAGAAAAGCTACCTCTGGGAAAAGCCGGCGGCCAAGTAACCCACGACCTGTCATTCTGAGCGCAGCGAAGAAACCAGTTGGATCGACACCGGCAGAATGGATTCTTCGCTGCGCTCAGAATGACACCCATCGGCAAGCAAGCCTCCCGGTCCGATTGGCAAAAATTATCCGGTGATTGGCATCCCTCGCCCGACGTCCTCGCCGAGACCCTCGATGGCGGGCAAAGTTTTCGCTGGCACCACGCTGACGGCGTTTGGACGGGTTCTTGGGCCGTTTGCGTCGCCCAGCTCAGGTTGCGCGATGGAGCACTCCAATGGCGCGCGCCTACGCCATTGGTCAAGACCGTCGCCACGGCCCTGCCCCGCTATCTCGCGCTCGACCGCGACTGGACCGGGCTGACCGGCTCGCTCCCGTGGCGCAGCGACGCCCACCTCGCCCAATGCGTCGCCGCATTCCCGGGTTTGCGGATTCTGCGCCAGCCTTTTGGCGAGACCCTGCTTGGCTTCCTCTGCAGCGCGACCAAGCAGATCGTCCAGATCAAGCGGATGTGCGCGCTGCTCGCGGAACGGCACGGGGCGCCACTGGTGGAGCGCGTTGACCCCAACGCGCTGAACGAACGTGTTGGGGGCAACACGTTCCATCGCCTCCCCTCCTGGACCCATCTCGCCGACATCCCAGAAAAGAAACTCCGCGCCTGTCTGCTCGGATTTCGCGCCAAATACATCCATGGCACCGCTAAATTTCTCGCCGCGCGCCCGGGCTGGCTGGAGGAGACCGAATCGCTGCCCTACGCCGCCGCCAAGGCGCGCCTGCTCGAGCTGCCCGGGGTCGGGGAGAAAATCGCCGACTGCGTGCTGCTCTTTGGCGCCGGCCGGCTGGAGGCCTTCCCGGTGGACACCTGGGTGCTCAAGTCCCTCGCGCGGCGCTATGGCCTCGACGGTTGGAAGCCCGCCGCGGTGGCGCACTTCGGTCGGACGCACTTCGGACCTCTCGCCGGCCTCGCCCAGCAATACCTGTTCGCGTGGGAACGGAAACACGGCGGCCGATGATTCACTTCGCCTTCTGGATCAGCTCCACCTCGTAGCCTTCGGGCGCGTCGATGAAGGCGATGATCGAGCCGCTGCCCGTCCGCGTCGGGCCGTCGCTCAGGAAAATGCCTTTCAATTTCAGCGCTCTCGCGAACTTCGAGAGGTCGTCCACCTCGAAGGCCAGATGCATGAGGTCGGGCTGCACCTGCACCGGGCGGGTGCCGTCCGGCATCTGGCACAGCTCGATCTCCTCCTCGCTGTTCGGCGTGGCGAGGAACACCAGCTGGGCCCCGCGCGGCGAGGTGTGCCGACGGGTCACGGTCAGGCCGAGGGCCGACTCGTAGAATTTCACGGAGCGTTCGATGTCGTTCACCCGCATCCGGGTGTGGAGCAGCTTTTTGACTGTCATGGCGACCGCCAGCCTAGGAATATTTGCCCGCGAATCACGCGAATTCACTCGCCGAGTGATACCCCGGCATTTTTTGGCCACGGATGAATCAATCATTTCTGCCTCTTAAACACCGAGGCCGCAGAGGACTCAGAGAAATTCCATTGCAAGGATTCCTCCTCCGCGAACTCTGCGTTCTCTGCGTTGAAGGCCTTGGTCTGCCCAGTTTTCGATCGGGCGGTCCGGGCCAATTTCTGATCCGTCGGCTTGCCTCTTTTTCGTGTGTTTCGTGTGTTTCGTGGTAACCCTCAGTCACTCCTGATGTCTGCCTCCCTCGACCTCGCCGCCATCCGTGCCGCTCACGACCGCATCCGCCCCTACATCAAGCGGACACCCGTGGCCGCCAACGAGGCGCTTGACCTCGCCCGCGGCGCGCGGCTGAGCTTCAAGTGCGAGAACCTGCAGGCCGCCGGCGCCTTCAAGTCGCGCGGCGCGTGCAACGCCGTGTTCTCCCTCACCGAGGCCGGGGCCGCCCGCGGCGTCGTCACCCACTCCTCGGGCAACCACGCCGCCGCGCTGGCGCGCGCCGCCCAGTTGAGGGCGCGCCCGCGTCGAAGGTGCGCAATGTCGAGTCCTACGGCGGCAAAATCACCTATTGCCAAAACAGCCTGAACGCCCGCGAGGCCACCTGCGCCGAAATCGCCGCCCGCACCGGCGCCGCCCTCGTGCATCCCTTCGCTGACCTCCGCGTCATGGCCGGCCAAGGCACGGCCGCCCTCGAACTGTTGGAGGACGTGCCCGACCTCGATCTCATCCTCTGCCCGGTCGGCGGCGGCGGCCTGTTGTGCGGCACCGCCGTTGCGGCCAAGGCGCTCAAGCCGGGCATTCGCGTCATCGGCGTCGAGCCGGCGCTGGCCGACGATGTCGCGCAGTCGTTCCGCGCGGGGCGGCGCATCTCCATTCCCACGCCCGCCACCATCGCCGACGGCCTGCGCACCAACAGCACCGGCGAGCAAAATCTCCCGCTCATCCGGCGCTACGTGGATGATGTCGTGACCGTCTCCGAAGCAGGCATCATGGCGGCCACGCGGGAACTGTGCGACAAGCTGGGCATGGTCATCGAGCCCTCTTCCGCCGTGCCCTATGCCGCCCTGCTGGAAAACAAATTCCCTTTCGCCGGCAAAAAGATCGGCCTCATCCTCACCGGCGGCAATGTCGATCTCGCATCCCTGCCGTGGATGAAGCCCTGACCGGCCGGGTTCAGCCGGCCGTCTCGTCACCGATCGAGCTGGTGGCGCAGTTGGCGACCGCCTCCTCGACCTGGGCGATCTCCTCGGGGGTGACGGGCTGGCGAGTCACGTAGGACGTGCCGCCTTCGGCGTCGCGCGCGAAGAAATCGGGGGCCTCGGTGCGACACTGGTCGCAATCGATGCAACTGGAGTCGACGAAGAAGCGTCCGGCGACGTTGAGGGGCAGACGGTCTGAGATGCTGGCCATGGTATGATAGGTTGTGGGTTGGTGACGGCAAGAGTAACACCAGGCCCGGCAGACCGCTCGCCATCGGTTGACTGGAACTGGGCATTTATTGCCATTAATCCACGCCCAGCGGCGACGCCCCCGACCGGTCGTGTCCGGCCAGGGCAATAGATGCCCAGCTTCAGCCAAATAACAGGCCATGTTCACCGTTGAATCCCGCGCACAATCATTTGATGCTCCCGGCCTTCCAGTTGGCTAAATGAGCGACCATCCCCACGCATTTCTCGTCCTTTTCCTCGGTGTCGCGCTCGCATTCCCTCTGCTGCTGCTGGCCGTGACCTGGCTCTGGGTGCGGTTCTTCCAACCGGCCAAACCCGGTCCGCGCAAGAACGCCACCTATGAATGCGGCCTCGAGTCCACGGGTGATTCGTGGATCCAGTTCAAGGCCCACTACTATCTTTACGCGATTCTCTTTCTGATCTTCGACGTCGAGGTGCTGTTCCTCCTGCCCTTCGCCGTCGCCTTCACCGGTCTGCCGGGGGGCGCCCTGTTCGCCATGCTGGTCTTCATCCTGCTGCTGGCCGAGGGCCTCGTCTGGGCCTGGCATTGCGGCCACCTCGAATGGAAATGACATGAGCGAACCCGCCCACCACACCCCGTTTCCATCAGCGGGCAACATTTCCGACGCCGAACGCGAGGATCTGCGCCGCCACGGCATCCTGATCAGCAGCCTGGAGGAACTCTACGGCTGGGGTCGCAGCAATTCCATCTGGCCCCTGCAGTTTGGCCTGGCCTGCTGCGCCATTGAGATGATCGCCGCCGCCACGGCGCGCTTCGACATCGCCCGTTTCGGCGCCGAGATTTTCCGTCCGTCGCCCCGGCAGGCCGACCTGATGATCGTCTCCGGCACCGTCACCAAGAAGATGGCACCGCAGGTCGTCCGTCTCTGGAACCAGATGCCCGAGCCGAAATACTGCATCGCCATGGGTGCCTGCGCGATTTCCGGCGGTCCCTTCAAGCAGGGCTATAACGTCCTCAAGGGCATCGACCGATTCATCCCCGTCGACATCTACATCCCGGGTTGTCCACCCCGCCCCGAGGCCCTGCTCCACGGTTTGACCCAGCTGCAGGACAAGATCCGCGCCGAGCGCATCTCCGGCCCGCAGGCCGCGCGCCACCTCCAGCCGGACGCGGCCAGCGAGTTCCCCGTGCCCGACTTCGGCGCCCACGACCTCCAACCGCCGAGCAATCCCAACCTCTTCACCGCCCCGGTGCTGCCGCGCAAAGCCTGACCATGGAAACCCCCGAGCAGATCCGCGACCGCCTCCTCGCCCGCTTCCCTGCGGCGAAGGTCGAGCTCGTGACGAATCCCGGCACCGCGGCCGAGCACTCGCTGTTGCTCGATGCCGCGCACGCACGCGACATCGCCCTGTTTCTGCGCGACGACCCCGCCCTCCGCCTCGACTATTGCTCCAACGTCACCGGCGTGGACTGGCCGGAGAAAAAGACTGCGGTCTCTGCCCCCAAGACTGCGGTGCCGACCCTGGTGGAGCGCGTTGACCCCAACGCGCTTCCGGGCACGCCAGCTCCAGCCAGCGCGTTGGGGTCAACGCGCTCCACCCCGGCAAACGACAGCGGCAATTATCTTGAGGCCGTCTACCACCTCTACTCGATGGCGCTGAAGCACGGCCCGGTCATCATCCGGCTGCGCACGGGCAACCGCACCGACCGGGTGACACTGCCCTCACTCACGCCGGTGTGGCGCGCCGCGGATTTCCAGGAACGCGAGATCTTCGACCTCTACGGCATTGTCTTCGCCGGCCATCCCGACCTCCGCCGCCTCCTGATGTGGGACGAGTTCCAGGACCACCCGATGCGCCGGGACTACGTCGCGCCCGACGACTTCGAGTGGGAGCCCACGCCGCACGGCGACGTGCATGAGCGCGCGAAAGGCCATTATCCAACGACTGAAGGGCTGAAGGGCTGAATATGAGCACCACCCCGTCACAGTCCTTCAGCCCTTCAGCTTTTCAGCCTTTCGGTTCTCCTCCCGGCCCGACAGTGCGGCCCGTGCATGACGAGTTTCACGGCGACCTACTCGAGGTCTCGATGGGGCCGCAGCACCCCTCCACCCACGGCGTGTTCCGCATGGTGGTCACGCTTGACGGCGAACAGATCGTCAAGTTGAAACCCGTTTTCGGCTACCTGCACCGCAATCATGAGAAGATTGCCGAGAGCACGAGTTACCTCGGGTCGATGCCTTACACCGACCGGCTGGATTATCTTTGTTCGATGTCCACCAACTGGGCCTACGCCCTCGCGGTGGAGAAACTTTCCGGTCAGGCGGTGCCCGACCGCGCCCAGTATCTGCGCATCATCATGGCGGAGCTCACGCGGCTGGTGAATCATTCCTGCCTGGTCGGATTCCTTTTCAACGACCTCGGCACCTCGTTCACGCCGCTGCTCTACGCCTTCCGCGAGCGCGAGAAAATCCTCGATCTGTTCGAGTCGCTCTCCGGCTCGCGCATGATGTGCAACTACCAGCGCTTCGGCGGCTGCCGGGTCGATCCCTCGCCCGAGTGGCTCGCCGCCGCGCGAACCCTGGTCGAGGGGTTCCCCCGCTTTCTCGACGAATACGAGACGATGCTCACGGGCAACGAGATCATGCTCGCCCGCACCCAGGGCGTCGGCCGGCTCGACCCCGCGCACGCCGTCAACGCCGGCATCACCGGCCCCGTGCTCCGCGCCAGTGGCGTGGGCTACGATCTTCGCAAAGTGGACGGCTACGGCTTCTATCCGCGCTTCGACTTCCGCGTGCCGCTCGGCGAGCACGGCGACACCTACGACCGCTACATGATGCGCATCCTCGAAATGCGCGAGTCCGTGAAGATTCTCCAGCAGGCCTTCCGCGACCTGCCTGCCGGTCCCGTCATGGACCCGAAGGCCAAGCTCCGCGGCTTCCGCCCCAAGGCCGGCGAGGCCTACGGCCGCCTCGAGGGCCCCAAGGGCGAACTCGGTTTCTATCTCATCAGCGACGGCTCGCCCAATCCCTGGCGCTACCGCGTCCGTCCGCCTTCCCTCATCAACCTCACCCTGCTCGAGGAAATGTGCCTCGGCCACACGATCGCCGACGCCGTCGTCATCCTCGGCTCCATCGACATCGTCCTCGGCGAAGTGGACCGCTGACGCGAAGGACTGAAAAACTGAATGGCTGAAAGACTGAATCATGAAAAACCACCCAAAGCATTCACGCAACGAACGATCCTGTCCGCCCTGCGCTTCGGCCGATTTCCTTTCCGCTTTTTCTGCTTCAGCTCTTCAGTCTTTCAGCCCTTCGACCTTCTGACCATGCTCGGCTCCGGCATCCTCCAAGGCCTTGGCGTCACCGCGAAAAACTTCGTGGGGAGCTACCATGACCCGGCGCGAATGGTCACCCAGGAATACCCCGACGAGCCGGTGAAGCTCCCCGAGGCCTACCGCAACTTCCCCTTCCTCGTCACGGAGAACGCCACGGACCCGATGGGCACGCTCCGTTGTGTCGCCTGCCAGATCTGCGAGAAGGAGTGCCCGCCGCAGTGCATCTACATCGAGAAGAGCAAGGACAAGAAACCCGATGCCAACGGCAAGCCGCAGCTCTACCCGGTCGTGTTCGACATCGACACCGCTGTCTGCATGAGCTGCCAGATCTGCGTCGAGGTCTGCCCGTTTGACGCGATCAAGATGGACCATGTCTTCGAGGTTGCGGCCACCAACCGCTTCGAGGGCCTGCTGCTCGACCGCGAGCAGCTCGCCAAACCCAACAGCTACTTTCACCAGATTCGCTCGGCCGAGGCCACCGAGGTCGACACTCGCCTCGCCGCCGAACGCAAGG
>LNEH01000182.1 GCA_001464505.1 Verrucomicrobia bacterium Ga0077533
CCGCTTTCTCCGGCCCCGACTCCATCCTCGAACGAGCGCCGCTGCTCGTGCGCGACTGGATCGTGGACCTGTTCCCGTCCGCGTTGCAGTGGCTGGTGCATCACCTCCTGTCGATCACCGCGATCCTCACGGTGTTCGGGCTCTTCTTCGCCTTCACCACCGTCGCCGAGAGGAAACTCCTGGCGCGCCTCCAGAATCGCCTCGGTCCCAACCGGAGCGGCCTGCCCTGGTTCCGCAGCCTGAAACTCTGGGGTCTCACCCAACCCTTCGCCGACGCCATCAAGGCGATCACCAAGGAGGACGTCGTTCCCGCCGCCGCCGACAAGATCCTGCACTTTCTCGCCCCGGTCCTCATTGTGGCGTTCTCGCTGCTCGGCTTTGCGGTGCTGCCCTATGGCCGTCATCTCATCCCCGTCGAACTCGACGCCGCCATCCTCTATTTCTTCGCCGCGGGCTCCGCCACCGAGCTGGCCATCTTCATGGCGGGCTGGGGCAGCCGGAACAAATATTCGCTCCTCGCCGCCATGCGCGCGCTCGCCCAGCTCATCAGCTACGAGCTGCCGCTGATTCTCTCCGTCGTCCCGGTCATCCTCGTGGCCGGCACGCTTTCCACCCAGGAGATCGTCCTCGCGCAGGACGGCTGGACCTTCGGGGTGCTGCCGCACTGGCACGTGTTCACCCCGTGGGGCTTCGCGGGTTTCCTCATTTTTCTGGTCGCGGCCCTGGCCGAGAGCAACCGCTCGCCGTTCGACCTGCCCGAGGCCGAGAGTGAGATCATCGCCGGCCACCTCACCGAATATTCCGGCTTCAAATACGCGCTCTTCTTCATGGGGGAGTATTTTGGCCTCACCGCCCTCAGCGGCCTGGGCGTCACGCTCTTCCTCGGCGGCTGGCAGGCGCCGTGCGCCTTCCTGGAGTTCATCCCGTCCTGGCTCTGGTTCATGGGCAAACTGGCGGGCATGATCGTGTTCTTCATCTGGATCCGCGGCACCCTGCTTCGCCTGCGCATCGACCAGCTCACGCGCCTCGCGTGGAAATTCCTCGTGCCGCTCGCCCTGCTCAACCTCGGCAACGCCGCCTTTTGGGCGCTGACCCCCGGCTGGACCGGCCCGCTCGCCCTCGCCCGCTGGGCGATCTCGGCCGCGATCATCCTCGTGCCCTTCGTTCTCCTCGGCCGCCGCCTCAGCGCCGGGCTCGCCCCGCGCACCTATCGCTATGCGTAAGAATGACGAATTCCAAATGACGAATTCCCGTCCCGGTTCCCGGGCAACGGTCCGTCTCCGCCCCTTCGTCATTCGTCATCCGTCATTCGGCATTTCCCCGTGACCTACGCCATCATCATCATTGCAGCCCTCATCCTCGGCGCCGCCGTGGCGGCGATGCTGTCGCGCAACCTGATCCACAGCGCCCTGCTGCTCGTCGGCGCATGGGCGGGCATCGCGGCCTTCTACCTGTGGGCGGGCGCCGAGTTCGTGGCCTTCGCCCAAGTGCTCGTCTATGTCGGCGCCGTCTCGATGGTCGTGCTTTTCGCCGTCCTGCTGACCCGCCAGGGCGCGACCTCCGCGCCGGTGGAGCCTGATTCCTACCAACGCGCGATCTTCGGCTTCATCACCGCCGGCGGCGTCGCGGGCGTCCTGCTCGGCGCCATCCTCGGCACCCCCCTGGCCGTGCAAGCCACGCCGACCCCGGCATCCATCACCGTCAAGGAAATCGGGATCCAGCTCATGGGCCCGCACGCCGCCGCCCTCCTCATCGTCGGCGTCATCCTCACCGTTGCCCTGCTCGGGGCCATCCTCATCGCCGCGGTGGACAAGCCGGAGGATCCCGCGCCATGAGCCCGCTGCAGCTCTGCCTCGTGCTCTCCAGCCTGCTGTTCTGCGTCGGGCTTGCCGGCGCGCTGTCGCGCAGCAACACCATCCTCGTCCTGCTCGGCATCGAGCTGATGCTCAACGCCGCCAACCTGAACTTCATCGCGTTCTGGTGCTACGGCCCGCACGCCGCGACCGGCACCGGCGTCCTCTTCGTGCTCTTCGCCATCGCCGTCGCCGCGGCCGAGGCGGCCGTCGGCCTGGCCCTCGTCATCGCCGTCCACCGCCACCGCAAGACCGTGCGGTTGCAGGACGCCTCAACCTTGAAAGGTTGAGAAAGCTCCAAACCCCAAGCTCCAACCTCCAATGAAACACCAGCAACGGAAAATCGTTCGGCCCGACCCTTTGACGGCTTCGGTGCTTGGTCATTCATTGGATGTTGGATGGTGGAGCTTGGATGTTTCTCGCGGGAGCTTGGAGCTTCCTCTGCGCTTGGAGCTTTCCCTACGCGCTGCGCACCCATGACCCTTTCCGTCCAACATCTCTGGCTCATCCCCGCGCTGCCGCTGGCCGCCGCGGCGATCGGCGCGTTGACGCCGCGGAACGGCCGGACTCTCGCCGCCGGTGTCGCGATCGGAGCCATGGCGGGCAGCTTTCTTCTCGCCTGTCTTGCCCTCGCCGGCGCACTGGCCGATCCCGCCGCCCACCACACCTTTAACTTCGATTGGTTCGATCTCGGTTTTGGCGCGCTGCGGCTGGGCTTCCTGCTCGACCCGCTCACCGCGTTCATGGGCGTGATGGTCAGCTTCGTCAGCCTGCTGATCTTCATCTTCAGCACCGGCTACATGAAGGAGGACGCTAATTACAAGCAGTTCTTCTGCTTCCTGAGCCTGTTCGCTGCGGCGATGCTCGGCCTGGTTGTCGCCAACAGCCTGCTGCTGCTTTTCGTCTGCTGGGAGTTGGTCGGCCTTGCCTCATATCTCCTCATCGGTTTCTGGTTCCACAAGCCGTCCGCCGCCGCCGCCGCCAAGAAGGCCTTCATCACGACGCGCATCGGCGACCTCGGCTTCCTCCTCGGCCTGCTCTGGCTACAGGACACCCAGGGCACATTGCTGTTCTATGATGGCGGCGCCGGCTTCCTCGAACCCGCTGCGCTCACCAGTCTCTCCACGCTGCTCCCCTGCGGCCTCGCTATTTCCTCGGCCATCGGCCTGCTGATCTTCTGCGGCGCGGTCGGCAAGTCCGGCCAGTTCCCGCTCCACGTCTGGCTGCCGGACGCAATGGAGGGTCCGACGCCCGTCTCGGCCCTCATCCACGCCGCCACCATGGTCGCCGCCGGCGTCTTCCTGATCGCCCGCGTTTATCCGCTCATGGCCGCCGACCAGGCCTTGGCCGCCGTGCCGGTCCACGCGCTCACGGTCGTGGCCTTCATCGGCGCCATCACGGCGCTCTTGGGTGCGCTGATCGCCTGCGCGCAAAATGACATCAAGCGCATCCTCGCGTTCTCCACGGTCTCGCAGCTGGGCTACATGATGCTCGCCCTCGGCGTCGGCTCGTGGGTGGCCGCGATTTTCCACCTGCTGACCCATGCGTTTTTCAAGGCCCTGCTCTTCCTCGGCGCCGGTTCGGTCATCCACGCCGCGCACCACGAGCAGGATATCCGCGCGCTCGGCGGCCTGTCCAAGAAGATGAAGATCACCTATGTCACGTTCGCCATCGGCACCATGGCGCTCGTCGGCGTGCCGCTGTTCTTTTCCGGCTTCTGGAGCAAGGAGGCCATCCTTCACGCCGCGCACGGCTGGGAGGTTTCCCAACTGCCTTTCTATGCCGCCCTGCTCGGCGTCGTGCTCACCGCGTTCTACAACACCCGCCTCATGGCCGAGACCTTTTTCGGCACGCCGCGCTCGGACGGAGCCGGCCACGCGCACGAAAACGGTCCGGCCATGACAATCCCGCTCGTCATCCTCGCGGCCGGCGCCGTCCTGCTCAGCCTCGTCAACCTCCCTACTTATCCGTGGCTGCAAGCCAGACTGCTCGGATTGCACGAGGTGCATGGTCACCCGCTTTCGGAAGGTGCAGGACTCATGGGCCTCTCCGTCGTGCTGGTCGCCCTGGGCATCGGCGCCGGCTGGGCGCTCTACGGCCGCTCGCTCCGCCCCAACGCGTCCGCGCCCGACCCGCTCGCGGCGCGCCTGCCCGGCCTCTTCGCCGCGCTGGCCCACCGGCTCGGCTTCGACGAGCTCTACGCCGCCACCGTTGGCCGCCTCAACGCCGGCTTGGCCAGCCTCGCCACCTTCCTTGATCATTTTGTCTGGGACGGGCTCATCCGCCTGCTGGCGGCGCTCGGTGAATTCTCCGGGTTCGTCAGCCGCGAGACCGACGAGCGCACCCTCAACGGCGGTTTCGACGCCACGAGCGGCCGGCTGCGCGGCGCTGGCCAGGCCTACTCCAGAGCCCAGACCGGCGGCGCCCACGGCTACCTGCGGACCCTCGCCCTTGGTTTCGTCCTGTTGCTGATCCTCGCTGTGCTGGGAGGTGCCCGATGAGTCACTGGCCGCTGCTCTCGACTTTGGTCTTCACCCCGTGGGTTGGCGCGCTCGTGGTGTTCGCTTTGCGCAACCGGCTGTCCGACGGACTGGTCCGCGGCTTCACCCTGGGGCTGAGCCTGTCCACCCTCGCGCTCGGCGCCTGCGCTCTCGCCCACTTCGACCCGACGGTCACCGGCATGCAGCTCACCGAGAAACACGCGTGGATCTCGGCGTTGAAGGTCAATTACCACCTCGGACTCGACGGCCTGAGCCTCGTGCTCGTGCTGCTCACCGGCGTGGTCTCCCCGCTCGCGCTTTTTGGCACACTGCGGTCGGTGCGCTGCCCGGCGATCTACGGCGCGCTGTTCCTCATCCTGCAGGGCAGCGCCCTCGGCGTGTTCGTCGCCCTCGATTTCTTCCCGTGGTTCGTCTTCTGGGAGCTGAGCCTCGTGCCCGCGTTCTTCCTGATCAAGCTCTGGGGCGGCCCCGGCGCCGCGCGCGCCGCCTACCAGTTCGTCATCTACACCATCGGCGGCAGCGCCTTCATGCTGCTGGGCTTCGCCGCCCTCTACGCCGCCGCCGGCACCTTTGATTTTGTCGAGCTGGCCGCCCTCGCCCGCGACGGCTCGCTCGCGATGCAACTCGAATCCGTCGGCGGCTTCTGGCCGCAGGTGGCCTTCCTCGGCGTCCTGCTCGGGCTCGCGGTCAAGGTGCCGCTCTTCCCCTTCCACACCTGGCTGCCGCCGGCCTACGCCGAGGCGCCGGTCGGGACGTCGATGTTCCTCACCGGCGTCATGTCCAAGATGGGTGTTTACGGTTTCCTTCGCATCCTGTGGCCGGTTTTCCCTGTCCCGCTGCAAGCGGCCGCGACCCCTTTGCTCTGGCTGGCGCTCGGCGGGGTGGTGCTCGGGGCCTTCGCCGCGATGAAACAGACCGACCTCAAGCGTATGGTCGCCTACTCCTCGGTCAACCACCTGAGCTACTGTTTGCTGGCGCTCTTTGCGGTCGCCTCGGTAAATCGCACCGGTGGCACGAGCGCCGCCCTGGCCTCCGTAGCCTTGGCGAAGGAGGCCGCGCTCAGCGGCTACTGCGTCGGCGTCCTCGAGAACCGCTCCGGCGGCAAACGCGGCTTGGATGATTTTGGCGGCGTGCGTTCCGCCGCGCCGGTCTTTGCGGGGTTCTGCGGCATTGCGCTCTTCTCCTCGCTGGGCCTGCCGGGCCTCAACGGCTTCGTCGGCGAATTCCTGATCTTCCGCGGTGTCTTCGGTCTGGCACCGTGGGCCGCGGCCGTCGCCACGCTCGGCCTGCTCGCCACGGCGATCTTCCTGCTGACTTTCTGGCAGCGCGTCTTCCACGGTCCGGCCGCGGGTGCCGGTGTCAGCTTCCGCGACCTCGACCGCACCGAGAAACTCACCCTCTTGCCGCTGATCGCGCTGATGTTCCTGCTCGGTATTTTCCCGCAGCTGCTCACCGGGCTCATCAACCCGCTCGTCACCGCCTGGGCGGTTTCATTGCCATGAGTGCTCCAATACATTTTTTAACGCGGAGAGCACGGAGGACACGGAGCTGCAAATCGTCTTTCCTCCTGTCCTCCCTCCGCGTTCTCCGCGACCTCCGCGTTGAACTGCCTTTGGTCGATTGTTCATGAACGCCCTGCCCTGCACCATCTACGTGGCCTTCACCGGCGCCTTCCTGGCCCTGGTGGCTGGCGCGCGCTCGGCGCAGGCGGCCCGGGTCATCGCCCTGCTCACGGCGCTTACTATCTGGGGTCTTACGCTCTACGCCGCCTCCGGCTTCGTGCCCGCGGCCGGACTGCAGGACCTGGTCAACGTGCCGTGGATTCCCGAGCTGGGCATCCGCTACCACCTGGCGGCCGACGGCATCAGCCTGACGCTGCTCGTGCTCACCGGACTGGCGGCGACGGCCGGCGTCCTCTTTTCCTGGAACATCGAGGAACGGGTCGGCGAGTTCTTCGCGCTCTACCTCGCGCTCATCGGCGGCGTCTGCGGCTTTTTCCTGAGCGCCGATGCCTTCGCGCTGTTCGTGTTCTACGAGATCGCGATCGTGCCGAAGTATTTCCTCATCGCGAAGTGGGGCTCCACCAACCGCGAATACGGCGCGATGAAGCTCGTGCTCTATTCGTTCGCGGGCAGCGCGCTGGTGCTGGCCGGCGTGCTCTGGGCCTACGTGGCGGCGGGCGGCCAGGGCTTCGGCCTCGCGCAACTGGCGGATGCCGCGGCGCATTTCACGCGCCCGCAGCAGCTCGGGATGTTCGCGCTGGTCTTCACCGGTTTCGCTGTGCTGGCCGGCATGTTCCCCTTCCACACCTGGGCGCCGACCGGCCACGTGGCCGCGCCCACGGCCGCCTCGATGCTGCTCGCGGGGGTCGTCATGAAGCTCGGCGCCTATGGCTGCCTGCGCGTGGCGATGCCGCTCTTCCCGGTGGGCTTCGCCTATTTCCAGCCCGTCATCGCCTGGCTCGCCATCGCGGGCATCCTCTACGCCGGTTTCGTCGCGCTGGTGCAGGAGGACTTCAAGTTCGTCATCGGCTACTCCAGCGTGAGCCACATGGGCTTTGTGCTGCTCGGCCTCGCCGCGGCCAATGCCACCGCCGTCAGCGGCGCGGTGCTCCAGATGTTCTCCCACGGCGTGATCGCGGGCCTGCTCTTTGCGGTGGTCGGCCGCATGGTCTATGACCGCACGCACACCCGCCGGCTGGCCGACCTGCGGGCGATGCCGCTGCACCGGCTCATGCCTTTCGCCGCCGTCGTCTTCGTGCTCGCCGGCCTCGCCTCGATGGGCCTGCCGGGCTTCAGCGGGTTTCCCGCGGAACTGACGATCCTCATCGGCACGTGGCAGACCAAGCCGCTGTGGGCGCTCGCCGCCGCGGGCGGGGTGCTGGTCGCCGCGGCGTTCACGCTCCGCGCGATTCAGGTCGCCTTCTTCGGCCGCACCGGGCCTGACCTCTGCCCGGCAATGCCGCACCCGCTGCCGCCGATCACCTGGCCGGAAAAGGCCGGCGCGTTGCTGCTGCTCGGCGCCACGATCTACCTCGGGCTCAGCCCTGACACGCTGTTGGACTGGATCCGCCCGGCGCTGCAATCTCCGCTTTTCCAGGCGATCCTCACGGGAGGTGCCTCATGAACGCCGACTACGCCGGTCTGTTCAACGCCCTGCAACCCGAAGCTCACCTCGTGCTCGGCGCCCTGCTCGTGCTCGGCTTCGACATGGTCTGGGCGCGTCACCGTCCGGCCAACCGTCACCACGTCGCGCTCGCGCTCGGTCTGCTCGCCCTCGCCCTCGCCGGCTGGAAGGCCGCAGCCACTGGCAATACGGGGCTGGTCTTCGGCGGTGTGCTGCTGATCGATGCCCTCACGGTGGCCACCCGGGTCGGCGTCATCACGCTCGCCGGCCTGGCGCTGTGTCTGCTGCCGCCGCCCTCGCGTCTGCGGCATCCGGCCGAGTTTGTCGCCCTCGTGCTCTTCGCCACGACCGGCTTCACCCTGATGGCGGCGGCGAACCAGCTGCTCATCGTCTTCCTCGCCGTCGAGCTGGCCAGCCTGTCCCTCTACGTGCTGACCGGGTTCGACAAGACGCGGCCGGAGTCCGCCGAGGCCGCGCTGAAATACTTCCTGTTCGGCGGCATGGCGGCGGCGTTTTTGCTCTTCGGCTTCAGCCTGCTCTATGGTCTCACCGGTTCGCTCGACCTCGGCACGATCGCCTCGCAACTTGCGCTGCAGCGACTGTCGCCGCTCCTGCTGGTCGCGCTCGGGATGGTGCTTGTCGCCTTCGGGTTCAAGGCCGCCGCCGCGCCCTTCCACCTCTGGGCGCCCGATGTCTATCAGGGTGCGCCCGCGCCCGCCGCGGCCCTCATCGCCTCCGCCTCCAAGCTGGCGGGCCTGGTCGTTTTCACCCGGTTGCTCTGGCCCGGTCTCGGCTCCGCCGTCGGCACCATCGCGCACACGCCGGTGACGCTCGGCTGGGGCCCGGTCGTGGCGCTCATCGCCGGCGCTTCGCTGTTGCTCGGCAACCTCGGCGCTCTCGCCCAATCAAACGTCCGCCGCCTGCTCGCCTATTCGGCCATCGCCCACGCCGGCGCGCTGCTGCTCGGCGTGATCGCCGCCGGGCGGCTGGGCGTGGCCCCGCTCTACTACTACGCCGCCACCTACGGCCTTGCCACGGTCGGCGCCTTCGGGGTGCTGGCCGTCCTTGAGGCCACCGGTCCGGCCCAGAAGCTCACCGATCTCGCCGGCTTGCACCGGCGCTCGCCGCTGCTGGCGGGTTGCCTGGCGGTCTTCGTGCTCTCGCTGGCGGGCATCCCGCCGCTGGCCGGATTTTTCGGCAAGTTCGCGGTATTCGCCGCCGTGCTCCGGCTCGGCGGGCTGTCCGGCCCGGCGGGCTGGCTCGCGCTCCTCGCCATCGCGCTCAGCGCCGTGGCGCTTTACTATTACCTGCTCATCCTCAAGCAGGCCCTCGTGGCCAAGCCGGCCGCAGATGCCGCACCGGTGAAGGTTCCGCTGCCGGCCGCATGCGCCTTGTTGATCTCCGCCGCGCTGCTCGTGATCCTCGGCGTGTTCCCCTCGCTGATCCTCGGGCTATTCTAGCCCTGACGATTGGCTGGCCGTGTGCTCCGTGGCCCGCAGGGCGAGGGGGAACCTGCCAGCCGTAGCCACTCGACTCGCTTTGCAAGTGGTATGTCCTCCTTCGCCAAGGCTACGGAGGTCAACCTTCATTCTCGCAAAGCCCGGCGAAGGTTGGTGCCCGGGACAGGACTTGAACCTGTAAGCCTTGCGGCGAGGGCTTCTAAGACCCTTGTGTCTGCCAATTCCACCACCCGGGCGATAGCACTCGCGGACGTTGACAAACCCCACCCGGCCGGGCGAGCACGATTCTCGGAGTCAAACTATCTCGTGGTGCCCTAAACAGCGTCGGAATTGATGCGCCGGCCAGTTCCTCCGGGTTCGCCTCCGCGATGACCAGGAGGAATGCCGGGCTGCGGGGCGCCAGGGGTTCGGGGCTGTCGCTGATCGGCAAAATAAGCCCGGCCTTATCTCAGCCCGCAAATTCCTGCCGGCCGAGCAAGCCACCCGGACCCACGAGCGGCACCGCTTCCGTTGCTGCCGCCAGGGGATAGGCCCGGTCGGTGCGGCAGACCACCAGCGCCTGCGCCACGGCATCGGGGCCGTATTCCTCCTTGAGCACGCGGTTGGCTTTCACAGCGGTCAAGTCCGCTTGCGCGGCAGCCTTGCACTCGACGGTGATAAAGCGCTCGGGCGCAACTTCCACCAGCAGATCGATCTCGTCGCCCGCGAAGGTGCGCCAGAACCAGAGCGGCGGGCGTTGCCCGCGCACGAGGAAGCTTTTCCTGATTTCCGCGACGACGAGGTTTTCCCAGACAGCACCCCACAGCGCGTGGCGGGGCAGTTCGGAGGGCGCGCTGAAGCCCATCAGGTAGGTCAGGAGCCCGGTGTCCGTGAAGTAGAGCTTCGGCGACTTGACCAGCCGCTTGGTGCGCTGCCGGTGGTAGGGCTCCAGGAGGAAAACCTGCTGGCTCGCTTCCAGCACCGAGAGCCAGCTTTTCGCCGTGTGCGGCGAGATGCCGACGTCGCGGGCGAGATCGGCGTAGGAGAGAATCTGCCCGGCGCGCAGCGCGGCAACGCGCAGAAACCGGTCGAAGTCCCGCAGGCTGCCGACGCTGAGCAGATTTCGCACATCGCGTTCAAGATAGGTGGTGAGGTAGGAGCCAAGCCACAAGCTGCGGTCGAGTTCCGGCTTCTGCCAGAGTTCGGGATGGCCGCCGCGCCACAGGAAAGAGTCGATGGACGCGAGGTTCATGGTGTCCGGCAATTCCGGCAGACTCAACGCCGGCAGCGTGAGGATAGCGCAACGGCCGGCGAGCGATTC
This sequence comes from Verrucomicrobia bacterium Ga0077533, assembly GCA_001464505.1. Taxonomy (GTDB): domain Bacteria; phylum Verrucomicrobiota; class Verrucomicrobiia; order Opitutales; family Opitutaceae; genus Lacunisphaera. The sequence goes on from LNEH01000182.1 coordinate 10,241, forward strand.
GGTAACGCCAGCCATCAGGCTGAAGCTCTGCGAACCGGTGACGAGGTATTGGCCGGGACGCCGGTCCTGATCGACCAGCAGCTTGAGCTGCCGGAAAAGCGACGGGGCATACTGCACTTCATCCAAGATCAGGGGCCGCGCATGCGGCTGAAAAAATTCGGCCGGACTCAGGCGGGCGCGCTCCGCTTCCGCAGGCACGTCCAAGGTGATATAACCCGCCTCGGGGAGGAACTTCCTGGCCAAGGTGGTCTTGCCCACCTGGCGCGCACCGGTCATCACGATGACTGGGAATTGCTTCCAAGCTTGGGCCAGATGTAATACCATTTATCAGGCACAAATAGACTATACAAGCGGAGCAAATTAGGGTGAACTGTGTCATGGCAAGAATCCTGAGAGAACTGGGGAAGAAAAGATTGGAGGAACTGGCGAGCGCTTGGGCGCAGCCCCAGCCGGAATGGGCCCGAAAACGGCTGCTCGTCCTCCGGCTCATCGCCCAACACGAGTTGAGTGCGGGGCAAATTGCCGACGCCGTCGGCGTCTCCCGCGCCACCGTCTTCAACTATCTTGCGACGGTGGAAAGCGGCGGAGTGGGCATGCTGCTCACCCGCGGCCACAGCGGGGGCCCGGAGCCCACCTTGGGGGGCGAAGACCACGCGGCCTTTGTCGGGCAATTGCGGCTCGGCCAGTTCCGCCGCGCGAAGGAGGCGCAAGCCTGGATCAAAGCGCGCACGAAAAAGTCCCTGGCGCTCAGCAGTGTCTATACGCTGCTGGGAAAAGCCGGCGGAGTCTTGAAGGTG
>LNEH01000183.1 GCA_001464505.1 Verrucomicrobia bacterium Ga0077533
CCGGGCCGTTGCCGACGATGCGGCTGCCGTGCAGGGTGGTGTCGATCGTGGTGCGCGACACCGCGGTGTTGACCGACAGCTTCTCGTTGAGCTGGGTGCTGACGGAACCGCGGAGCGCGAAGAGATCGGTCTCCGTGCCGTCCTTCAGGGTGAAGAGGCGGTCGGGCGAGACGTTGCGGGTCGAGGACGAGGCGGGCTCGTTGTAGCGGCGGCGGACGTTGTAGCTGTTGTCCAGTTCGGCCTTGTCGAAAGTGGAGGCGATCTGCCAGCCGGTCTTTTCGGATTGCTTGGACAGTTTCGCCTTCAGCACATGGCGCTTTTCGTCCAGGGTGCGGAAGGCGGGCAGCACGCCGCGGGCGGCCACCGTGACCGGGCTGACGGCCAGGGCGGAGTCGCCGAGGAACAGCGTGTCCTTTTTGCCCTTCCGGGTGAAAAGATCGTAGCGGAACATAAAGTTCAGCTTGTCCGCCGGAGTGTAGCCGGCCTCGAACCACAGATTGCCGCGATCCAGATGCAGATCCTCGTCGTAGAGCTGAACCAGCAGTTGGTTGGGCGGGTAATACTGGCCGCTGCCATCATACCATGTCCGGAACGCCTTGTAGCCGAACTTCAGATAGCCGAACTCATCCTTGGTGATGCCCAGGTCGAGGAGGTAGTTCTCATTCCCCGGCAAGGCCCGGCCGCGCAGCTTCAGGGTGGTGTCATCGTTGAGCTGGCGGGTGTAGAACAGGTCCCCGATGCCCCCGAAGCCCTCTTTGTTCAGTTGAAAGCCTTTTTGGAAGCCGGGGCGGTCGCCGTTCTGCAGGTTGTAGCCTGCGGAGAAGTCGATGTAGTTCTCGTAGGTCGGCTCCTTGGCCTTGTCGGTTTGGGCGCTCAGGGCGCCCGGCAGGCCCAGCAGGCCCGCCCCGGCGAGCACCAGCATGGGCCGGCGGAGTGTGTGGAGAAAAGCGGTGGTGTTCATGGCGGTTTCCCTGATTGGCGGGTGATGGGGGTTAGAAGCGGAGCGAGTTGTTGACGTGGGAGCCGTGGACGCCTTCGTGGCAGCCGGCGGTCCAGCAGGTGCCGCGGTTAAGCGAGCCGGCATGGTCGCGCCCGCCGATGACGATGACCCCGGCGGCGGTCTGGGTCTGCGAATGGCACTGCAGGCAGAGGTTGGCGTTGGTGGTCTTGAGCATGCGGGCGTTGACCGAACCGTGCGGGCTGTGGCAGGTGACGCAGCCTTCGCGGACGGCCTCGTGCTCAAACGCATACGGGCCGGCCTGCGCATTGTGGCATTTGAGGCAGGTGTCGTTGATGCCGGCGAGATTGGTGCCGCCTGTGAGGATGGAGTTGCCCTGGTGCGAGTCGTGGCAGTCGCTGCAGCTCATCTGACCGTTCTTCACCGGGTGGGCCGACGGGAGGTCGAACTCGGCGCGCTTGTCCAGGTGGCACTGGTAGCAGGTCTCGGGCGAGGTGCCCGGATTGACGATCGTGCCGGCGCCACCGCCGGACTTGACGTGGAGGCTGCCGGGGCCGTGGCAGGATTCGCAGCCGATCTCCTTGGCGTTGTCGCCCGGGGCCATCATTTTTGCGTGGGTCGCGTCATGGAAGCCGGTGGTCTTGTCGTCGTGGCACTCGGCGCAGGCCTGGGAGCCGGCGAATTTCGCGCCCGGCACCGAGGGCGGCGCGAACACGGCGCGGTTTACGGATACGCAGGAGACCAGCAGGAGGCCCCAGGCGGCGATGCCGCCGAAAAGCAGCGTGTTTTTAGTCCAGCGAAGCGGAAGTTTCATGGTCGGAAAGGTCGGGGGTGGTGCTAGGTGTGGGGTGGTGAAGATCTGATTCAGCGCCGACACTTTAGCGGATCGTGGCGGTGCTGGCTGCGCATTGCTTGCGGAGATATATGCATGGTTTGGCGGCAAAGTGCCAGACCAAGAATAAGATGTGCTTGTGTCATCTATGAGTTCATGCGCCGGCTTGGATGTGGCCAACCCTGGCGACCGGCCCCCAGGTGGCCTGCTCCGTCTGGACATGATCCCGCATCGCGTCGCGGTAGGTGTTCACCGATTGGAAAAATTCCGCCATCATCAGCATGAGCCAATACCGGCCGCTTTCGGTCAGCCGCCAGCCGCGCGGATCGCGAATCGCGGCGCCCAGCACCTCCAGGGTGAACAGCTCACCCCACAGTCGCCGGAAAAACCCCGGTCCGTAGTGCTGTCGCGCCCATTCCCGGTCGAGGCCGAGGCCGAACATCCGCACCAGCAACGCATATCTCATCCGCTCGGTGTCACCGAGTTGGTGCTTGGTCACGATGCCGGTCAGGCCGCCCGCGATGCGCTGCTCGTAGGCCGCAAGGGAGAACGTGGTCGAGTAGAGCGTGCCGTCGAGGTAGCTGAAGGCGCCGCTGCCCGCCCCGACGTAGTTGTCCGCGGTGGCGATGTATTCGTCGCTGCCACCGCCGTTCCGCGTAAAGCACCAGGCGGAGGTCGGCGCAAATCCGGGCGCGAGCCGCCGGCCGATGGTCTGATAAAACTGGCGCAGCCGCCGGCGGTCGGGCACGCCCATCGCGCCGGCCATCCGGCGCAGCCCCGCGGGCGAGGTCATCAGCGGGTAGCAGGAGACCTGGTTGGCGCCCAGCGTCTGGAAGAGGTCCAGGTCGCGCTCGAGCGAGGCCAGCGTCTGGTGCGGCAGGTTGAAGATCAGGTCGACATTCAGGGTGGGGAAGAGCCCGGCCGCGCCGCGGATGTGGTCCGCGATCTCGGCGCCGCTGCCGTATTTCTCGAAGCGGCCCATTTCGCGGAGCAGCGTGTCGTCAAAACTCTGCACGCCCACCGACAGCCGGGTCACGCCGCCGCGGCGCAACTGCGCCAGCAGCGGTGGGCGGAGATCGCGGGGATTGGTCTCGACCGAAATGTCCCGGACCGCGAAGCGCTTCCGCACCAGGGCGATGGTCTCGAGCAGTTCCTCCGGCTCGACGGTCGGGGTGCCGCCGCCGAAGTAGACGCCCGAGAACTCGAAGCCGGCCTGGTGGTAGAGCTCGATCTCGCGGCGCAGGGCGGTGAAATAACGGTGCGCCTGCGGCCGGCAGAGCAGCACCCGGTGGAAGGAGCAGAACGGGCACAGCGCCTCGCAGAAGGGGATATGCACATAAAGGTAGCACCCGCCGGTGCGCGGGCGGGGCGGCAAGGCCCCGTCGCACTCGGTCATGCGGAGGAAGCCGCGCGTGCGGAAGCGGAAGATCCGGATGAGCAGGGAGTCAATAAGTGTGGAGTCGAACATGGCGTTAAAAGCTCCAACCTCCAAACGCCAAGCTCCAATGAAACATCAAACGATGAACCCTCGAATCTCCGCGTCCGAAGACTGGCCATTCGTGATTCATTGGAGTTGGTGGTTGTAAATTGGAGCTTCAGGCGATCCGAAGACGCAGGGTCGGGCGAAAACGGCCTAGTGCCCCAGCCGGCTCAGCAGGGCGTAGATCATCAGGCCGAGCAGCAGGAGCCCGAGGCCGACGAAGATGAAGCCCAGGGTGCGGTAAAGTGTCCGGCGTTCGGCCCAGTCGCTGTGGATGACGCGGTGCTGCTCGAGCTTGCCGGAGGCGACGAGGCGGTCATGCCACCGGCGGCGCTCCGTCAGCATCTCCGCCTTCGAGATGTGGCCGGAAAAAATCACGGTATCCATGGGGAACTTGTCGAGGCGGAAGTGCGTGTTGAAGAAATGGAAGGTGAAGATGAAGCCGGCGGCGAGCAGGGCCTCGTCGGAGTGGATCACCACGGCGAGGTTGATCGTCCAGCCCGGCAGGAACGTGGTGAAAAACCGCGGGAACCAGAGCACGAGTCCGGACAGGCCTATGATGGCCACGCCCCAGAACACGGCGGTCCCATGACGGTTTCGGGCCCCGGCCGAAGAACCATTTCAAGTGGGCGATGAAATCGTGAAAATCCTGGAAGGAGGGCACCATCGAGTCGGGGCCGAAGACCGCGGCCCAGAACCGGCCGGGCTCGAACCGCCCGGTGACGGGATTCCGCAGGCCGCCGCGCTGCCGCCACAGGCTCCGCGCCAGGCTGGAGAGGTGCAGCGCGAAGTAGAGGAAGGTGACGAGCGCGGCGAGGTGGTGCAGCAAGCGCGCCGCCTCCGGTCCGCCGAGCAGGTTGAAGAGGAGGCGCGCCCATTCGGTATAGTAGAATTTCAACGGCATGCCAGTGAGCACCAGCATGAGGAAACTCGTGACGACCAGCATGTGGAGGAAGCGCTCGTAAGGGGTGAAGCGCCGGTAGGTCTCGGTGTCGTCGTGCAGGGCAGCGCGGGCCGCCCGGAAGCCGGCGGGATCGCGAACATACGTGAGGGCGAAGCGCAGCACCCAAAGCAGCGTATGCACGCCGAAGAAGGCGAACACGCCGACGAGCAGCGACGTCATCGCCAGGTAGGCCCAGTGCAGCGCGGGGTAGTTCACGCCGTCGGTATGATCCGCGTGCGGCTGGTATTGGGTGAAGGCGGCGTTCACGCCCTCATGGCACGCGGCGCAGGTCTGGACGATGTTGCCGGCCGAGAGCTTCGAGCCCGGGTCGGTGTGCTTCAGGATGTCGTGGTGACCGTGGCAGTCGTAGCAGGCCGCGACGGCGGGCGCGGTGTTGGCCTTGCCGAGCAGCATGGCCTTGCCGTGGTAGGTCTCGCGGTAGTTGGCGAGGCGCTCCTGGTGGCACTGGCCGCACTTCTGGTCGATGGTCTTTTTGAAATGCGCGCTGCCGGGGCGCTCGATGTCGTGCGCGGTGTGGCAGTCGGTGCAGACCGCCGTCTTCCCGCCGGCTTGGAGCGGCAGCCGGCCATGCACGCTGGCCGCGTAGGTCTTCTCGACGCCGACATGGCAGGCGCCGCAGGTCTGGGAGAGGGCGGCGCGGCTCGTGTGGGCGGCGGTGTCCTTGATCGACTTGATGTCATGCACGCCGTGGCAGTCGTTGCAGGACGGGGACACGTTGAGCCCCATCTTGTAGAGGCCCTGGCCGTGGATGCTGTCGCGGAAATGCGCGATGCCGTCACCATTCTTCAGTCCCTGTCTGGTCTTGTCGCCCTCGTGGCAACTGGCGCAGGTGCCGAGCAGGTTGAATTTGGCGACCGGTGAGTCGGTGTGCTTGACCGGCAGCAATTCGTGGGAGTTGCCATGGCACGTCGTGCAATTGGCCGCGACGGGCTGACCCCCGGGGCGGGCCACGCCGTGGATGCTGGCGGCAAACTGCCTGGTGGCGGCCTCGTGGCATGAGGCGCATTGGGCCGGTGGCAGCTTGGAGTCGTGCGGGGTCTCCGTGAGCGTGGCGTGGCAGTCCACGCAGTTCAGGGCGGCGTGGACGGATTTCGCGAAGAGCTCGGGCCGGACCCCGATCCACACGGGTGGCAAACCCTTCTTGGGCGCTTTGAACTCCCCCTCGTGGCAGTCCATGCACTCCGAGTTGGGCACGGCCGGTTTCGCGGCGAGCCGGGCCGGCAGATCGGCGGCCTGCCCGCTCGCGAGGCCGAGGGCGGCGCAGGCCAGCAGTGCGCGGGAAAAGGCGGGCAACCGGGGGTGGGTGGCGATCATCACGATGGTCCCGGCGCGTAGTCCCGGTAAACCGGCTCGAACATCCGCGTCCGGATGTCAGCCGCGATATCGGCCGGACGTGGCGTTTGCGCCAGGCCCGCCTCGTGGGCCGCGGTGGCGACGGCGGTGGCGATCCGGAGGGAGACCTCGCGGATTCTGGTCAGCGGGGGATATACGCGGCCGACCGCCAGGTCCTCGGGCTGCACGAGTTGCGCGAGCGTCCGGGCGGCGGCGAGAAACATGGCGTCCGTGACCTCGCGCGCCCCGCTCACCAGCGCGCCGAGCCCGACGCCGGGGAAAATGTAGATGTTGTTGCCCTGGCCGGGCACATGGCGCTGCCCGTTGAATTCCACGGGGGCAAAGGGACTGCCGCTCGCAAAAATGGCGCGGCCCGCCGACCAGGTGTAAGCCTGCTCCGCGGTGCACTCGGCCTTGGAGGTGGGGTTTGAGAGCGCGAAGATGATGGGGCGGGCGTTGAGCGCACTCATGGTCCCGACGATTTCCTGCGTGAAGGTCGCCGGGGTGCCCGACACGCCGATGAGCGCGGTGGGCTTGACCGCCTTCACCGCGTCGGCGAGCGGGACGATCATCGGGTGCTCGTGCGCGTAGGGCAGCTTGTGCTCGGCGAGGCGGTCGCCGCGGTTCTTCACCACGAGCCCCTTGGAGTCGACGAACCAGCAGCGCGCGCGCGCCTCGGCTTTGCCCAGGCCCTCGGCCCGCGCGGCCTCGACATACAGATCGGCGATGCCCGTGCCCGCTTCCCCCGCGCCCAGGAAGAGGAATTTCTGCTGCGCGAGGGTGGACCGGGTGAGCCGCAGCGCCGCGATCACGCCCGCGAGCGCGACCGCGGCCGTGCCCTGGATGTCGTCGTTGAAGCTGGGCAGGTGATGCCGGTATTGGCGCAGCAGGCGGAAGGCGTTCGTGTTGCCGAAATCCTCCCACTGGAGGAGCGCGTGCGGGAAGACGTCCTTCACCGCGAGCACGAACTCCGCGATAAACCCGTCGTAGGCGGCGCCCCGCGCGCGATTCTCCTTGAGGCCGATGTAAGCGGGACCGGCGTGGAGCGAGGCATTGTCGGTGCCCACGTCGAGGGTGATCGGCAAAGTGTAGCCGGGATGCACGCCCGCGCAGGCGGTGTAGAGCGAGAGCTTGCCGACGGGTATGCCCATGCCGAGCGCGCCGAGATCGCCGAGCCCGAGGATGCGTTCGCCATCGGTCACGACGATGAGCCGCACGCCGGGCTGGGGCCAGTGGCGGAGGATTCCGGCGATGCGACCGCGCTCCCGGAGGCTGATGAACATGCCGCGCGGCCGGCGGTAGATGGACCCGTATTGCAGGCATGCTTCCCCGACCGTCGGAGTGTAGATCAGCGGCACCACCTCCTCAATGTGGTCGAGCACGAGCCGGTAGAAGAGGATTTCGTTCCGGTTCTGGAGATTGGTCAGGTAAATGTATTTCTCGATGTTGCTCGGTTTGCTGCGGAGGGCCGTGAGCGATCGCTGCAACTGCTCCTCCAGCGTGAACACCCGCGGCGGCAGCAGCCCGCGCAGGCCGAGCCGGTCGCGTTCGCGGTCGGTGAACGCGGTGCCCTTGTTATGCAGCGGGTCGGCGAGCAGCTGCGGCCCATGCACCGGATGCGTCTCGCCCCACGCGGACAGGCCGGGCAGGGGCGGGGGAGAATTCATGCCGCAGTTTACCGCAAGGGCGCGTGGCCGCCTGCTCAGTTTTTGCGGTTTACTGCGCCAATTTTATTCCCGCCGGGTCCGCCAATCCCCGGAGCCGGCTCCGGGGGATCTTCATACGGTCCGTCTGATTCCCGGCAGCGGTCGGCAATCGTGCCCGGTGTAAACCTGCTGGGGCCGGGCGATTTTCTGGTCGGGATCGTTGAGCATCTCCTCCCATTGCGTGATCCAGCCGATCGTGCGCGGGATCGCGAAGAGCACCGGGAACAGATCGACCGGAAAATCCAGGGCCTGGTAGATGATGCCCGAATAGAAATCGACGTTGGGATAGAGCTTGTGCGAGATGAAGTAATCGTCCGCCAGCGCGATCCGCTCGAGCTCCAGCGCGATGTCGAGCAGCGGGTTGCGGCCGGTGACCTCGAACACCTGGTCGGCGATCCGCTTGATGATCTTGGCCCGCGGATCGTAGTTCTTGTAGATGCGATGGCCGAAGCCCATCAGCCGGACTTCCTTGGCCTTCACCCGCTTGATGTAGTCGGCGACCTTGTCCTTCGAGCCGATTTCCCGGAGCATGCGGAGGACCTGCTCGTTGGCGCCGCCGTGCAGCGGTCCGTAGAGCGCGGCGGCCGCCGCCGCCGTGGCCACGTAGGGATCGGTTTGCGAACTGCCCACGCTGCGCATGTCGTTGGCGCTGCAATTCTGCTCGTGGTCGGCGTGCAGCACGCGATACTTCACCTCGGTGCGCCGGAACATCATGTTGAGGAAATTGCCCGTGTAGCTGAGCTCGTCATCCGGGTAAACATAGGGCAACCCCATCCCGTGACGGTAGGCGTAGGCGGCGATCGTCGGCATCTTGCCCATGAGCCGGCAAATCTGCAGCCGGCGCAACACGGGATCCGAGAGCTTTTTCGCGTCCGGATAGAACGTCGACAACGCGGCCACGGTGCTGACGAGCATGCCCATCGGGTGCGCATCGTGGTGGAAACCCTCCATGAGTTTCTTCGTGTTTTCGTGGAGGAGCGCGTGGCGCATGATCTGGCGCTGCCAGTCCGCCAGTTGCGCCGGCGTGGGCAACTCGCCGTGCAGAATCAGGTAGGCCGTTTCAAGATACGAGCAGCGTTCGGCCAGCTCCTCGATCGGATAGCCCCGGTAGCGCAGGATTCCGCGGTCGCCATCGATGAACGTGATCGCGCTCTTGCAGCCCGCCGTGTTGGTGAATCCCGGATCGTAGGTCATCAGTCCGAAATCGTCCTCCCCGACTTTGATTTGCCGCAGCGCGAGGGCGTTGATCGCGGCGCCGTATTTGGGGTAGGTGCCGGCGATGATGGGCACGACATACTCCGTGCCCGTCCGATTATCGGTAATGCTCAGTGTGTTCTTGTCCATGGGTTGGTTCCTCTCGTCGTTTGCTGTTATCGCCCGCGAACGGGCATGGCGCCTCCCTGCGTCGGGCCGACCGGCCGCCATCTGGACACAAAGCGCTCATCACAGTGGCTGTAACATGCGCCAAAACCGGCGGCGGCGCTACGCAGCCGTTGACCGGTTGCGCGCAATTATTGTCGGCGGGTGTGCGGCCTTGGGGGCGCTTAGCTGCGCATTGATGTCAACTAATAGTTGACATCAACGGCGCCAGGTTGCGGTCAAAAACGCCCGCATTGAGGTGGGCACGATCCCCGGCGGGGTCGTGCTATTTCTGGATGCCGCCGTTGTGACAGTCGGCGCAGCTGAGCTCGGGATCGGGGTCGCCGTCGGGATGTTTGAACTCGAGCCCGAGTCCGCTCAACTGCGCGAGCTCGGCGCCCTTGCCCTGCGCCAGGATGGTGTGGCAGGAATTGCAGTCGCTGGAGGAAATGGCCTGGCCGGTCACGCTCTTGTGCTTGTTGTCGTGGCAGCGGAAACAGCCGGCCCAGTCCTTGTGGCCGATGTTGTTGGGGTAGACGCGCCAGTCGGCCTTCCGCTCGGGAAAGATGCTGGTCGCGAAAGCCTGCTGCACGGTCGCGATGGCGCCGGGCAGCTCGGTGGCCAGGGCCTTGTCCGTGTATTTGGCGCGCAGGTAGTCCGCGATTTTTTGCGCGGCTTGGGCGCTCGTCGTGATGTCTTCCTGGGTCATCGCCTGCACGGCGACGCGCTTGATGTTCGGGAGATTGCGCGACAGCGTGCCGTCCGCCATGGCTTTTTCCACGGCCTCGTTGGCGGTGGGGAACACGTGGGCCGGCCGGTTGTGGCAGTCCATGCAGTCCATCACGCGGATCCGGTCCGCCGGCGGCTCGCCGGTGAAATCAGGGGTGCGGAACACCCGCGAGGTGCCGTCCTTCAGGTTTGTGACGCGGGTCCAGGGGATGTCCTGCCGCTTGTCGTCGGTGGCGTAATACTCGACTTTTTCCGTCTCGCTGACGTGCCAGTGGATGCCGCCGGGCGGGCTGCCGGGCGCGCTCTTGTTCACATGCATCAGCATGCGCACCGTGTAGGGGGTGTTTTTCTTGTCCGAGAGGAAGTGCTCGTAGTTCATCTCCACGTTGCCGTGGAACTTCTCCGGCCAGTGGCACTTGGCGCAGATGTCCTGGGCGGGGCGGAGGTTCTTGAGGGGGGTCGAAATCGGCCGCTCATAATTGTCCAGCGTGTAGCTGATGAGTTGGTGGATGCCGTTGATCTTGGCTTTCACGAACCATTCGGCGCCAGACCCGATGTGGCAGTCCACGCAGTCCACGCGGGCATGAGCGCCGCGCTGATAGGTGACGAATTCGGGGTTCATCGCGGTGTGGCAGACCTGGCCGCAGAACTGGACCGACTCCGAGTAATGGTAGGTCTGGTAGCTGCCGAACGCACTGAGCATGATGAAGCCCATCGCGCCGAGGACGAAAAGGAACATGGCGCGGCGCTGGGCCGGGTTGGAAAGGTCCAGCCGCCATTTGTCGGGCATGGCGGCATGCGTGATCATCCAGCGGCGCTGGGCCCACGCGCCGAAAAACACCAACGTGAGACCGGTGATCAGGAAACCCGGGGCGACGATGTAGGTGAAGATGCCGAGGTAGGGATTCTTGTCCCCCTGCGTGAAGTCCATCCAGACCAGCAGCGCGAAGGAGAACAGCGCGCCCACGGCCACCACACCGCCGATGGCGGAGATCCAGTTGTTGAAATGCGAACGCGGTTTGAACGCGGCGGGTGTCGGCGTGGTGGGTGACTCGGAGGCGGCCATGGGATGGGTTGTAGCGGCGGTCTATGACCGCCGGGCGAACGTCCTTTGATTTTCGACGGCGGTCATAGACCGCCGCTACAGCGAAGACAAAGGCATTGTCAGCGTGGGCAGGATCAGGTCTTGAACTTGCGGATGTGGGCGATGAGTTCCTTGATCTCGTCGGCGGAGAGTTCGTCCTTGTAGCCTTTCATCGTCTCCTTGCCGGCCGAGTCGCGGACGCCGTCGGCGGTGGCCTTGATCATGTCCTCATCCTTCAATTCGGCCTGCACCTTGGCGTCGGTGTAGTCCTTCAGCTTGAGTTTTTTGCCGACCTTGGTCTGGCCCTTGCCGTCGGCCCCGTGGCACTTGGCGCAGTGGTTGTCCCAGTTTTCAGCGACCGGGGCGGCGCTGCACAAGGCCGCGCCCGCGAGGAAAACAAGGCCGCTGGTGAGAAGTTTGGTGCGATTTTTCATGGCGAGTGGATGGCTGGCATGTTTGATGGTGGCGGCACGGCGGAGGCTGATATAATCGGACTGCCGTGTCGCGCCAAATATGGCAGCGTTCGGCCGCGTTGGCTGCGCATCACTTGCCGAGATTCGCGCAAGGTTTGCTTATAGCCTCGCAAGATACGCGCAGCCAACGGAGGCGCATTCGGGCATGCTGGGGGTCCACGATGAAATTCTCCTGTTTGCCTCCACGCCGGCCGACGCTCTTGCCTCATGGCCGTTTTTACCTTCCGATTCGCGCCATGTTTTCCCGCCCGCCCCGGATGCTGCTGATTTTGCTGCCGCTTTGTCTTGGCGCGTGCCGGGACGCGCCGGTCACCACCTACCGCATCCCCAAGGAGAAAGACCCGTCGGCGTCGGCCGCGACGGCGCCGATGTCCGCCGATACCGGCGGCTTGGCCGTCGCCTCGACCGAGGCGGGCGGACTGGCTTGGACCGCCCCGGCCACTTGGAAAACCAAGCCCGGTTCCGCCATGCGCAAGGGCAGCTATGCCATCGGCGCGGAGGGCGGTCCGGTCGCCGACCTCGCGATCACGGCATTTCCCGGCAACGTCGGCGGCGATCTCGCCAATGTGAACCGCTGGCTCGGCCAGCTCTCCCGGCCACCTATCACCGAGGTGGAACTCGCCGCCGCGCTGACCCCGCTCTCCGCCCACGGGCTGGCCCTGCAGGTGGTCGACCTGGCCGGCGGCCCGGCCGACAATCCGTTGCGGATGCTGGGGGCGATTGTTCCGCTTGGTGACACGACCTGGTTCTTCAAACTCACCGGCCCTGACGCACTGGTCGCGCAGGAAAAACCCGCGTTTCTCGAATTTTTGAAAACGGTGAGGCTTTCCCTCGGCACCGCGGCGGCCGTCGCGACACCAGCATCCGCGCCCGCCGCCCCGCCGCCGGCCGACATGGCCGGCACGCCGGTGGTCAAGGCGGACGGTCCCGGCCTCAAATGGACGGCCCCGGCCCGCTGGCAGGAGAAGCCGGCCACCGCCGCGCGCAAGGCGACCTTCGTGATCACCGGAGCGAACGGCGCCACCGCCGAGCTCGCCGTCACGGCGTTCCCCGGCGATGTCGGCGGCGACCTGGCCAACCTGAACCGCTGGCGCGGGCAGCTCTCGCTGCCGCCCATCGCCGGGACGGAGTTCGCCGGCGCGGTGACACGGCTCACGGTGAACGGCCTGCCGGTCACCCTCGCCGACCTCACCGGTGGCGCGGCGGACAATCCGCAGCGGCTGCTCGGCGCGATGGTGCCGCACGCGGGCGCCACCTGGTTCTTCAAGCTCACCGGTCCCCCCGCGCTGGTCGCGGAGGAAAAGCCCGCCTTCCTCGCCTTCGTGCAAACCCTCTCCGCCCCATGAACGCCCTGAACACTCTGCTGCGCGACGTTCGTGCCCTGTTCGTCTCCCTCCGGCTGACGGTCGTGCTGTTGCTGCTCTCCATCATCCTGATCCTGGTCGCCACGCTTGACCAGGTGAACCTCGGGATCTGGGTGGTGCAGGCGAAATACTTCAACACCTTCATCGTGTTCTGGCAGGTGGGCGACATGTCGCTCGCCGTCTTCCCGGGCGGCTACACCTTGGGCGGCCTGCTGCTGGTCAATCTGGTGGCGGCGCAGGCCTCCCGTTTCCAGTTCACCTGGCGGAAGCTCGGCATCTGGCTGACCCATGCCGGCCTCGTCCTGCTGCTCATCGGCCAGTTGCTCACGGCTCTCTGGCAGGACGAGTATCAGATGCGCCTGGACCAGGGGGAGACGAAAAACTACTCGGAGAGCTACCGGAACATCGAGCTGGCGATCACCGACACCACCGACCCGCAGTTCGACGATGTGGTCGCGATCCCCGAGGCGCCGCTGGCCCGCAAGAAGATGGTGCAGCACCCCAAGCTGCCGTTCCGCGTCGCGGTGCACACCTACCTGCCCAACGCCGCGCTCCAAGAGGCCAAGCCCAGCGCCAACACGCCGACCGGTCCGGCCACCCAGGGCGTCGGCCCGCGCATCATTGTCACGCCCGTGCCGCTCACCTTCAAACACGACGAGCGCAACCTCCCGGGCGCCTACGTCGAGCTGACCGGCCCCGACGGCCCGGTCGGCACCTGGCTGGTCTCGCCCCTGCTCGAGCCGCAGCGCTTCGAGTTTGCCGGGCGCACCTGGAAGATCGCGCTGCGCTTTGCGCGGCACTACAAGCCGTATTCGCTCACGCTGCTGAAATTCAGCCACGACCGCTATGTCGGCACCGAGATTCCGAAGAATTTTTCCAGCCGCCTCCGGCTGACCACGCCCGACGGCCGCGATGACCGCGAGGTGCTGATCTACATGAACAATCCGCTGCGTTACGCGGGGCTCACCTTCTATCAGGCCGGCTTCGCCAACAACGACATGACCACGGTGCTCCAGGTCGTGCGCAACCCGAGCTGGCTGATCCCCTACCTCGCGTGCGGAGTGATGACCCTCGGCCTCGGCTGGCAGTTCAGCCTGCACCTGGTCGGTTTTGTGGGCAAACGCCGCCGTCCAGCCAACGGCACCGCCCCCGATGCCGCCTCGGCGCCGGCTCCCGCCGGCCCGCGCTGGCCGGCCGCCCGGCTGGTCGCGATCCTCGTGCCCGCTTTGGCCGCACTGCTGGTCGCCTCCTCGCTTTTCCCGCGGGCGCCCAAGAGCGACTACGACCTCGGCGCCTTCGGCCGCCTGCCCACGCTGGTCAACGGCCGGGTGAAGCCGCTCGACACCGTGGCCCGCACCACACTGCTGGTGCTGCAGGGCCGCCAGCGCGTCACCGCCAAGGATGGCCGCACCCTTCAACCCGTCGAGTGGCTGCTGGAAATGCTCTACCGGCCCGCCGCCGCCAATGCCTATACGGTCTTCGAGGTTGTCCACCCGGACGTGCTCACGCTCTTCAACCTCACGCCGGAACAGGGCGCGGGAAAAAAACGCTTCTCCTTCACGCAGCTGACCGCGGGCCTCCCCGAGCTGGAGCGCCAGGGGCGGCTCGCCGACGCGGTCGAGCACCCGGTGCGCAGTCCGTTTCAACGGGCGGTCGTGCAGCTCCGCAACAACCTGTTGCTCTATCAAAGCCTGCAGATGAGCCTGCTCGCTCCGGGAGCCGACAACTACCTCGACCGGCTGGCCCGTTTTGATCACGCCTTGCCGGGCGGCCTGGCGGCGGAGCAGGCCAAAAAAGCCGGCCAGCCGCACGATGCCGCTGCGGCCAAGGCCTTGCTCGAAATGCGCGTCTCCTTCGCCACCTTGGAGCAGTTCGGCCATCTCCTCCTGATCCCGCCCGAGACCAACCAGGCCGACTTGACCGCCTGGCAGAACACCGGCGCCGCGTTGCTGGCCGGCGTAAACCGCGGCCGGCTCGATGCCGCCACCGCCGGCTACATCCGGATCGGCCTCGCGTGGCGCGACCACCAGCCGGCGGCATTCACTGCGGCGGTGCATGACTACCGCGCCCGGTTGGAACCTGAAATCCCGGCGTTGCTGCAGAAAAGCGATCTCGAAACGCGCTTCAACGCCGCGCAACCGTTCTACACCAGCGCGGTCCTGTATGTGGCGGCGTTCCTGCTCGCGGTCTTTTCCTGGCTCAGGTGGCCCGAGGCGCTCGGCCGTTCGGCCCACCGGCTCGTGGTGCTCGCCTGGATCCTGACCACCGCCGGCATCGCCACCCGCATGTGGCTCGAAGGCCGGCCTGTTTACCGGCTGGGGTGCGGTCGCGCTCTGCCTCGTGCTGGAGGTGGCCTACCGGAACGCCATCGGCAGCGTCTCGGCCAGCCTCATCGGCTTCGCCACGCTCCTCATCGCGCACCACCTGTCGCTCAGCGGGGACACCCTCGAGATGATGCGCGCCGTGCTCGACTCCAACTTCTGGCTGGCGACCCATGTCGTCACGGTGATCATCGGCTACTCGGCGACCTTCCTCGCGGGCTTTCTCGCCCTGATCTACCTCGGGCGCGGCATTTTCACGCGCTCGCTCGACGCCCGGACGGCCGATTCGCTGGCGGGCATGGTCTACGGCGTGGTCTGCTTCGCCACGGTCTTCAGCTTCGTCGGCACCGTGCTCGGCGGCATCTGGGCCGACCAGTCCTGGGGCCGCTTCTGGGGCTGGGATCCGAAGGAGAACGGTGCGCTCATCATCGTCCTCTGGAACGCCCTCATCCTCCACGCCCGCTGGGGCGGTCTGGTGCAGCAGCGCGGGCTGATGGCGCTCGCCATCTTCGGCAACATCGTGACCGCGTGGAGCTGGTTCGGCACCAATATGCTCGGCGTGGGCCTGCACAGCTACGGTTTCATGGACGCCGGATTCTGGTGGCTGGCCGCGTTCGTCGCCAGCCAGTTGGTCGCCATCGCCCTGGCCGGTCTGCCTCGCGGGCTTTGGCGCAGCGCCCTGGCGGGTTGAATCACAGCCTCATGTCCCCCGGTTCAAACTGACTCCCTGAGTGTTCCCCCGGCCATTAAGTTGTAAACTGAACCCTGGGCCGGCAAGATCTGCGCGGTCTTGGGCAAAGCAGGCGCAGCCGGTTTGGCGGTGTCCTGCCATACTGGGATTCCACGCATGATCCGCCCCGAAGATACCCAGCTGCAATGCTCCCCGGCCCTTGATCTGGACCTGATCCGGAAATACTCGGTGCCGGGCCCGCGCTACACTTCCTACCCGCCGGCCACCAAGTTCTCGGCCGAGCTCCCGGCGCTCCGGCTGGAAAAGGCCATCCTGGACGACAATCGGGCCGGCACCGCGGGTGGTGAGCCGGGTCGAACCAGTCCGCTGTCGCTTTATTTCCATCTGCCGTTCTGCGAGAGCCGCTGCTGGTTCTGCGGCTGCAACACGGTCATCACCAAGCGCCTCGCCTCGGCGGGCGAATACCTCGACGACCTCGCCCGCGAGATGAGCCTGACGGCGGCCCGCCTGGACCGCCGCCGGCCCGTCACCCAGATCCACCTCGGCGGCGGCACCCCGACATTTTTCCCGCCCGGCGAACTGCGGCGGCTCGGCGCCATCATCAACGAGTTCTTCCATGTCGCCCCCGATTGTGAGTTCAGCGTCGAAATCGACCCCCGCCGGTTGACCCCCGCCCATGTGATCGCCCTGCGGGACATCGGGGCCAACCGCGCCTCCTTGGGCGTGCAGGACACCAATCCGAGCGTGCAGCTCGCGATCCACCGCTACCAGCCGCAGGCGCTGAACGTGGCCGCTTTCGCGTGGCTGCGTGCCGCCGGATTCGAGTCGATCAATGTCGACCTCATCTACGGCCTGCCGTTGCAGACCCCGGATTCCTTTGCCGCGACCATCCGCGACGTGCTCACCCTCGGTCCCGACCGGCTCTCCGTCTTCAGCTACGCGCATGTGCCGTGGATCAAGCCGGCGCAGAAAATCTTCGACGACCGCCTCCAACTGCCCGGACCCGAGGCGAAGCTGGCGATGTTCGCCGTCGCCCACGAGCTGCTGACGGCGGCGGGTTATGTGGACATCGGGCTCGACCACTTTGCCAAGCCGGATGACGAACTGGCGGTGGCGCTGCGCACCGGCACGCTGCACCGGAATTTCCAAGGCTACAGCACGCACGGCGGAGCCTCGCTTTACTCCTTCGGCATCTCGGCAATCTCGTCCACCCCCGACACTTACCGGCAGAACCACAAGACCCTGGCGGAATGGCGTGCCGCCCTCGACGCGGGCCGGCTGCCGGTCGAGCGCGGCCTGCGGCTCTCGGTGGAGGACACCCGGCGGCGCACCATCATCATGCGCCTGATGTGCGACCGCCGGTTGGATTTCCCCGCGCTGTCCGCGCGCCTCGGCCTTGATTTTTCGTCGGTCTACGCCGCGGAGCTGGCCTCGCTGGCCGACCTGGAGGCCGACGGACTTTTGCACCGGACCGCCACCGGGATCGAGGTCACGCGCACCGGCGTGCCGCTCCTCCGGGTGATCGCGATGCGGTTCGACCCGACGGTCACCACCGCGGCACTCCAGCACTCCCGCACCATCTGACACGGCTGCCGGACAAGAGTTGCGCGGATAAAGCCAACAAACGCCGAGCTGTTGCCCGGATGACGGCGCATAGTGGGCCCGGTCCCTGTTGCCCCATGAATCTCGCCACCCGGTATCTCGGGTTGCCGCTCCGCAGCCCCTTTGTTGTCGGCGCTTCGCCCCTTTGCGATGACGCGCCCTTGGCGCGGCAGCTGCAGGACGCCGGGGCGGGGGCGGTCGTCATGCGCTCCCTGTTCGAGGAACAACTGGAGCCGCCGGCGGCGGCGAGCGGAAACCTGGGGCTGGGTTTTCCGGAATACGCCGACTACCAGTTTTCGCCCGACCACTATCTCAGGCAACTGGACCTGCTGAAGGAGCAATTGACGATTCCGGTGATCGCCTCGCTGAACGGCCACCAACCCGGCGCCTGGACCGAATTTGCGGTGTGCCTGGAACGCGCAGGGGCCGATGCCATCGAGCTTAACTTCTACCAGGTCGTCACCAACCCGGCCATCGCGGCGGACCAGGTGGAGACCGAAATGTTGCGGACCGTGGCCGAAATCGCCGACGCGGTGCACATCCCCGTGGCGGTCAAGCTCTCGCCCTTCCATTCGTCGGTCGCCCAGCTCGCCGTCGCGCTTGAGCTGGCGGGTGCGGCGGGGATCGTGGTTTTCAACCGTTTTTTTCAGCCTGATGTGGACCCCGACACGCTCGAGGCCCGGCCGGTGCTGCACCTGTCCGAACCCAGCGAGCTGTTGCTGCGGCTGCGTTGGCTCGCCATCCTGTCCCCGCAGGTGCGGGGCTCGCTCGCCGTGAGCGGCGGCGTGCACTCGGCGGCGGATGCGGCCAAGGCCCTGCTTACCGGCGCCCACGCCGTGCAGGTGGTTTCGGTGGTGTTGCGGCATGGACCGCCGGTGCTGCAGACGCTGCTCCGGGGCCTGGAAATCTGGATGCGGGAGCAGGGCTTCGCCGACCTGGCAGATTTTCGCGGCCGGCTGAACCTGGCGCGCTGCCGCGATTCGTCCGCCTTCGAGCGCGCCAACTACATCCGCACGCTGCAGAGCATGTAGCCCCGGGCCGGGTGGGTGTTCCGCGACCCGGTGGCGCGGCCTTATCTGCGGGTGGGTTGGGCGATGGGCACCAGCACGAGCGGGCACGGGGGCTTGCGGATTATCCCGTGGGTCGTGCTGCCGATGATCAGGTCGTAGGCGGCGGTATGCCCATGCGATCCGATCACGAGGTAGTCGGGCCGGACGGTGGCGGCCGTGCGCAGAATGACGCTGACCGGATCACCCTCATGCATCACCACCTTGGTCGCGGGGCCGCGTTTGTTGAACCACCGGCCGAGCGCCTCCATCCGGTGGGCGGCGCGCTTGCGGGCCTCGCTGGTGAGACCGATCACCTGGCTCGCGTCGAAGGCGTAGTATTCGCTCATCACCATCGGGGGAGGCGGCACGACATGCAGGATGACCAGCCGGCCACCGACCGCCTTGGCCAGTTCGGCCGCCACATTGCAGACGCGAACGGTCGCGCCCGAGAGATCAACCGGAACCAGGATCTTTTTCATGGTGCCCCAATATAGCCGATCCCGACGCGGTGCCTGCGCATCGATTGGCGCAGACTCGGCTAATCTTGCTGCGGGTCAGTAACGCCGCGCGGCTGTCCGTCCGGCGGGGCAATATATGCCCAGCCTTGGGCAAACGGTGCCTTGCTTGCAGGGCGGGTTATTGGCAATATACGCGCCATGAATACTCCACGCAATATTCTCCCCGTGTTTGTGCTGGCCACTCTCGTGCTGGTCGCCGCTTTGCTCACGACCACCGTGATCAAGGCCGCGGAAGGTCCGGCCGACGCCAAGGGCCCGGTCGTCCTCCCGCTTGATGTGCTCAACCTGCCCGTCGAGCAGGCCATCCTCACCGCGCCGCCGCGGGTGCCGCCACCGATCAACCGCAAGTATCCGGCGCGCGTCGTCGTCAACCTCGAGGTGCGCGAGGTCGTGGGCCGGCTCGCCGACGGCGTCGAATACACCTTCTGGACCTATGGCGGCAGCGTGCCCGGCTCGTTCATCCGCATCCGCGAGGGCGACGTGGTGGAGTTCCACCTCAACAACCACCCGTCCTCGAAGCTCCCCCACAACATCGACCTGCACGCCGTCACCGGCCCCGGCGGCGGCGCGACCTCGACGTTCACGGCGCCAGGCCACAGCTCGCAGTTCACTTTCCAGGCGTTGAACCCCGGCCTCTACGTTTACCACTGCGCCACCGCGCCCGTGCCGATGCACGTCGGCAACGGCATGTATGGCCTCATCCTGGTCGAACCCAAGGGCGGGATGCCCAAGGTGGACAAGGAATACTACGTCATGCAGGGCGAGTTCTACACCACCGGCAAATACGGCGAGGAAGGCCTGCAATCCTTCGACATGGCCAAGGCCATCGACGAACGCCCGCCCTACATCGTGTTCAATGGCTCTGTCGGTTCCCTGGTCGGGGACAAGGCCATCACCGCCAATGTCGGTGAGCACGTCCGTCTCTATTTTGGGGTCGGCGGGCCGAACGTGACCTCCTCCTTCCACGTCATCGGTGAAATCTTTGACAAGGTCTGGCCCGAAGGCGGCACAAAATGGATCCAGGAAAACGTGCAGACCACGCTCGTGCCCTCCGGCGGCGCGACGCTCGTCGAGTTCAAGGTCGATGTGCCCGGCACCTTCATCCTCGTGGACCACTCGCTCACCCGGGCGTTCAACAAGGGCGCGCTCGGCATGCTCAAGGTCGCCGGCGCGGAGAACCGCGTCATCTACTCCGGCAAGGAGATTGACGCCATCTATCTCGGCGCGCAGGCCGAGGCGGGCTCCGAATCCGCGAAGCGCGAGGCCGAGCTGCAGGAGCTGTTCACCATCGAGCTCAAGACCAATCCCCGGATCGCCGGGCTCACGAAGGAAATCCGGGCGGAGAAAGGCAAGCAGGTTTACATGGGCCTCTGCGTCTCCTGCCATCAGGTCGATGGCAAGGGCCTGCCCGCCGTCTTCCCCCCGTTGGCCGCCTCGGACTACATGCTGGCCGACCGCGATCGCGCCATCCGCACCATCCTCCAGGGTCTCAGCGGTCCCATCACGGTCAACGGGGTGGCCTTCAACAGCGTCATGCCGCCGCTGGAGGCGGTGCTGACCGACACGCAGATCGCGGATGTGCTGACCTACGTCTTCAACGCCTGGGGCAACCAGGGCGACGCGTTCACCACGGACCAGGTGAAGGCCATCCGCACTCAGATCCACTGAGCGAATCTGGCGCCGACATCATGCCCGCCGCCACTTCAGGGCCGCCTGAGGTCCCCGCCGTTTGTAACGTATTACGTTACAAATGGGCCGGGGGGGTGTGCGCGCTGCTGCTGGGCGTGATGACGGCGGGCGGGGCAGTAAAAAATCAAAAACCCGAAACCGATGATGCCGCCATGCGGCTCATCCCGGCGGGCATCTACGTGCCGCTGCAGCGCACGACCAAGGAAGCGGCGGAGGTGGCGGTCGGCTCGTTTCTGCTCGACGAACGGCCGGTCACCAATGCGGAGTTTCTGGCGTTCGTGACGGACCATCCGCATTGGCGCCGCTCGCAGGTGAGCGGGCTTTTTGCCGACTCCTCCTACCTGGAGCACTGGGCCGGCGACCTCGCACTGGGGCCGCAGGCGCCGCCGGCCGCGCCCGTCGTCCGCGTTTCGTGGTTTGCGGCCCGCGCCTACGCCCGCTGGGCCGGCCGGCGCCTGCCGACCACCGCCGAGTGGGAACTGGCGGCCGCCGCCGGTTACTCGCGGCCCGACGGCCGGAACGATCCCGAGCAGAAGCGCGACCTCTATGCCTGGCTCGCGCGTCCGGTGCCCGCGGTGCATACGGCGGCCGCCGCCGCCCGACCCGACTTCCACGGCGTGCGGGGCCTGCACGGCCTCGTCTGGGAGTGGGTCGATGATTTCAACACCGCCATGGTCACCGGTGAATCGCGGGGCGATGCCGGACTCGAACGCGACCTCTTCTGCGGGGCCGGCTCGGTCGGGGCCAAGGATCCGTCGGACTACGCCGCCTTCATGCGCGCCGCGCTGCGCTCCTCCCTCAAGGCCAACAACACCACGACCTCCCTCGGCTTCCGCTGCGCCAAAAACCTCCCATGAAAACCTTCCTGTCCACCGTCGCCGGCCTTTGTCTAGCGAGTTGTCTCTTTGCCGCCGAATCGGCGAAAAAACCCGACGCCTGCTGCGCGGCGATGGCCGCCACGCCATTCACCCGGAATTCACTTTACCAACTCGGGGCGACATTCACCGATGACACGGATCACTCAGTCGCGCTCGCCTCGTTGCGCGGCCGGCCCGTCGTGCTCAACATGTTTTTCGCCTCGTGCGGCTACGCTTGCCCGCTGACTGTCACCGACCTGCTCGCCATCCAGGACCGGTTGCCGGCCGAACTGCGCGCCCAGACCGTCTTTGTCCTTGTCTCCTTTGATGTCGCCCGGGACACCACCGAAGTGCTGGCGAAGTATCGCACGCAGCGCGGGCTCGACGGCCAGTGGGTGCTGCTCCGCGGGGATGACGACTCCGTGCGCGAACTGGCGGCCCTCGTCGGGGTGAAATACAAGCAGGAGACCGACGGCATGTTTGCCCACTCGAACCTCGTCACCATCCTCAATCGCGAGGGCGAGATCGTTCACCAGCGTCAGGGGCTGAAGGGCGGTCTCGACGAGGCCGCCACCGCACTCGTTGCGATAGGCCGTTGAAATTTCGCGCCTGCCAATAAGCGGGATCATCCACGCCACGCTGAACGCCGGGAGGGAGTCAGCATGCAGTCCGCCCGTGTGTCAGGGGAAAATCCTCTGCGCCGTCCAGCCGCCCTTTGTCCGGGTGAAGCGGACGCGTTCATGCAGGCGGAAAGGTTTTTCGTGCCAGAACTCGATGTGTTCCGGGACGACGCGGTAGCCGGACCAGTGGGGCGGGCGGGGCACGGCGCCGAGGCCGTAGCGCAGCGCGACCGCCGCGCAGTTGCGTTCCAATTCGAATTGGTCGGCCATCGGGCGCGATTGGTGCGACGCCCAGGCGCCGATCTGGCTGAGCCGCGGCCGCGTGGCAAAATAGGCATCAGCGTCGTCGTCGCTCACGCGTTCCACCCGGCCGGAGACGCGGACCTGACGCTTGAGCGAATTCCAATAAAAGCAAAGTGCGGCCCGGGGATTGACCGAGAGATCGGCGGCCTTCGGGCTGGCGAGGTTGGTGTAGAAGACAAAACCGTGCTCATCAACGCCCTTGAGGAGCAACATGCGCACCTGGGGCGCCCCGTCGGCGCCGGCCGTCGCCACGGCCATGGCGGTCGGTTCGGGCGCGCCGATTTTCACCGCCTCGCCGAGCCACACCACAAACTGGGCGATCGGATCCTGGGAGACGGAAGGGATGGAACTCATGCCCCGGTCGACATGCGGGACTGGCTTGGTCGCTTCTGGGCGGTGGCCAGCTTGGGTGTATGACGCTTGCGCCGTGGCTTGGCGGGTTGCTTGCTGATGGCGCCCCACGCCTGGATTTCGCGCTGGGTCAGGTTGTTGATCACCTGCTTGAGGCTGCCAAACGAGGTGTCGCGGGTCGCCGGATCCAGTGAGTCCATCTCGGCCTGCACCAGGACGAGGCTTTCCAGCAGAGCTTGCTCGCCGGCGCGGAAGTAGGCCCGCCACGGGCTGGGCCCATCGGACCGGGCCGAACCCACGTCGGGTTTGTGGGGCAGGGGTTGGCCCAAGGCGGCGAAGATCTCGTCGAGGGATTGATCCAGGGCGAACACCAGCGTGTCGGGGTTCGCCAGCGGGGTGGTCACCTTCTCGATGCGGAGCAGGGCTTCCCAGCGCCCGCGGATCTGCGCCCGGCGCCCCTGCAGCGCCTTGATGATTTTCTCATACATGTCGGGCCCAGTATGCCTCCGCCGGGCCCGGTCGGCTGCGCAGTTTTTGTGAACCACTTCGCGTGGGTTGCTGAGCCGCGGGCGGGTCAGGCCAGCTCGCACGCCCCACCGGCACAGGCTGCGACGTCCTTGAGCGCGGTCTCGTCGGATTGCTCCACGAGCCGGGTGTAGTCGACCGGCTGGTATTTCAGCCGGTTCCAGCGCGCCACCTCCTCGTCCGTCTCGACCGCCTCGCGCGGCGCCTGCGGGTAGCGCTTGGCGCCGTCATGGGCGAACAGGGCGACACCGGTGAAGCCTTCGCGATGGCGCCAGATGTAATCCGCGACAGCGTCCCACTGGTCCGCCGGCACGGTGCAGGTGTGGGAGACATTGTGGTGCAACCCGGGCGAGTGGGTTCGCTCCGCCTCACCGGCCAGCACCCAGTGCCGCTGGACGAGCTGCACAAAATGCAGGAAATCCACCGCCCCGATCTCATTGCGCAGGATGGCATGGGCCGGCGCCTCGACCGGGAACGTGAGGACGTCGTCGGTGTCCGGCCGATAGACCGAGGCCTCGGTCATGTGCGGGTTGGTGGCGTGAAAATGCCGGTAAACGGGGTCGCGGCGGCTGGCCTGCACCCGGCGGAAATAGTGCCGCGCATGATGCGGATGAATGCCGGAGGCCGCGCCGAGCAGCAATGAGGCCGTGCCCTCGGGCTTGACGCAGGTCACGCGCGCCGCCGGCCGGATGCCGAGGCATTCGGCGACGATCTGGTTGACCGTCCGGGTCAGGCGCGCCCCGCGCTCCAGCACGGTCGGATTGAAGAGGATCTCCGGGTTGTCCATGAAACCGCAGATGGAGACGCCGAGCAGCGCGTCGCGCTCGTTGAGATAACGGGTCACCGGCCCCAGGTAAGGGATGTCGGAATAGGCGGCCTGCAGCGTGCCGATGACCGCGGCGTCGATGCAGGCGGCGAGAAAGTCGTCCGCGTCATGCAGGGCCGCGCCGTTGATCGTGCTCAGATTGCACATCTGCCAGCCGCTGAGCCGCGTCCCGGGCTCCACCGGGCCGGTGTAGCCGCAGGCCCGCAGCCGGGCAACCTCCACCGCGTCGTCCAGCTCGCCGCCCACGACGGGATGCAGGCCGATCTCGCAGCAGGGGTTGCAGCCGTAGTCGGGGTGGTCGGCGAAATAGAAGCCGGGTTCGCCGAACTCCTTCTGGGCGGCGAAGAGCCGGCGGAAGAGCGTGTCGTCGGCCGCGGCGCGGGGGAGCACGGCGGAGTTGTTCGAGGCGGAGCGCTGCGGGTGCTTTTCAAACCAGTGGCCGGTCTTCGCGCCCATCATCTCCGCATCGTCGGGGGAGAACAGGCAGATGGTGGCCGAGCGGCGGATGCCGCCGCTGAGCACCGAGCGGGCGGCGAACATGCAGATGTCGTAGACCTCGAGGGGGCGGAGCTTGCGGCCGCTGGCGCCGGTGAGCACGGCCTCGATGTCGAGCAGCGCCTGCTTGAGCGGCAGGTGGCCGGGCGCCTTGCCGCCCGAGGTCCGCAGCGCGCTGCCGCGCGAGCGGACCTGCGAGAAATTGAACTCGGCCTTGAAGCGCTCCAGATGGCTGCGCAGGAGCAGGTGCAGCGCGTCGCCCCAGCCCTCGATCGTGTCGCTCACGGCGTGGTGCATGACGGGCAGTTCCAGCTCCTCGCCGCGCACCGGCAGCGGCGGCAGCCGGTCGACGTGGTGGCGCTGCACCGAGAAGCCGCAGCCCGTGCCCGCCAGCAGCAGGAAAAGGTATTCCCGAAAAAACTCGAGGCGGTCCACCGGGCTGAAGGAGCAGTTGAAAAGCCGCGCGTGGTGGCGGAGGATGGCCTCGCCGCCGAACTGCAGCGAGCGCATCGAGGGGAGCACGCGCCGGGCGGACACGGCGGCGAACGCCCGGTCGAGGGCCGAGCCCAGCGTGGCGCCGGTCAGCCACTTGGCGAGCCGCTCCCGGTCCTCCGGGCGCACGGGCGAGTCGTAGCGGGGGGCGGGCAGCGGCCGGTCGAGCCGGGCGGCAAAAAACTGGCGGTGCATCCCGCGCACGCGCTCCGCGGCCTCCGGGAACAGTTCGCGGCGGCCGAGCTCGGGGCGGTAGCGGGCGTATTTGGCGGTGGCGATGTAGTCGGCCAGCCCGTTCTCGTCGTAATGATTGAGCCGGCGCGCGGACTTGCGCTCGCGGAAGATGATGTAGGCGCGCGCGACCGCCCACTCGCCCTCGGCGGCGATGGCCTTCTCGACGTTGTCCTGGATCTGTTCGATGGTCGGGTGCCGGCCGGCGCGGTAGCACAGCTCCGTCATGTGCGCGACCCGCGCGGCGATGCGCTGCGCCTTGCGGAAGGTGGCGGGATCGACCCCGTAGCGGGCCGCCGCGTCGTCGCGCGCGGGATTGTCGGAGTGGTCCTGCTGCACCTCCCGGAAGGCGAGGGCGATGGCGCGCGTGATCTTGGCGAGATCCCAGGGCACCGTGGTGCCGTCGCGCTTGAAGACGCAGCGGTCGGCCGGGGCGATGGCGAGGCTGGGGGCGGAACGGGTGCTGAACCGGGCGGGCTGGGAAGCGGCGGAGTGGGTCATGGCGGCGAAAAGCGGTCACAGTATCCGGGAAAATTTTTTCCCGCTAACCATTCCTTGCGAAAAGAAATTTATTTTAGCGCATAAATTGTTTTTCGGCCTTCACCGGGGATATTTGCCGTCGGGTAGTGGGTCAGTTTGATTCTATCTGGGTGCCGAGGCTTTTGTAGGTCGGGGTTTATCCCCGACATGTGGCGGTTGACTGTCGGGCATAAAGCCCGACCTACAGCAAACTGACCCACTACCTGCCGGCGCCCCGGCTTGACCTCCCCGTGGGCGGCCTCGCTCAGGGCGGAAGGCGAACCGGCCCGGTGTCCCACGGGCGCGGATCCCCGCGGCGGGGCGCGCCTGACGAAAATTTAATTGGCTGTCACGTCCGGCCTTATGCTTGTGCCCCGGGGAATGATTTGAAAGTTGCGCGGGTTGGGGTTGAGGGTATCCAGTAAGGCGTGTCCACGCCCGGGGAAAATTCCAAACGCAGCCAGGCCTTGGTCGAGCAGCTGAAACGCTCCGACATCTACCGGGATTATGCCCGGGCGTTTCGCGACACGACCGGCCTGCCGTTCAACCTGCGGGCCATCGAGGCCTTCGACCTGCCGCACCACGGCGACAAGAACCAGAATCCCTTCTGCGCGCTGCTGGCGCAGACCAACCATTCCTGCGCGGCGTGCCTCCAGTTGCAACGCAAGGTCGAGGTGGAGGCGCAACTTGAACCCAAAACCCTGAAATGTTTCGCCGGGCTCTGCGACTCCGCCGTGCCGGTGCGCGTCGGCGACAACCTCGTGGCCTTCCTCCAGACCGGCCAGATTCTCCTGCACCAGCCCAATGCCCGGGAGTTCAAGAAGTTCACCCGCGAACTCATCAACTACGGTGTCGAGATCGACCTGAAGCGGCTGGAAGAGGCCTATTTCCAGACGCGGGTGCTGAAAAAGAAGCAATACGAGGCCGTCCTCCGCCTGCTCACGATCTTCGCGCAGCACCTCGCCTCGCTCAGCAACCAGCTCATGGTCACGGCGGAGAAGGTCGAGTCGCCGCTGGTGAGCCGCGCCAAGCTCTACATCACCGAGCACCAGGACGAGGAGGTCTCGCTGCGGCAGGTGGCGGCGGCGGTGAACACGAGCGCGTTTTATTTCTGCAAGATGTTCAAGCAGGCCACCGGCCTGACCTTCACCGACTACCTCGCGCGCACGCGCATCGAGAAGGTGAAGAACCTGCTGCTCAACCCGCACAAGCGCATCAGCGAGGTTGCCTACGAGACCGGCTTCCAGTCGCTCTCGCAGTTCAACCGCGTGTTCCGCCGGGTGACCGGCCAGTCGCCGACGGTGTGGCGGACGAAGCTGCCGCGGGCGGGCTGACCGCGCCATCGGCCGGTCTGGAGACGCCCGGCGAGCTAGCTGGAGGCAAGCCGGGCCGCAACTCCCGCCGCGACCCGGACTTGCCGGCGCGCCCCGCTTGCGGAACTACGCAAAAAATGCGCGGTGATGGCCAATCCGCGCAGAGCGGTCGGGGCGACGGTCGGGTAGGATGGCGCTTGCTCACCACGCATGAAGCAACGCAAGGACAGCCACGCCCAGTTTGAACCCGCCGAGGCGGACATCCGGAAATGCGCCTATTCCCTCTGGAAAGAGGAGGGCAGCCCGTCCGGCCGCGATCTCGACATCTGGCTCAAGGCCCGGGAACTCGTCCGCCACCATGTGCCGGACCGCCCGCGTCCAGGCCTCCGCCGGCGCCGCTCCGCCTGAGCCAACCGGACTTTCCACGCCATGTCCGCCATCCCGCTCACCATTCTCTTCAGCCTGCTTTTGGCCGGCTTGTTCATCGTCCTGTTCGCGCATGAGCAGCGCCGCCGCCGCTTTGTCAGCGCCGAGCGCGACTCGTTGCTGCCCCTGGCGGACGAAACCCCGCACGAGGTCGCGCCGGATCGGGCGCCTGACCACACCCCGCACCCGGCCGGCCGCCCCGGCGGGGGCCGGCCCTCCGGCTTGTCCGCCGTAGCCTCGGCGAAGGCGGGCCGGGATGGCGCGCGGCCACCTGGCGCGGACGGCCAGAAGCACAACGCGGCCGCCGGGGAAGACCCTTGTCCCGAATCGATATATTTCTGAGCCCTCCGCGCCCCCTATGACGAACGGTCAAAAAACCACCATCGAGTTCAACGACAAGGTCGTCCGCCAGTTCATGCTCGCGTCCCTCATCTGGGGCGTGGTCGGCATGCTCGTCGGCGTGCTGATCGCGCTACAGCTCAACTTCTGGCAGGCCAACTTCGGCCAGTCCTGGCTGAGCTTCGGCCGGCTGCGCCCGCTGCACACCAACGCCGTCATCTTCGCCTTCGTCGGCAACATGATGTTCGCCGGCATCTACTACTCGACCCAGCGCCTCGCGAAAGCGCGCCTGGCGAGCGATTTTCTGTCCGCGCTCCACTTCTGGGGCTGGCAGCTCATCATCGTGGCGGCGCCTCTCCCGCGGCCGGGAATACGGCGAGCTCATCTGGCCCCTCAACATCGCCGTCGCCGGCATCTGGATCGTCTTCGCGGTCAATTTCTTCTGGACGCTCGCGCGCCGCCACGAGAAATCCCTCTACGTCGCCCTCTGGTTCTACATCGCGACGATCATCACCGTGGCGATGCTCTACGTCGTCAACCATCTGTCGATCCCGACCTCGCTGCTCCACAGCTACCCGGTCTTCGGCGGCGTGCAGGACGGCCTGGTGCAGTGGTGGTATGGGCACAACGCCGTGGCGTTCTTCCTCACCACGCCGATCCTGGGCATCATGTATTACTTCCTGCCCAAGGCGGCGGAGCGGCCGGTGTATTCCTACCGGCTCTCGGTGATCCATTTCTGGTCGCTCGTGTTCCTCTACATCTGGGCCGGCCCGCACCACCTCCTCAACACCGCGCTGCCCAACTGGCTCCAGCTGCTCGGCGTGACGTTCTCGCTCATGCTCTGGGCGCCCTCGTGGGGCGGCATGCTCAACGGCCTGCTCACGCTCCGCGGCGCGTGGGGGAAGCTCCGCACCGACCCGGTTATCAAGTTCTTCGCCGCCGGCGTCACCTTCTACGGCATGGCCACCTTCGAGGGGCCGTTGCTCTCCATCAAGTCCGTCAACGCCCTCGCGCACTACACCGACTGGATCATCGGCCACGTCCACGTCGGCGCGCTCGGCTGGAACGGCTTCATGGCCGCCGGCATGTTCTACTGGATGGTGCCGCGCCTGTGGAACCGCCCGCTGCACTCCACCGCGCTCGCCAATCTCCACTTCTGGCTCGGGACCTTCGGCATCCTGCTCTACGTCGCGGCCATGTGGGCCTCCGGCATCACCCAGGGCCTGATGCTCAACGCCACCGCCGAGGGCGGCACCATCCTCAAGTATCCCAACTTCATCGAGACCCTCAACGCCATCCGCCCCCTCATGCTGCTGCGCGTGGTCGGCGGCGCGCTCTACCTCGCCGGCTTCGTCATCATGGGCTGGAATGTCTGGCGCAGCATCCGCGGCGCCTCCGCCGTCAACGGCACGATGCAGGTCTTCGTCGAGACGCCGGTCCCCGGCGAGACGCTCGGCGTGCGCGGCACCTTCCTCAACGCCCCCGTGGTTTACTCGACGCTCGGCCTGACCGCCGCGTGCGTGTGGATGTTCACCAGCGGCGTGCTCAACCTCGTCGGCCTGGTGGCCACCATGTTCGCCGTGCTGCTCGCCATCGGGCACTTCGAGTCGCGCGGCAAGGCCTGGAGCGACTGGTATGACCGGCTCCTGGTCAACGCCCTGCCGTTCACCGTGCTGACCTTCCTCTCCGTGGCCGTCGGCGGGCTCATCCAGATCATCCCGATGCTGACGATCGACCGCCGGCTGCAGACCGAGGACCGCATCGCCCGCGTTTACACGCCGCTCGAACTCGCCGGCCGCGACCTCTACATCCGCGAGGGCTGCTACAACTGCCACTCGCAGATGATCCGCACGCTCGTGCCCGACGTCATGCGCTACGGTGACTACTCCCGCCTCGGTGAATCCATCTGGGACCACCCCTACCAATGGGGCTCCAAGCGCACCGGCCCCGACCTCGCCCGCATCGGCGGCCGCTACAACCATGCCTGGCACTACGACCACACCGAGAACCCGCGCCACATCTCCACCGGCTCCAACATGCCGTCCTACCCCTGGCTCCTCACGCAGGCCACCGACTACGCGAGCCTCCCCGTGAAGATCCGGGTGCAACGGATGCTCGGCGTGCCGTTCCCTTCCTGGTCTCCCGCCCTGATCGACACCCTCGCCAAGGATCAGGCCAGGGACATAGCGAAGGAGCTCAAGGCCCAGGGCCGCTATGTCGATCCCGACCGCGAGGTCGTCGCCCTCATCGCCTACCTCCAGAGCCTCGGCCAGACGTGGGAGCCCACGCAACCGAAAGTAGCGGGTAGCCAGTAGCGAGTAGCGAGCATGCCGGACTAACCTCACTGCCGCACCAATTCTACTCACTGCCCACTACTCGCTACTCACTACTAAAATCAAACCACCTCCCCCATGTTCCGTCGCATCATCTACGAAGACTGGCAGCTCATCTTCCCCATCATCGCCCTCGCGGTCGCCTCGTGCATCTACCTCGTCGCCGCCTGGCGCGCCTCGCGCATGAAGCCCGCGCAGGCCGAACGCCTCGCCCGCCTGCCGTTCGAAAATGAATGATTAGTCCTGCCTTTGTGGGTCGGGGTTTATCCCCGACCTACAACCTGCACCATGAACCCCTCCCCGCCCAAACCACCGCCCGACGATTCCGGCATCACGCTCCGGGAGCACACCTACGACGGCATCCAGGAATACGACCAGCGCCTGCCGAACTGGTGGCTCTACACCCTCTACGGCACCATCCTCTTCTGGATCGTTTACTGGTTTGCCCACATGATCGCCGGCCTCGTGCCGGAAGATGGCAAACAGGTGGACGCGGCCATGACGCGCATCGCCGCCACCAAGATGGCCTCCTCCCTCGATGTCACCAACGACGGTTTGTTCTGGGAGATGAGCCGCAACCCGGTGTTCACCGACGCCGGCAAACAGACCTACCTCTCGCTCTGCGCCGCCTGCCATCTGCCGAGCCTGCGCGGCAAGTCCGAGAACCCCGCCGCCGTCGGCCCCGACCTCACGGACACCGTCTGGGTCCACGGCGGCACGCCGAAGGAGGTCTACGTCGCGGTCTCCAAGGGTGTCATCGCGAAGGGCATGCCCGCTTGGGAACCCGTCCTCGGCCAGAAAAAATCCGCCGAGGTCGTGGCTTACATCCTCAGCCGCCATCAAAAGGGCGAGACCATTACGGTCGAAGTTTCGAAGTGAACGCCAAACCAACATCCCCGGGCGCTGCGCGCCACCCCTCTTTGATGGAGGGGACCCAAACCCCGGTGCCTTGAATCCCCTCTATGAAGAGGGGTGCCCGAAAGGGCGGGGTGTGCGGGGAATAGGCCATCAACCCCGACGGCTCGCGGCACGACATCCATCCGGCCGACGTGTCGGGCCGGTTCACCGGCGCACGCCGCTGGAGCGGCTGGGCGCTGATCGCGTTCTATCTCGTCCTGCCCTGGATCAACGTGAACGGCCATCCCGCCGTGTTCCTGGACATCGCGGAGCGGCGCTTCCATTTCTTCGGCTACACGCTCGCCGCGCAGGACACCTGGCTGCTCTTCTTCGGCGTCACCGGCCTGGGTTTCGCGCTGTTCTTCCTCACCGCGCTCTTCGGCCGGCTATGGTGCGGTTGGGCCTGCCCGCAGACGGTCTACCTGGAGCACGTCTTCCGGGTGATCGAGCGCTGGATCGACGGCGACGCCCTCGCGCGCCGGGCCCTCCAGGCCGCGCCGCTCACGCCGGGCAAGGCGGCGAAGCGCGTGGCCAAGCATGCGCTCTACGTTGTCGCGTCCCTGCTCATCACCCACCTCTTCCTCAGCTATTTCGTGAGCCTGCCCGAGGTCTGGCGCATGATGCACGGGGCCCCGGGCGAGCACTGGGCGGCCTTCGTCTTCGTGTTCGCCGCCGCCGGCGTCCTCTATTTCAACTTCGCCTGGTTCCGCGAGCAGCTCTGCATCGTCATCTGCCCCTACGGCCGGCTGCAGTCGGTCCTCACCGACGATCACTCGGTGGTGATCGGCTACGACGCCCGGCGCGGCGAGCCGCGCGGCAAACTGCGGCATGGAGGCGAGGTGGGCGGCGAGCTTGCTCGCGCTGCTTCGGACGAGGCGCGTGCGAGCACGCTGGCCCACGAGAAGACGGGCGACTGCATCGCCTGCAACCGCTGCGTGCAGGTCTGCCCGACGGGCATCGACATTCGTCACGGCCTGCAGATGGAGTGCATCGGCTGCGCGGCGTGCATCGATGCGTGCGACGAGGTCATGGCGAAGGTGCATCGCCCCGCCGGTCTCATCCGCTATGATTCCTTTGCCGGGTTCGCGGGGGGCGCCACCCGCTGGCTGCGGCCGCACACCACCCTCTACGGCGTGCTGCTGGTGGTGGGGGCCGCCGTCGCCGCCTTCGCGTTCTCCACGGTGAAACCGGCGAACTTTCTCGTCTACCGCACCGGCGGCGCGGCGTATTTCGTCGGGGCGGACGAGGTGCGGAACCAGTTCATGGTGCGCCTCGTCAACAAGCGCACCGCGCCGGCGATGTTCACCGTGAGCACCGAAGGCCTGCCGGCGGGACTCCGGCAGAGCGGTTTCGACGCGCCGGTCACGCTCGCGTCGCAGGAGGAGACGGTCGGCCCGCTCGTCCTGCTCGCCGACCGCAAACACTACTCCGGGCCGTTCAAGTTCACCGTCCGCGTGCGCGACGCCGCGCAGACCTTCACGCTCGCCCGCGAGGTCGAGTTCATGGGCCCCGACGCCCGCCTGCTGGAGGAGGAAGATCATGACCGGGGCATCAAACGCCATGAATGACGAAGCCCGAATGACAAATGACCGGGAAGCCGCATTATCCGCCGCGGATGCGGACCGCATTCGTCATTCGAAATTCGTCATTCCCCTCATGGCCTGGGTGGCGGCGGGCTTCCTGTTTCTCGCGATCCTCTGGACGGCCATGTTCACCGCCGCCCGGTCCGCCGACACGCGGACCGTGCCGCTCGCCACCCAAGGAGGCCGGCCATGACCGGTGAACTCGCCGGCATCACCGGACCGGGCACGGCGTTCCTCGCCGGGCTGGTCACCAGCCTGCATTGCGCGGGGATGTGCGGGCCGCTGGCCTGTGCGTTGATGCCCGCCGCTCGCGACGACAGCGATCCGCAGGTTGTGGCCTCGGTTTACCATCTCACGCGGCTCGCCGGCTACTCCGTGCTCGGCGCGCTGGCGGGCGGGGTGGGGCGGTGGCCGCTGCTGCTGCTCGGGGAAAGCGTGCTGCGCTGGCTGCCGTGGCTGCTCGTGGTTTTCTTTGTCGGACTGGCGTTCCGGTTCGATCAGCGTCTGCCGCGCTGGCCGTTGCTCGGGCGCGCTTATGCCGCATTGCTCGCACGCCTGCGCGGGGGCTCGCGTCTCCGGGCCGCCGCCGCGCTGGGTCTGGCCACGCCGCTGCTGCCCTGCGGCCCGCTGTATTTCCTGCTGTCACTGGCGTTGCTGTCGGGCTCGGCCCTGCGCGGGGCGGAAACATTGCTGGCCTTCGGTCTCGGCACGGTGCCGCTGCTCTGGCTGGCGCAGGCCAACTTTCACTGGGTGCGCGCGCGCCTCGGTCCGCGCACGCTGGCCCGGGTCCAGGGGGTGTTCGCCCTGGCCGTGGCCGCGCTGCTGATCTGGCGCCTGCGCGGGACGCTCGGCCTCGGCGGGCCCGGCGCGGTCGATTTCATCTGCTTCTGAGTATGGACTTTCCCGCAATAAATTTGGTGAACGAGGGTGTGAGCCCGACGGTGCGAGTGCGTGGACTGCGCGCCGCGCAAGCCGCCCCCGTTCACCATTTGGCGGGTTCACTTTGCCTTTGCGCATGAACTTTCCGGCAAACAATTGGGTGGACGGGGGTGTGAGCCCGACGGTGCGAGTGCGTGGACTGCGCGCCGCGCAAGCCGCCCCCGCCCACCTTTGCCGGCACTGCGGCGCGCCGCTGGTGGGGGAGGCGGCGCAGGCCGCCGGCTTCTGCTGCGCGGGCTGCGGCTATGTTTTCCGCCTTGTGCATGAACACGGGCTCGACGGCTACTACAAGATCCGCGACGCCACCGTGACGCCGGCGGGTGAAGCGGTGTTCCAGCCGCGCGATTACGCGTGGCTCGCGCGGTTGCAGGCGGAGGCCGAACTGAGCCGCGGCACGCCGGAACTGATGCTGGAGGTGCAGGGCATCTCCTGCGCCGGCTGCGTCTGGCTGATCGAGAAGCTTTTTCACCAGCAACCCGGCGCGCTGCACATCGAGACCGACGCCCAGCTCGGCCGGATGCGGTTGCGGTGGACCCGCGGCGGGTTTGATGCCCCGGCCTTCGCCCGGCGCCTCCAATCCTTCAACTACCTCGCCGGTCCGCCCGGCGAGGAACCCGCGGTGCCCGAGAGCCGGCGGCTGGTGCGGCGCGTGGGCCTGGCGGCGGCGTTCTCGATGAACGTCATGCTTTTCACTCTGCCGGTCTATTTCGGCATGGAGTCGGCTTTTCCCTACGCGCGGCTGTTCGGCACCCTGTCGCTGGTGTTCGCCACGCTCAGCCTGCTGACGGGCGGGATGTATTTCCTCGGCCGCGCCGTGGCGGCGCTGCGCGCGGGGGCGATGCACATCGACCTGCCCATCGCGCTCGGCATCATCGGGGCCTATCTCGGTTCGCTCTATGGCTGGCTGGCCCACCGGGAGGAGTTCGTGTATTTCGATTTCGTCGCGGCGTTCATTTTGCTGATGCTCGTGGGCCGCTGGGCGCAGGTGACCGCCGTCGAGCGCAATCGCCGCCAGTTGCTGTCGCCGCGGGACCGGCCGCAGCCGGTGCGCGTCGAGACGCCCGCCGGCCCGGTCGAGCGCGCCGTGGGCGAGTTGCGGGTGGGGGATGTTTTCGCCGTGCGCTCCGGCCAGGTCGTGCCGGTCGAGGCCCGGCTGGAGTCTTCGGCCGCCACCGTCGGCACGGCGTGGATTTCCGGCGAGGCTGATCCGCGCGAATGCCGCGCCGGGGCCCGCGTGCCGGCGGGGGCCGTGAACCTCGGGTCTCTGGGAGGGTTCGCTGCTCGCGCAATTGCTCCGGCCGGTCGCGCGCGACGCCTACCGTCACCAATTTCTCGAACAGGTCATCCGCGGCTACCTGCTCGGCATTCTCGGGATCGCCACGGCGGCGGGCCTTGGCTGGTGGCTGGGCACGCACGACCCTGTCCAAACCTGGGCGGTCGTCACCGCTGTGCTGGTCGTGTCCTGTCCGTGTGCGATCGGGCTGGCCTTCCCGCTGGCGGACGAGATGGCCACGACGGCGCTGCGCCGTGCCGGGGTTTTCGTGCGTGAGTCCGACCTGTGGCCCCGCCTCACGCGCATCCGCAAGATCATCTTCGACAAGACCGGCACGCTGACGCTGGAAACGCCGGTGCTGGTCAACCCGGACGCCCTGGCCACGCTGGCCCCGGCGGCCCGCGCCGCCCTTGCTGCGCTGGTGGATGACAATCCGCATCCCGTCGCCCAATGCCTCCTTCAGGCCCTCCGCGCCTCAAGCCAATTTGTAACGTATTACGTTACAAATACCCGAGACACGGCTTTGGGGGAGGAGACATCCGGTTACGGTGTGTCGCTGGTCAACGCCGACGGCCGCTGGTCGCTCGGCCGACCCGGTTGGCGGGGTGATCCGGCCACTTGTAACCTATTAGGTTACAAACCGGAGGAGACGCACGACACGGAGTTTGCGTGCGATGGGGTGGTGCTGGCGCGGTTCCGGTTCGCCGATGCGGTGCGCGCGGATGCGGCGGCGGAAATCGCCGCACTGCAATCGCGCGGACTCGAAGCTTTCATTCTCAGCGGCGACCGCCGCGCGAAAGTTGCCCAGATGACGCAAGCGCTCGGTCTGCCCGCCGCGAACGGCCTGGCCGAGGCCACCCCGGAGGGAAAGGCGGCCTGGATCGGGCTGACCGACAACCGCGACACGCTCATGCTCGGCGACGGGGCCAACGACAGTCTCGCCTTCGATGCCGCCTTCGCGCGCGGCACGCCGGTGATCCACCGCGGGGTGCTTGAGGGGAAGGCCGACTTCTACTATCTTGGTCGCGGTCTTTCCGGCATCCGCCGGCTCTTCGAGGTCAACGACGCGCGCCGGCGCACGCAGATCTGGCTGCTGGTGTTTTCCGTCACCTACAATCTGGTGGCCGTCGGCCTCGCCGTCGCGGGCCGGATGAGTCCGTTGCTCGCCGCGATCCTGATGCCGGTCAGCTCGCTGCTGACGCTGGCGATCGTGGCCGGCGGCATGCGCCGCTGGCTGGCGCGCTAGCGCGCCAGCCCGGCTGGCGTGCTGCCTGCCTTATTTGTCTGTCCTTGATTTGAACTTGCCGGACGCAATGCTCCGACCGTGCCCAAAACTTCAAAAGACAAGCTGCTGTCGTTCGCCGACTACAAGGCCGAGGCGAGAAACTGGATCACGATCGCCACAGGCGAATATTATCCGGACATACTCAAAGATGCTTGTGAGCTCTACAAGCCGGTCCTCGTTTTGTTCGGCCAGCTTTTGAAGACTTCGGAGTCCTCGACCCGGCTGTTTCTGCAAATCGCTGAGCAGTCCGACGGTTGGATGCGGGTGCAACTCGCGCGCGTATTCCGCAAATACGTCAGCCCCGAGACTCCGGTGGAGATGCTCAAGCAGAAATCGAAGGCCGCAACCATTTGCGAGCAGTTCGGGAAGGGGTTCCGCCCGGTGCCCAAGGTGCAGGCGGCGTTCCTCTCACGACCGATTCCGGACGAAGCGCTGTGCGCGGTCTTGTGGGAATACAAGGATCGGGGCAAAAAGGGATACGATCTTACCGAGCGATTCTTCGCCCTGTTTCGATCCACCTTTCCCAGCCTGTCCATCAGTGGCCCGGAACGGGCAGGAAAGGATATCTTGCTCGGCAAGGTTTTTGAAAGCTACCCCAAGCCCGACCGGCCGGTCGACTTCGTGATCTTGGACCGCGCCGGGAAGGAGGTCTTGGCCATAGGGCTCGCCCGTTACGACTCGGACCGGGGCGGGGCGCAGGAGGACGACCGCACCGGCGGCTATCAAAATTGCGCCGATGAAATCCTCGGCTACACGAAGAAACACGGGTTACGCACGAAGGTCATTTTCATCAACGACGGCCCTGGCCTCCTGCTCGGATCAATGTGGGCCGATTATGCCCGGTTGGAGCGCAGCCGGCCGGGAAAGATCCTGGTCGCCACCCTTCGCATGGTGCCGGAGCGCGTTACCGAGAAGTGGCTGTATTCTTAAAATCAACATGGCGACCGGAATTTCCAAAACCAAATGGCAAGGCGCACCGCATGTTGCGCCCGCGACTGGCGGCGCGGCTGTCCTGGCTGACGTGCGGCTGGAATACGCTGGGAAAAAATCCGAGCGTGAAATATTTCTCACTCCACCCGCTACCTGCCGTCAGCTCTGGCCCGCGCCCGGCCATCCGCCCGCGCCCAACCGGCTTTACCACGGCGACAACCTCGCCGTGCTTGCCGCACTGACGCGTGACCCTGCGGTGAGAGGTCAGGTGCGGCTCATCTACATCGACCCGCCTTACGCCACCAAGAGCGTATTCCAATCGCGCAACCAGGCCGACGCTTACATGGATTTGCTGGAAGGGGCGCACTACCTGGAGTTTCTTCGCGAGCGCCTGATCCTGCTGCGCGAGTTGCTCGCCGCCGATGGCTCGATCTACGTCCATCTTGACGACAACATGGCCTTTCTGGCCAAGGCCGTGATGGACGAGGTTTTCGGCCGCGCAAACTTTCGCAACTGGATCACCCGAAAAAAATGCAACCCCAAGAACTACACGCGCAAAGCCTACGGCAACGTCGCCGACTACCTCCTGTTTTATTCCAAAGGTGATAACTACGTCTGGCATCGCCCCGTTGATCCATGGACGGAAAAGAAGTCCGCCAAGGAATACCAGTATGTCGAGACCGGCACCGGCCGGCGCTATATGAAAGTTCCAGTTCACGCGCCGGGGATACGCAACGGCGAGACTGGCCAGCTATGGCGGGGCAAGCCGCCGCCACCCGGCAAGCACTGGCAGTATCCGCCGCGCAAGCTCGACGAGATGGACGCGCGCGGCGAAATCTACTGGTCGCCCACCGGCAATCCCCGCCGCAAAATCTACCTCGACCAAAGCGCGGGCATTCCGGTGCAGGACATCTGGCTGGATTTCCGCGATGCCCACAACCAGAACATCGCGGTCTCAGGGTATCCGACCGAAAAAAACGCGGCGATGTTGGAGCGGATTATCACCGCCTGCTCCAACCCAGACGACCTCGTGCTCGATTGTTTTTCCGGCTCCGGCACCACTCTCGGCGCCGCTTCGCGCCTCGGCCGCCGTTGGATCGGCGTGGACAACAGTCCCGAGGCCATTCGCGCGACGCTCCGCCGTTTCGGACAGGGGCTGGAACCGATGGGCGATTTTAGCGGACAACCCGCTCCGGCTGCGAATGAATCAGGTGGCGATGCCACTCTGCCATTGTTTGCTGCTGACGTGCAGGAACAGACAGTGATGGCCAAGAATGGAGGGCATCGGGCAATTACCGATCTCAGTTTGTTTGCCCAGGAACCCTACCATGGCGGGTTAGACGGCTTGCTTGATCAATGGACGGGCTGGATTGGCGAACCCTCGGGTGCCATGCATGTCAACGAGGAGGCCGCACACTATAAGACGAAGAAACCCAAGCAGCGCCGGCACAAGGCCATTGCGTCAGGCAAGCCAAAACGGGCAGCCTGAGCAGTGGGCGTTGAGGTTTTGCTTAACGCGGTTCGAACAGGGGCAGGATCTGCATGCCGGGCACGGTGACGAGGCCCTTGTCCGTGATCCGGATCTCGGGGATGACCGAGAGCGGGATGAGGTTGAAGCCCATGTAGGGCAGGGTGCAGCCGGCGGCGGTCCATTCCGTCTTGAGCGCGGTGGATTCCTTCGCGACCACGGTGGCGCGCTTGTCGGACAGCAAGCCGGCGATGGGCAGCGCGACCTGGGCGACGACTTTCCCGCCACGGATGACGCACACGCCGCCCCGCATGGCCTTGATGGTCTTCAGCGCGAGCTGCAGGTCGGCCTCGTTGGTGCCGGCGACGATGATGTTGTGCGCGTCGTGGCCGACCGAGCTGCCGACGGCGCCTTCCTTGAGGTTGAAATCCTTGAGCAGGCCGTGGGCGACCTTGCCCGATTTGCCGTGGCGTTCGATGACGGTGACGAAACACAGGCCGTGCTTGGCGAACAGATCCGGCCACGTCTGGCCCGGCTGCGGATCAAGCGCGACCTTCTCGTGGAAGAGGATGATGCCCGGCAGCGCGGTGCGGATGCAGTTGGCGGTGACCGGACCGGCGGGCAGGTCGGGCGTGAGCTTCAGTCTGGGCGCGAGCTTCACCGTCTCGTAGGCGGCCCTGGGGTAGCGGTAACGTTTCGAGAGCGCCTTG
The DNA here is from genome assembly GCA_001464505.1 of Verrucomicrobia bacterium Ga0077533. Lineage (GTDB taxonomy): Bacteria > Verrucomicrobiota > Verrucomicrobiia > Opitutales > Opitutaceae > Lacunisphaera. The sequence goes on from LNEH01000183.1 coordinate 38,867, forward strand.
TCCAGGAGGGGCGTGATCTTGCGGTTCTCGACCACGAGTTCGCCGCCATACCAGGTGTTCTGCGGGACGAGGTCGTCGTTGAGCAGCACGAGGTCGGCGCGGCGGGCCGGGGCGAGGCCGCCGATGTCGCCGTCCTTGGCGTAGCGTGTGGCGGGATGGAGCGAGCCCATGCTCCACGCGGTCGTCGTGGACATGCCGTGCTTCACGGCCTCGCGCACGACCCAGTCGAGGCCAAACATAAAAAGGTCGTCGGCATCGCGGTCGTCGGTGCAGACGCAGACGCGCTTCGGGTTGGCGCCGAGCTCGGTGACGGCCTTGATGGCGAGCGGCAGTGAGTGCCACGGTGTGGTCGGCGGGCCGCCCCGCAGAAAGACCCAGACTCCGTTCTCGAGAAAATCGTTGGCAATCTCGCGATCGATGGCCTCGTGGGTGTCGTTGATGCCGCTGGCCGCGCCGGCGGCGACGAACTCGCGGCCGTAGATGTGGCCGCAGACGGGGCGGCCGCGTTTGATGGCCTCGCCGAGGATGGCGTGGCTGCGCTTGTCGCCCATGGCGACCTGCACGAAGTCCATCTTCTCGCCAAGGGCGACGGCCTCGGGCCACTTGTCAAAGAGGCGGCCGATCTTGGCCGCGGTGAGGTCGCCGCCGGCGGTTTCGAAATGCGCCGAGGTGGCCGGAACGGTGCTGGGCACGGTGAGGAAGATGTTGAGCGGGGCCTGGCGGGCGTCGCGCAGCATCCATTCGATGCCGGCCGCGTCGCAGACGTTGCCGATCTCGTGGCTGTCGCAGAAAATGGTCGTGGTGCCATTGAGCAACGCGCCCTCGGCGTAGGCGCAGGCCGTCATCATCGAGCTTTCGATGTGGATGTGCGGGTCGACGAGGCCGGGGGCGAGGATGCCGCCGCGCATGTCGTAGATTTTGGTTTTGGATTTTGGGCCGGGCTTGAAGGTGCCGGCGGGCTTCACGACGGCGATGCGGCCGGACTTGATCCAGATCTCGCGGTCCGCGTGGACGCGCTCGGTGTAGGTGGAGAGCAGACGGGCGCCGGTGAGGACGAGGTCGGGTGCCTCGCGCCCCATGGCCACGGCGGCCAGCGAACGGGTGACGGTGTGCAGCGGCGGGACGGAGAAGCGGGTGAGGGGCATGACCCGAGGCTAAGGGAGTCCGCCGCGCGCTGGCGAGCCGGAGTTGTCGGCCAGCCGGCCGGCTAGAGACTCATCGGAATCCCCGCCGTCAGGTTTTCCGGTTCGCGCCGAGGCCGAGGTGCCGGCCGGCGACATCCCAATTCAGGCAATCGCGGTATTTTTCGCGGCGTTGAGGGTCGTTGAGCAGGGCGGGAATGAAATAGAGACCGGGTTCGACGGTGACCACATAGCCAGGGCGGAGGATGAGGTCCATGCGCAGGCTGCGGAGGCAGGGGCGGGGGTCCTTGGTGCGTCCGGGTTCGAGTCCGCCGGCGTCGCGCACCCCGAGGCCAACCATATGCCCGATCCCATGGGGAAAAAACAGCGTGTGCGCGTCCCGCTCCACGAGGGACTCGGCGTTGCCCTGCATGATGCCAAGGGAGACCAGGCCGGCCATCAGATCGACGGCGGCGGCGAGGTGGATGTCCTTCCACTCGGCTCCCGGGCGGCAGCGCGCGCAGGCGCGCCGAAAGGCATTTAGCACCACCTGGTAGAAATCGCGCTGAAAGTCGCTCGGCTTCCCGGCCACGTAGGTGCGGGTGACATCGGTCACATACCGGTCGACCTGGCCGCCGGCATCGATCAGGATGAAGTCGCCTTCCTGCGCGACGCGCCGGGCTGAGGGCGACCCGTGAAACACCGCGCATTGCGCGCCGACGCCCACGATGGAATGATAGCCGGTCTCGTCGGCACCGCCGCGGAAGAAACCTGCTTCGAGCTCAATCTGCATGCGGCGCTCGCTGACGCCGGGTCGGAGGAAGGGTTGCACGGCGGCGTAGCCCTCGGCGGTGGCCTGCGCCCCCCGGCACAGCGTGGCGAGCTCCCCCGGCTCCTTGGCGCGGCGCGCGTGCTTCAAGGCTTCGCGCACCTCGGCCGTGCGCGCGGCGTCGGCGGCGACCCCGGGCAGCGGCGTGCCGAGCATGACAATGCGGCGGCCTTGGCGCGCGGCGAGCCACGCGGCAAACTTGCCGAGTCCTTCGCCGGGCAACTGCTCCGTGCCATCCCACACGCGTTGTTCCTCCGTCACTTCGGGCACGAACGAGTTCCAGCTGCGGGTTTTCGCATCGTAAGTGACAATGCCGCCCGGGGCCTCGGCGTGGCCGGTGAGGTAGTAATACTCCTGATGCGCGATGTAGGCGAGGTGCTGCTCGCTGAGCTCCGGCCGGGGGATGGGTTGGCCGGCGCCGACGAGCAGGATCTCGTCGGTCAGGCCGAGAGCGGGCGCGAGGCGGGCGCGGCGGGCGGCGTAGTCGATGGTCATGGGGATTTTTGTCGCCCACAAAAAGGCACAAAAATTCACGAAAAGAAAGACCTGCTTGTGGAGGGCCGCGAGCCCTCCCTATCAGGTTGCCGGCTCATCCAGCGCGGCGAGGGCTTTCTTCGCGGGTTCGAACTCCGGGTTGATCTTCAGGGCGGCCTCGAAGCGGGCGCGGGCCTCGTCCTTTTTGCCCAGTTTGGCCAGCATCCGGCCGCAGGCGTTTGTCAGGTTGGCACTGTCGGGCTTCAGCTGCAGGGCGGCCTCAAAGTGCGCGAGTGCTCCCGCATAATCTTCGTCCTTTTCCGCGATGTTGCCGTATTCCATCAGGCCGAGGGCCGGGTTGAGCGCGTGGACGCGGTCGGCAAACTCCTTCGACTTTTCGAGGCTGCCGCCGGCTATTTCCGGGGCGTTGGCGTAGTAGCGCGTGAGCCCGATGAGTCCGCCGATATGCTTTGGGTCGAGCGCGACGGCCTTTTCAAAGGCTTTCTTCATTTTGCCCGCCGTCATGGCCTGCTGCATGAAGTTCAACTCGCCCATGCGCATGCTGAGGGCGAGGCCGAGCTGGGAGTAGTAATCCGGCTTGGTGGGATCGGCCTTGGTGGCCTGCTCGGCGAAATCGACGGCCTCCTTGGTCTTTTTCTGCTGCAGGCTATCGATGCTTTGTTTGTTCAATGCGGCCGCGTCGACGGACACGGCAGACGTCTGCGCGAGCGCGGACGTGGTGAGGATAATTGCGGCAAAGGCCGCGCGAATGATTTTGGTTTTCATAGTATGGATAAGAAAAACGGAGTTTTACTGACCACGGATTACCCGGATTGGGACGGATGGGATTTGATATGCCTGCCCGGGTCTTTTATCCGTGTTCATCTGTGTAATCTGTCACTACTGTCCGGGACACGGAGCAGTAAAGTCCTATAACTTTCATGCTATGAGTTTCATCGGCCAATTTTGGGGTGTGACGCATTCTGAGCATAGGG
>LNEH01000184.1 GCA_001464505.1 Verrucomicrobia bacterium Ga0077533
CCCTATGCTCAGAATGCGTCACACCCCAAAATTGGCCGATGAAACTCATAGCATGAAAGTTATAGGACTTTACTGCTCCGTGTCCCGGACAGTAGTGACGAAATACACGAAACACACAAAAGACTGGGGTTGGGGAAACCGATCTTCTGCGATGGAATTCCTTTCGTGTATTTAGTGTGTTTCGTGGTGGCCTCTGCTGTTTGGCTCTTTCAGACGTTCTCGTCCTCCAGGGCGTCCAGTTCCCGGCGGTTGGCCGGCAGGTGCTGGGGCAGGAAGAAATAATACAGCATCAGCTGCCCGCTGCGGGAGGAGCGATACAGCAGGACCGGCCCGAGGATGGAACCGGCAACCGCCAGCCCACCCGCCCAGCGGCCGCCGAGCAGGCCGCCATACCAGAGCAGAACCACCGGCAGCCGAAACACGACGAGCGTCCGCAGTCCGAGCATCCCTCGTCGAGCGCGAAAAAAGCGCCGGCCTTGAACAACGTGCGGCCGCCGCAGTTCGGACAGCGGTGGGCGAGGCCTCGCGCGATGATCTGGCCGCGGGTGACTTGCATGAAATAATGCTAACCACGGATTGCCCGGATGCACACGGATAATCCATGCTTCGTAATCGGCCACTCCTCCTTCGCCAAGGCTACGGAGGATGTTTTTCGCTGCGCGAAAAACAAAAGGCGCCTCCTTGCGGAAGCGCCAGGGAAATCCTCCGCCGCCGGCAATCAGGCGCCGAGCTGGTAGCGGACGAAGCGGCGGATCTGCATGTTCTCGCCGAGCTGGCCGACTTTCCCGGCCAGGACGTCCTTGATGGTCTTGGCGTTGTCCTTCACGAACGGCTGTTCGAGGAGGCAGACCTGCGAGTAATATTTCTCGAGCTTGCCCTCGACGATCTTCTGCACGGCGGCGGCCGGCTTGCCCGCCAGCTGCGCCATGGCGATATCGCGTTCCTTGGCCAGTTCGGCCTCGGACACATCCTCGCGGCGGACGCAGGTCGGGCTGGTGGCGGCGATCTGCAGGCAGACATCGCGGCAGAACGACTTGAACTCGTCGGTCTTGGCGACGAAGTCCGTCTCGCAGTTGATCTCGAGCAGCACGCCCACCTTGCCGCCGACGTGGATGTAGGACTCGATGAGCCCTTCCTTCGTGGCGCGGGTGGCGAGCTTGTCGATTTTGCCGCCGAGCTTTTTGCGGAGGATCGTGATCGCCTCCTCCGCGTTGCCCTGGGCCTCGTCGAGGGCCTTCTTGACGTCGAGCAGACCGGCGCCGGTTTTTTCCCGGAGCTCGCTGATCATGGAAGTGGTGACAATAGCCATGGGAGTGGGTTGCGTCCGGCTCAGACCTCGTCGGTGGTGACGGCGGATTTCTTGGCGCCGGTGGTGCGGCTCGTGCGCTTCTTGATGACCGGCTTCTCGTCCTCGACGAGGCCCTTCAGGTTGGCGGGCAGGGCGATCTTATCGAGATCGACCTCGCCGGTGGAGCTGACGCCGGTGCTCGCGGCCTTGGCCTCGGCGTGGGCGTTGCGCCGGGTCTCGCGGTGCGCCAGACCCTGCGTGATGGCCTCGACGACGGTCTCGATGATGATGCGGACGGATTTCGCCGCGTCGTCATTGCCCGGAATCGGGTGGGTGAGCTGCGTCGGGTCGGAATTGGTGTCGACGAGGCCGATGGAGGGGATGTTCATGCGCTTGGCCTCGGCCACCGCGATCTCCTCGTAATTGGTGTCGAGGACGAACACCGCGGCGGGCAGGCCGGTGAGGCTGCTGATGCCGTCGAAGTTGCGGGTCATGCGGGCCATCTCGCGGCGGATGGCGGACTCCTCCTTGGAGGAGAACTTGGCCAGCTCGCCGCTGGCGTCCATCGCCTGGTATTTTTTGAATTTGGCGAGGGACTTCTTGATGGTCTCGAAATTGGTGAGGGTGCCGCCCATCCAGCGGTTGGTGACGTAGGGCATGCCGGTGGTCGTGGCCGCTTCCTTGATCATTTCCTGGGCCTGGCGCTTGGTGCCGATGAGCAGGACATCGCCGCCGCCGCCGACGAGGCTCTCGACGAACGCACAGGCTCTGGTCAGCGCCGCGTGCGTCTTCTCCAGGTCAATGATGGTGATGCCCTGACGATGGTCGAAGATGTAGGGCTTGGAGCGCGGGTTCCAACGCTTGGTCTGGTGACCGAGGTGGACGCCGGCATCGAGCAGGTCTTTGGGAGTTAGGTTCATGGGATCTATGTCGGGACGAGACACAGGTCGGCCAAACTGGGCCGCCTTGCGATCGTATCTAAGGTTGACGGTTGTTGGTTTAAGGAACGGGAAAGGCCGAAAAGAGTGACCACCCCACCCCTTGGCAAGTCCTTTCTGGCCGCGGCTGAAAATCGCCGTTGACAGGCCTGCGGACCGTTTGCACGTTGCCCCTTCCCTTGATGCAGGGTGGAGCAGCCTGGTAGCTCGTCAGGCTCATAACCTGAAGGTCGCTGGTTCAAATCCAGCCCCTGCACCCAATGAAGCCCGTGCGCGTAACCGCCACGGGCTTCGCCATTTAGTGCCTTATCGCTTCGTAGACGACCTCGCCACCCACGATGGTCATCAGGCATTTGGTCTGAAGAATCTCAGCCTCCGGGATCTGCATGATGTCGGCTGACAGAACCGTAAAATCCCCCCGCTGGCCCACCGCAATGGTCCCGCGCTCGTTTTCTTCAAACGCGGCATAGGCGGCGTCCCTGGTCATGGCCCGCAAGGCCTGGGCGCGGGTCATGCGCTGTTCGCGATGCCAATCCTCGTTGGCAAAACCATCCAGCGAACGCCGTGCCACGGCGGCATAGAACTCGATCATCGGCTCGCCGCGTTCCACGGGCGCATCCGAACCGGCGGCGATGATCGCGCCCGATTGCAACAGCGACTGCCAGGGATAGGCCCCCGCCAACCGGGCCGGCCCCAGGCGTTTCGGCGCAAAAAACAAATCTCCGATCGCGTGCGACGGCTGCATCGAGGCGATCACGCCCAGCCGGCCAAAGCGCGGAATGTCCACCGGATCGATGATCTGGGCATGCTCAATGCGCCAGCGCGGCTCGGCCACCTTGCGCTCCTTGGTGGGCACGGCCGCAAACGCTTTCTCATACAAATCGAGCACCAGGCGGTTGCCCCGGTCGCCGATGGCGTGAGTCTGCACTTGGATGCCCCGCCGCAGCGCGTCCTCGAGGAAGGGGCGCAACTCATCCCCTCTCTTCATGAGCAGGCCGGTGTTGTTTGGCGAATCGGCATAGGGTGCCAGCAACGCTGCCCCGCGCGACCCCAGTGCGCCGTCGATATAAAGCTTCACCCCGCGGCGGGTGTAGCGCCCGTCGCTTTCTCCGAGCACCGGGCCGTGGGCCATCAACTGCTCGGCGTCGGCCCCCGGGGCGCTCACCGCATCGTAGATGCGCAATTTGATCTTTCCCTCCTTCACCAGCCGGCGCACCAACTCGGCCTCCTCGTAGCTGTGCCCGGCAATTTGCACGGCCGTCCAACCCAAGGAGATTTCCCGCTGGGCCGCGACGATCAGGGCGCGTTCTGTTTCCCTCGCGGTGGGCTGGGGCAGCAGCCGCTCCACCAAGGTCTGGGCCTCGTCAATCAACATGCCGGTGGCTTCACCCGAATCGGGATAACGCAGGATTTTCCCTCCCGTCGGGTCCGGCGTGCTTTGGTCGATGCGGGCCAGCTTCAGCGCCAGGCTGTTCGCCACCAGCGCATGCCCGTCGGCCCGCGTCAACGCCACCGGATTGTCGGGCGAAACCTCGTCCAGTTCACGCGCCGTGGGAAACTCCGCCGGCGACCAATGCGTCTCGATCCAGCCGCGGCCGACGATCCATTTCTTTGTTCCTTCCTGCGCTATCCGCGCCCGCAGTTTTTCCTTCAATTCGGCCACGCCCTTGGTGCCCTCCAGATCAAAGCTCAATTCGCGGAATCCAATCCCCGCGAGGTGCAGGTGCGCGTCGTTCAAGCCCGGCACCACGGTCGCCCCCTTCAGGTCGATGGAACGCTGTGGCCCGGCCGGCAGCAGCCGCTGCATCTCAGCCATGGTGCCGACATGGGTGATGCGTCCGTCGCGCACGACGACCATCTCGGCCTTCGGCCGCTTGGCGTCGCCGGTGTGGATGTTGCCATTATACAGCATCAGGTCGTAGGCGGGCGTGGCCAAGGCCGCAACCGGGAGAGAAAAGAGGAACCAGAATTGTTTCATGGGAGCGGGGTTTTTCTGCGCTATCTGACTCTGTTTGGCAACAGGCTAACCTCAGTGGTGAAAGATGGCCTGCCAGCCGTAGCCATAGCACCTCTTCCAGCAAAGCTAGTGTCCTCCTTCGCCCAGCCTACGGAGGACAGCCATCGCCCTCGCTTCGCTCGGCGAAGGCTGGTGGACGCTACTGGACTCGAACCAGTGACCCCCTGCGTGTGAAGCAGGTGCTCTAACCAACTGAGCTAAGCGTCCGAAACGAGGGGCAGACGGTTAACGGCCACCGGATGCGAATCAACCCTGTTTTATTTGCCGGTTCTTGCCATCCGTTTCCGACCCGGGAACAGCGTCCGGCAGATCTCGCAGACGGTCCCGTCGCAGCCGCGCGCCGTGCAGTGCCCGCGGCCGTAGAAAATCATACGCAGGTGCAACTGGTTCCAAGTCCCGGGTGCAAAAAGCTTCTTCAGGTCTCTCTCCGTTTGCTCCACGTTACGTCCGGAAGTCAGCTTCCAGCGTTGGGCGAGGCGGTGAATGTGCGTGTCCACCGGAAATGCCGGCACGCCGAACGCCTGGCTCATGACGACTGACGCCGTCTTGTGCCCCACCCCCGGCAGTTCTTCCAGTTCGGCAAAAGTCCGCGGCACGGCTCCGCCGTGGCGTTCGATGAGCAACCGCGACAGTCCGCTGATGGCTTTCGCCTTCCGGGGCGACAATCCGCAGGGCCGGATGATGGCCTGAATCTCCGCCACGGACACCCGCGCCATGGCCGCCGGGTTGTCGGCCACAGCCCAGAGGTGCGGCGTGACGAGGTTCACGCGCTTGTCGGTGCATTGGGCCGAGAGCAGCACCGCCACCAGCAGCGTGTAAGGATCCTGGTGATCCAGCGGGATGGGCGTCTCCGGATAAAGTTCCTCCAGCCGGCGCGCCACGTAGGCGGCGCGCGCCTTGCGGGGGCCAAAATCCGGGGGCGGATGCATGGGCGAAGGCAGCACGGCTTTCCTCCGCAAAACAATGCTTAATTGCCCGGTGCCGAAGTGAAATCTCAGTTGCGCCACTTCCGACCAGGCCTACCGTCCGCGCATGGCTTCGTCCCGCGACCTTCTCGCTCCACTCGACACCTTTGAACGCCGCCACACCGGCTCCGCCGCCGCAGATGTCGCCGCGATGCTCCGGCTGGTCGGCTTCGACTCGATCGATGCCCTGGCCGATGCCGCCGTGCCGGCCAACATCCGGTTGAAACGCCCGCTGCGCCTGCCCGCCGCCGCCGGTGAAACAGCGGCCTTGGCCGAACTCCGCGCCATCGCCGCAAAGAACAGGATTTTCCGCAGTTACATCGGCATGGGCTACCACGACTGCGCCACGCCGGGCGTCATCCAGCGCAACATCCTGGAGAACCCCGGCTGGTATACCGCCTACACTCCGTATCAGGCCGAGATTTCGCAGGGCCGGCTCGAAGCCCTGTTGAATTTCCAAACCCTCATCACCGACCTCACCGGCCTGCAGATCGCCAATGCCTCGATGCTCGACGAGGGCACCGCCGCCGCCGAGGCCATGATGCTTGCCCACCGCGTGAAGCTCGGCGACCGCCACGACGCCTCGGTGTTCTTCGTCTCGGACAAGTGCCACCCGCAGACCATCGACATTGTCCGCACCCGCGCCAAGCCGCTGAATGTCTCCGTCGTCACCGGCGACCACCGCACCTACAATTTCGCCGGCAAGGTCTTCGGCGTGCTCGTGCAATATCCCGACACCACCGGCAGCATCCATGACTTTGCCGCCTTCTTCGCGAAAGCGCATGCCGCCGACGCGCTCTGCGTCGTGGCGACCGACTTGCTTGCACTCGCGCTGCTACGCGCCCCGGGCGAGTTTGGCGCGGATGTTGCGGTCGGCTCCGCGCAACGCTTCGGCGTGCCGATGGGTTTCGGCGGACCGCACGCGGGCTTTCTTGCGACGAAGGACGAGTTCAAGCGCCAGATGCCCGGCCGTCTGGTCGGTGTGTCGAAGGATGTGCATGGCAGCCCCGCCCTGCGCCTGGCCCTCGGCACGCGCGAGCAACATATCCGCCGCGACAAGGCCACCTCCAACATCTGCACCGCCCAGGTGCTGCTCGCCGTCATGGCCTCGATGTATGCCGTTTATCACGGCCCTGAAGGCCTGAAGCGAATCGCCCGGCGCACACGGTTGCTCACGCAGATGCTGGCGGATGGGTTGAAATCCCTCGGGGCCAAGGTCAACGCCGAACCGGTGTTCGACACCCTCACCGTCTCCGGCATCGACGCCGCCAAGATCCACGCTGCGGCCGCCGCCGCGAAGATCAACCTCCGCGTCATCGACGCCGCGACCGTCGGCCTCTCGCTCGATGAGACCACGACGGCCGAGGACGTGCAGACATTGCTCGGTTTGTTTGGGGTAGAGCGCGTTGACCTTAACGCGCTTTCCGACTCTGCGGACATCGTCTACCTTGCGCCGCACGCCCGCACCTCCGCCTACCTCACCGCCTCCGTCTTCAACAAATTCCACACCGAGCACGAGATGCTCCGCTACATCAGGCTCGATGATCTCGCTCGGCTCGTGCACGATGAAGCTCAACGCCACGAGCGAGATGTTCCCCGTGACGTGGCCGGAGTTCGGCCGGCTGCATCCCTTCGCGCCCGCCGACCAGACCAGGGGCTATGCGAAAATGTTCGCCCAGCTCGAAAAATGGCTTTGCGAGATCACCGGCTTCGCCGCCGTCTCGCTCCAGCCCAACGCCGGCTCGCAGGGCGAATACGCCGGCCTGCTCGTCATCCGCGCCTACCACGAGTCGCGCGGCGAAGGCCACCGTGACATCTGCCTCATCCCCGCCAGCGCGCACGGCACCAATCCCGCCAGTGCCGCGATGTGCAACTTCAAGGTCGTCGCCGTCGCCTGCGACGCCCACGGCAACATCGACGTCGC
>LNEH01000185.1 GCA_001464505.1 Verrucomicrobia bacterium Ga0077533
TACCCGTCCACCCACGGGGTGTTCGAGACTTCGATCAAGACGATCTGCAAAGTCATCCACCAGCACGGCGGCCAGGTTTACATGGACGGCGCGAACATGAACGCGCAGGTCGGCCTCACTTCGCCCGGCCACATCGGCGCCGATGTCTGCCACCTGAATCTCCACAAGACCTTCTGCATCCCGCACGGCGGCGGCGGTCCCGGCATGGGCCCCATCGGCGTCGCGAAGCACCTCGTGGAGTTCCTGCCGAGCCACGCCGTGGTCCCGCTCCATCACGACAGCGGCGGCCATCACATGGGCGCGGTTTCATCCGCGCCGTGGGGCAGCGCGAGCATCCTCGTCATCACGTGGATGTTCATCCGCATGATGGGACCCGACGGCCTGACGCGCGCCACGCAGTTCGCCATTCTCAACGCCAACTACATCGCCAAACGCCTCGAGAATTTCTTCCCCGTGCTCTACCAGGGCGGCAGCGGGCTCGTCGCCCACGAATGCATCCTTGAATTCCGCCCGTGGAAAAAGCACGGACTGGAAGTCGAAGATGTGGCCAAACGCCTGATGGATTACGGCTACCACGCGCCCACGATGTCGTTCCCCGTCCCCGGCACGCTCATGGTCGAGCCGACCGAGAGCGAGACGAGGACCGAACTCGACCGCTTCTGCGACGCGCTCATCGCCATCCACGGCGAGATGGCGGCCGTCGCCAGCGGCGAGAGCGACAAGGCCAACAACCCGCTCAAGCACGCCCCGCACACCGCGGCGGCCGTGACCGCGACGGATTGGGCGCATCCCTACTCCCGCGAAGTGGCCGCGTTCCCCGACAAGTGGACGCGCGCCTCGAAGTTCTGGCCGGCTGTCGGCCGCGTGGACAACGTCTACGGCGACCGCAACCTAGTGTGCTCGTGCATCGGGATGGAGGCCTACGCCGAAGCCGCGAAGGCGCAATAGTCACCGTTCATTTCGTCACCACCAGAAACCTCATGCCGCGTTTTCTGCACCAGTTCTTGGCCGCCTCGTGCTTTCGGATCGTGTCTGGGTTGTTGAGATAGTGCCCGCCCTTGATTTCATGCAGCTCCTTCGTGGCATCCACACGCTCGAGCAGAAAGTCCGGATGATAGCCACGCACGTTGCCTGACTCCGTCACATATTGGATCGCGATGCCGTGATTCTTGGTCCACTTGGCCACGGTGCGGTCCTTGTCTAGTCGCTTCATGTAATCGAGCTCCCACGAGGAATCGTAGCGTTCCACTGAGTAGGCGCTTTTCTTAGGATTTTCGAAGTCGCCGCGTTCACTTGTTGGCATGCTGCGCCTCCTTCCTGTGTTTCACGATGCTGTCCACTAATCCGGGCAAGGCTTTGAAATTCGTCGCCAGTCGATGCCGGCGGTTCAAGGCGTGACGCAGCTCTTCGACCGAAGCCGTGCCAGTGGTCTTTCCGCCGAGCATCCGCGTGCTGATGTGATCCATCAGCACGCCATAGAGGTAGCCTTTCTCGTGTGAGCCGATGCCTTCCTCTGCGAGCAAATCGTCGGCGATGTCGCGCACACTATGCTTTAGTAGCTCGGCCAATTCAGTCGCGCTGGCCGTTTCTTTCTCCGCGTCGCCGCCATGATAGGGCGCAGGAGGCTCATGCAACTCTAGAAACCCGGAGCCGTCGAGCGTGCGTGCTTCCACGCTGGCGATCTCGACTTTCGTGATCTCCGTTTCGACCGCGTAGTTGAATCCGTCCAAAATTCTCTGCCAGTCCGGGTAGTCTCCGCTTTCAATCACAATCTTGTCCAAGTCTTTGTCGAAGTCTGCTTTTTCCTCCTCGGTCGGCTCGGGAACTTCAATGAGCAGATCGGGATTGGCCACTATCTGTTGTTTACGCTTTGGCGGCAAATCTTCCTCTCCGAACATCGTGAACTGATCTACGTCCTTGTGAATTTTCGCGCCGACCATTTCCCAGAGCCAGTCGTGCTTGAGTTTTTCGTGGTCAACTATTGCACAGATTTCCTGAGCGTCTTCGCCCCGCATGTTCAGCCGTAGCCCGCGTCCGACGATTTGCTGCCCATAGACGCGAGAGGAAAATTTTCGCAGCAGAAGAATCACCGACACTGGCGGCACGTCCCAACCCTCGCGTAGCATAAGCACGCTCACGACCGCCTCGTATTCGCTGCCCTTCTTGCCTAGCAGCCGCGCCGCTTGCCGGTCTTGATCCTCGGATTGCTCCGTGACCAGCAGCGCTTTTAGACTGAACTCTTTCTCCAACATGGCGCGTGCCTGCTCCGCGTCCCTGATCGTGATGGCGACTACAAACAGGATGGGCCGGTAGGTTCCCTTGCCCAGCCATTCTGCGCGCTTTTGCTGCTCCTTGAGCCGCTGGATCGCGATTTCCATCTGCTTTCTCATCGGGTCGGGGTCGGTCACCCATTGCGTGGCCGACAATCCGTTTTCGATGCGCGCAAACTCCGCGTCCATCTCATCCACGGTGCGCTTCTCGCCGGTCTCGGTGTTCGTGTAGGTCAGCTCTACGTTCGTGAGCTTCGGCTGATAGACCACGATGCTCTTGATGAGCGGGGGCACCTCGGCCTGCGCGTCGGCGATGCCATATTCGAAAATCATCTTCGTGTCCGGCGCCTTGCCATCGGCGCGGTCGGGCGTGGCGGTCGTGTCGAGCCGCAGTTTGGAAATCTGCTTCAACGTGAACAGCGTGCTGTCGTATTCCGCCGCTGGAGTGTTGTGCGCCTCGTCGTTGAATACCGCGATGCGCTGCTCCGCATTCATCAACACCGCGAGGTTGCGCTGACCGCTCGTGTTCGACTGGTAAACTTGTTGGATGTTGCCCAGCACCACGCCGCAGTCCCGGATGCCCTGCGGGGCCGCGCCCGGTTGCATGATGTGCAAGCCAAGCTCGTTGGTGAAATGCTCCATCCCGGGCGGAAAGAAGCCGAAATCCCGAAACACCTTGGTGTCCCGGAAATCGTCCTCCAATCGGTCGCGCACAATCGTGTTAGGGCAGAGCAGGACAAACTTGTTCAGATCATGGCACGACTTGAGCCACGCGATGACGGCGGCGATGACCGCCGTCTTGCCGCCGCCGGTGACGATGTTGAGCAGCAGCTCGTGCCAGTGCAGCAACTCGTGGGCATACACCGTCCGCATGACGGACTCCTCCTGATGCCGCCACAGCTTGCGCGGAGCATCCTTGCGCGTGAGGTGCAAAAGAAAATCCCGCGTGAGCGGCTTCACGTTGGGATAGGCGCCGGACGCCCACCACTCCCGGAAGTCCTGCTCGTAGGGTGCGAAGGAGTAATACATCAGTTCACTTCGATGGTCAGCACCGCCGTGCTCTCGCCGCCTTGGTCGTCCTGCACTGAGCAGGCGACGATGAATTTTCCCGCGCCGGGAAACTCATACTCGACGACCAACTCGTTGCGCCGGAAAGCGTAGCCCTGCGTGGACGTGAATCGCCCCGGCTTGTGGTCAAAGTCCCACTGCACGTTGGCGATCACGCCATCCTTGTTCAGGCTCACGGATTCGGAGACATCGAATTGATACTTCAGCCGGCCGATGCGCCGGTGGGTCACGCGCACCTCGGGCGGCTGGATAAAGCTCAGCAGCGAGCCATAGTCACGGTGCGCGTTGACGACGTGCTCGCGGAACTCGTCCGCCTCCAGCCGCACAAGATTGAGCCGCACGAAATCAATCCGCTTGTTCTCTCGCGCTGCCAGAATCTCCGCCGCCTTGCGCGCGTCCGGCCCGAAATTCCATCCCAGCATGACACCGTGATTGGCGCGTCGCTCCTCATAAACCGCCTTGGCAAACCGGGCCACATCGTCCTTGCCGACGCGCGAGCTGCGAGACGGCTCGCCGACAAATAGCGGGATGCCATGGCGCACGCCATGAATCTCGGCCAAGACAGTTTCTGGCCGGCCGCCAAAGGCCTGGGCGCTTCGTAAATACCCCAATGCTCCACAGTGAAGTCCGGCGCGATCAGGATGGTGGCGTTTTCTTCGCCCACGCGCGTAATGCGATCCGCCGTGATGGCCGTCGCGATGCGCGACTGGTCGCTCGCGATCCAGCGACGGTTCAGCCGCTGTGCGACCGCTGGCGTGGTTCCGCCACCGCAGAAGAAGTCGGCCACCACGTCGCCCTCTTCTGTGGCGGCGTTAATAACGCGCGCCAACAGATTTTCCGGCTTTTGGGTCGGATAGCCGATACGCTCGGGATCTTTCTGCTGAAGGTGATTCACATCCACCCATACGTCGGGTGGCGCGACCGGTTCATCATCGTAGTATTTGTAAATCTTCCCTGCGCTCTTTATCGTTCGATAAACGCGTCCGTTATCATCGACGTGTTTTTTCAAGTTGTTCCACTTCTCCATCGGTTGTGCGCACATCGGGCATTTAGTTTTCAGAACACCGATTGCTTCGGGGAAGTAGTGCGGTTCGTTTTTCCCATACCACAGGAGCACGTCGTGTTTTCTTGAGAAAAATCGTGTCGCCCTTCCACCGCTGCCGTAATGCCAGATGATTTCGTTGCGAAATTTGTCGTAGCCGAAGATTTTATCCATTTCGACCTTCACGTAGTGGCTAGCGTGCCAGTCGAGATGGACGAAGATTGAACCGGTGTCCTTAAGCAGCCGTTTCATTTCGTAGAGCCGCGCGTTCAGCCAAACCAAGTAGCCGGGCATCCCTCCTTCCCAAATGTCGGAGAAGGAGCGCATCTCATTTTTGTCTCCGAAGATGACGTTGTAGTTGCGACCGGAGAAAAACGGCGGATCGATGTAAATCAGATCAATGCTGCTGCTCGGCAGTTGGCGCATGACGTGAAGGTTGTCGCCGAAAAACAACCGATTTGCTCCTGTCGGGAAAAGATCGCGAAGTTTGGGATCTTTCTCGTTCGTCGCCAAAAACTCTGCGTTGTGCCCGAACTCGACGCGCTGCACTTGCTGGAACGGCAGCCGGATCGTCGGGTAGGCGTGCTGAAACTTGGTGACCTTGACCTCCGCCCGCCGCGTCTCAATTTCCCAGCCGAGCGGCGCCCGATCCACCGGCACCGCGCCGAATCGCACCGGCAGTTCGAAGTGCTGCTTCTGCTCCGGTATGTCGGCCTCCTCCGGGCCTGGTGGCTCGATGAAGGATATGGCCGGGCGCTCGGCCAGTTTCTCTGGGCGAGAGTTCTTCGACATGGGCGGATGCTTTGCGTCGTGCATCAGCCCTGTCTGATACCGCGTCCTTTTGTAGTGAATGCGGCACGGCTAGAAATAGATGGGGCGTGAATCAACGCCCCTACTTCGCACTACCGTTGTGAAGGTGTAAAGCCTTCACTATCTTTGCATGGGTGTTTGGTGATTCGGACTCGGGCTATTGTCATTCGTGGCAAACGACATGGCGAATCGCCTGCTGGCGCGAATCAGGGAACTGCGGGAGGCCAAGGGCCTGACCCAGGAGGCTTTCGCCGAGAAAGCGGGGCTCGCCTACAAGTATTACCAGCACGTCGAGGCCGGCCGGAGACGTGACATCCGGCTGTCCACACTGGTAAAACTGGCCAAAGCCCTCGGTCTGGAACCCTGGCAAATGCTCAACTTCGACTTCACACCCGCCGCCGTGGCCCAAGATCCGGCGAAAACCGGGTTGCAAGCGACCGCGAGCAAGGGTGCCCGCAAGTCGCCCAGACGCCGGTCCGACGAAAAATCAGGCTGAGCGTTTTGACCTCGAACCGGGCGGCGCGACACAAGGCTCAAGGTTGGAGGGCAAACTGCCCCCTCCCCGGCCTTCCTCCCAGTTGACAGCGACCGCTCGCTGGCGCACATTGCCGCCGTGAGCAAAAAGCCGCACAAGGTCGAGGAAACCGCCACTCCCTACACCGCCAAGAAGCCGGCGAAGGCCGCGCCCCGGCCCCAGCGCAGCCCCGGCGTTCGGATGATGCCGCCTTCCAACGCATCACCGACAAGATTTTCTCCGAGCGCAAAAAGTTGCTTCGAAAACTGGCCCAGTGAACGAGCCCGTTTTTCTTTCGAGGGAAGCCGTTGCCGCCTATGGATTCGTCCTCCGAAAGTAGCCACGAGTGTGAGCGAGTGGGCAAATCCCATCTGCCCCGGCTGGCCCCCGAATCTTATCGCGGCGCGGTTTCGGTTCACTGGACTCTGACGCTTGAGAACCGGGCCAGCGGCTGGCTGTCCCCG
>LNEH01000186.1 GCA_001464505.1 Verrucomicrobia bacterium Ga0077533
GAAGGCTTCGACCACCTTCGGGTCTGCGATTACGAGGTCGTCCACCACCAAGTCGGGAACCAAAATATCGACGAGTTCACCTTCATAGCGGACCTCAAACCGTTTCTGCTGATCAACTTTGTGCCCGCGCTTGCGCAGTTCGATCACCAGGGCGTTTTCATATGCTTTCTCATTGAGACCGGGCTTAAGGGTATTCAGCACCTTCATGGCCGCCCCGATGATGGCCTCGCTGATCTGGGGATGAATCAGTTTATCCGTATTCATCCGTGAAATCCGTGGTCAAAAAACCGACCGTTCGCCAGCTAGATCAGAAACTTCCCCTTGGCCATGACCTGTTCGTCATCGAGCCAGATGTCGAAGAAGCGACCGACGCAGTCGATGTGGGTCGTGCTCTTCCAGGTCTGGCCGGTGTGTTCGCAATAGGGATGGCCGAAGGCAATATGGATGCCGGGGAGTTTCTCGTCCTGCAGGATGTGGCCGATGATGCGGGTGCAGGCGAGGTTGGTGCCGATGGCGAACTCTCCAACGCGGTTCGAGTTCTCGTCCGTGTGACAATAGGCATCGAACTCCGCGAGCAGCTCCTTGTTCGGGCAGGCCAGGCCGGCAATGCGGTTGTCCTTGATGTCGATCGTCAGCGGCGTTGGCCCGATGTCGCCGTATTTCTGGCAGAGGTAGTCGCCGACGACGCCGTCGACGACGAAGCGGCCGTGGGAGTTGAAGGGCGAAGTGAAGATCTCACCGCCCGGCAGGTTGCCCCACTTGGCGGGGGAAATGAGCCCGGCGGTCTTGACCCAGTTCAGGGTCGGCGAAAGTTCGGCGACGTAGTCGGTGCCAGCGGCGGTCTTGCAGGTGACCCGCTTCGCGCGGCGGCATTTCTCGATGAGTTTCTGGGAGAGCGCATCCACGGCGAGGAAGTCGGCGCGCATGCCCTCGACCATGATCTGCTTGTTGATGTTCACCATGTGCCCGTGGCGGATGTGGCGCGGGTTGATGACATCCATCATCTGCATGCGGGTGCGGAGCTCGCCGGTCTGGGTGATGCAGGCGTAGATCGAGACTTGGGATTGCGCGAGGTCGTCGAGCACGGCGGCGGGCATATCGCGGTGCGGGCGGGCGCCGTATTCCTCGAGGACAAGGACGTTGTAGGCGGCACCGGTCTGCTCGATCTCGGCGACGAGGGCGGCGGCAATCTCCGCGCTGGCCTGGTCGGTGATGAGCGTCAGGCGTTCGTCGCGCTGGAGTTTGAGGCAGACGTGGATGGCGTTGTGGGCACCGGCGGTCAGAGCGGGATCGAAAGTGGTGGGCAGGGAGGCGGCGTGGGGCATGGAATCAGTAGCGGGTAGTGAGTAGCGAGTAGTGAGTAGGCAAGGCATAAGGCGCGAATCCGCCATGCCCGCTACTCGCGACTCGATGCTCGCTACTTCTCGATGGGCAGACTTCAGAGCTCAAGGCCGTGGTGGGTTTCGGTGATGATGTAGTCGACCACGGCTTTGAGATCTTTCGTGCGGTTGTAAACTTCAACCTGCCGGTCGGCCCCGGTGCCATTGGCGAGGATCTGCTGGACGTAGTTCACCTCGGCGCGGGAGCCGAGCTCGTCCACCACGTCGTCGATGAATTCGAGGAGCTCATTGATCAGGTCGCGGGTGGGGACTTCCTCGGATTTGCCGAAGTCGATCATCTTGCCGTTGATGCCGTAGCGGGAGGCGCGCCAGCGGTTCTCGTTGATGAGGCGGGCGCGGTAGGTGCGAAAACCGAGGTTTTTCCGGTGCAGCTTGTAGAGCTTCGCGATCACGGCCTGCATGATGGCGGCGAGGCAGATGGTCTCGTCGACGCGCATCGGGATGTCGCACACGCGGAACTCGAGCGTGTGGAAAAGCGGATGGAGGCGGATATCCCACCAGATCTTTTTGGCGTTATCGATGCAGCCGGTCTTGATGAGCAGGTTGACGTAGCCGTCGAACTCCTCGACGGAATCGAACAGGTCGGGAATGCCGGTGCGGGGGAAACGCTGGAAGACCTGGAGGCGGTAGGAGGCGAAGCCGGTGTTGCGGCCGACCCAGAACGGCGAGTTGGTGGACAGCGCGAAGATGTGCGGCAGGAAGTAGCGCGCGGTGTTCTGCAGCTGGATGGCGGTCTCGCGGTCGGGCATGCCGACATGCACGTGCAAGCCGAAGATGAGGTTGGCGCGCGCGATCTGCTGCATGTCGTTCAGCACGCCCTGATAGCGCTCGCCGGGGGAGATCTTCTGGTCGATCCAGTGCGAGAACGGGTGCGTGCCGGCGGCGGCGATGCGGAGGTTGGCCGATTTCGCGAGGCCGGCCAGGTCGCGGCGCAGGCCGGTGACGGATTTGCGGGCGCAGGCGATGTCCTCGCAGATGTCGGTGCCGACCTCGACGACCGACTGGTGCAGCTCGGGCCGGACGCGCTCCTTGAGGATGATCTTGCCGCCCTCGATGATCTCCTCGATGTGCGACTTCAGCTCACGCGTGACCGGGTCGACGATCTGGAACTCCTCCTCGATGCCGAGGGTGAACTGGTGTTTTTTGCGCGTCGCCATGGCGGCTTACTTTATCCACGCGGCGGGCGAGCCGGTCTTGACCCGTTCGACAAGCTCAGGGCAGGCGGCGCTCTGGACATAGTTGCCCCAGACGGTGTTGTTCTGCGCCGGATTGTGCGCCTTGGCCTTGCGGACGAGCATCCGGGCCGCGGCCTCGACGACCCAGGCGAAATTCTCCTCGCCCACGGACTTGCGGTCGGCGTCGGGCGCGGGGTTGCAGAAGTCGATCGCGTAGGGCACGCCGCCGCTCACGCCGAACTCCACGGTGTTGAACTCGTAGCCGAGGGCGTGGTTGAGCGTGAGCACGTCGCGCTCGATGCGCGCCAGCAGCTCGGGCGAGCCGGGCGGGCGGTCCACCACGTAGCGCAGGTGGTGCGGGTTGCGCGGCTCATACGGCATGATGCGGACGTCGGTGCCGCCGATGCAGTAGCAGCGGTAGTAGTCGTCGAAATGGACCTCGGACTGCAGCAGCATGACGAGCTGGCCGGTCTCGTTGTAGGCCTTGAAAAATTCGTCCGGGTTGCGGACCTTGTAGACGTTTTTCCAACCGCCGCCGGAGTGCGGCTTGAAGTAGGCCGGCCAGCCGATGTGCGCAAAGATGCCGTCCCAGTCGAGCGGGTAGGCGAGGTTGGCGAACGACTCGGTGGAGCAATCGGCGGGGTGGTCCTTCGAGGGGAGGAGGACGGTCTTGGGCACGGCGACACCCAGCTTGGTCGCGAGGCAGTTGTTGAAAAACTTCTCGTCGGCCGACCACCAGAACGGGTTGTTGACGACCGAGGCGCCGTTGAGCACGGCGTTCTTCAGGTAGGCGCGGTAGAAGGGGACGTCCTGCGAGATGCGGTCGAGAATGACGGCGTAGGGCGTGGCCTCGCCCTGCCGGACCTGGTTGATGAGCACCTCCTCGGCGGTGACGCCGGGCTCGTTCATCAGGTTGATGCGTTCGATGAGCGCCGACGGGAAACTGCGCTCTTTGCCGTGGAGAATGCCGATCTTTTTCATGGACACAGGCTGACGAAAAACCAGGGAAAGTGGAGCGGAAACACGCCCCGGCGGGCGATATTGCCGGACCGGTCGGCGGGCGGCGCATAAAACCGCTTGGCTTCGTCCGGCCCCGTCGCTGGCATGGCGGCTCACGCCCCATGCCGCGCTCCCGCAAAAACGCCACCCCGCTCCGCCTCCATCGCCGGTTCCTGTCGCGCGGGCTCCGGAACAACCGCGACCTTGTCGTGTGGTTGCCGCCGGGTTACGGCCTGATCCGGGGCCGGCGGCACCCCGTTATCTATTTTCAGGACGGCCAAAACATCTTCGACCCGCGGACGGCGTTCCTGGGCAACGCCTGGCACGCCGGCGACCGCGCGACCGAACTGATCCGCGCGCACCGGCTGGTCGCGCCGATCATGGTCGGCGTCTATAACACCGGCTTCAACCGGATGAACGAATATGCCCCGACACCGGCCGGGTTTTCCGGCTGGGACGGCGAGAAATGCCAAAGCACGGGCGACGCGAAACGGTATGCTAAATTCTTCGTGCAGGAGATGAAGCCGTTCATTGACGCGCACTATCTCACGCGGCCCGGCCCGCGGGACACCGCCGTCGTCGGTTCGTCGATGGGCGGGCTGGTGTCGCTTTACTTTGCGCTGTGGCACCCGCGCGTGTTCGGCCACGTGGCGGCACTGTCGCCGTCGCTGTGGTGGGACAACCGCGCGGTGTTCCAGGATTTTGCCAGGCTCCGCAAAAAACCCGACGTGCGCCTCTGGCTCGACATGGGCACGGCCGAGCCGGGTTGGGAGACGGTCCGGCTGTTCCGCGACACGCTGGCGGGCCAAGGCTGGCGCGAGGGGCAGGATCTCGCCTACCGCGAGGTGCCCGGCGCCGGGCACACGGAACAGGCCTGGGCCGCGCGCATCGGCGACGTGCTGGAGTGGCTGCTGCCGCTGCGGCGCTAGGCCCGGTTCAGCAGGCCCGCGACCCACACGGACGCGAACTGGGTCGCGATGACCGAGAAGGTGAACAGGTAGAGTCCGAGGCCGAGGTGGATGTGGGCCACGGCGGCGGACTTCATCGCCACGATCAGGATGGCGACAACGAACACGTCGAGCATCGACCACTTGCCCAGCGATTCAACCCAGCCGTGCAGCCGGCGCACGCGCGCCAAGTCGTGCTCGAGCACGGTCTGTCGCTGCGGGCGGGCATGGCGCAGGTTTCAGGCTTGCGCGCGACCTACGACATCAACCGGCCGATCGGCGCGCGGCTGGTGACGCTCGAGGTGGGCGGCCAGCCCGTGGAGGACGGTAAAATTTATCGCGTGGCGACTAACAGCTTCCTCGGCGAAGGAGGCGACGGCTATCTGTCTTTCAAGCAGGGCCGGGAGGTCGCCCGGGACAAACTGCTGAGCGAGCTGCTCTGCGACCATGTGAGCGCGGTGAAAACAATCGAGCCGCCCGCGATGGGGCGGCTCGTGTCGGTGTAGGCTCACCACCTGTCCGGGCGTGGTGCCGGAAATAGTCGCCGGGATAGCAGGCCACGCTGCGGACTGCCGGGCCCGGCTCCAGAGAAACATGATTGGCACCTCGGGTGAGGGCATCCTTAGTGCGGAGCGTGCGCATCATTGTTCATCGCGGGTCCCGGCAGATTGGCGGCTCCTGCATTGAAATTTCCTCCGGTGATTCCCGCATCGTGCTCGATGCCGGGTTGCCGCTTGAGGCCGTGCCCGGTGAAAGCCAATCAGCTCTGCAGGTTGCCGGGCTCTTTGACCGAAATGGTCCGCCGGTTGATGGCCTGTTCCTCAGCCATGCGCACGCCGACCATTCCGGCCTGATCTCGGCCAGCCGCGCCCAGGTGCCGGTGTGGCTAAGTGCCGGCACGAGCAAGATGGTCATGGCGGGAGGACTGTTTGCCCGCCAGCCCGAGGTGCCTCGTGGACGTCGCCGCACGCTCGTGCCGGGTAAACCCGTGACGGTCGGCGCATTTCGGGTGACAGCCTATCCAGTCGATCATTCGGTTTTTGACGCGATGGCGTTTCTGATCGAGGCCGAGGGCCAACGCTTGCTCTACACCGGCGACCTTCGGTTTCACGGCCGCAAGCCCGGCATGGCCCGGCAACTCGCAAGGATTGCGAGGGCCGCGCCGCTGGATGCGCTCGTGATCGAGGGCACGCGACTCGGCGGACGGGCGAGCGAGGCCAATTTGAGCGAGCGTGATCTCGAAGCGCAGTTGCTGGCCGACATGCGGGCCGCGCCGGGAGTCGTGCTCGCGATGTATTCGCCGCTCAACGTGGACCGCTTCGTCACCTACTTTCGGGCTGCACGCCGAGCACGGCGAACGTTCGTCATCGACCCATATCAAGCCTTCGTGTTGCACCTGATCGGCAAACAGGCGCGATTGCCCCGGCCGGGAACAATCCCGGATTTGCGGGTGTTGGTGCCTCCGCGGTTTTCCTACAGTGGAGCGGGTCGCCGGCTCGGACATACGGATTGGGCGCAATCCCTCCAGAGGGGGGCGATTACTGCCGGTGAGATTGCCCAAGCTCCAGAACGCTTCGTCGTCCTGTTCCGGCAGTCGATGCAACCATGGCTCTACCCGGCGGGGCTTCCGCATGGCTCCAGCTGTATCTTCTCCTATTGGCCGGGCTATCTGCGTGAGCCGCGACTCCAACCGTTGATTGGGGCGGTCAAAGCGGTTGACGGCCGCCAGTGGCCACGCCCACCCGGACGACTTGCGCCGCTTCGTCGAGGAAGTGCGCCCGAGACTGCTCGTGCCCGTGCATACGACGAGCCCGGAGACGTGGGCGCAGTGGTGGCCGGGAACGAAAATAGCTAAAGATGGGGCCGCCATCGAAGTCCTAGCGTAAGGCGATATGTGGCAGTAATGGGAGCCGTGCAGCCTTCCTGATCAATTAATGCGAAATCTAAAAACTTTGTCACACAAATGGCCAATACCCATCCTTAATTTCCCAGAATCTTGGGTCAGACACCTTCATATTATCAATCGATGCATTAATACTAGAAAATCGCACCGGATAACCTTTGTTGCTTAGCCCCTTCTCTAACTCCACTAAAGCTGTAATTGCCTTACGCGATATTTTTGACCGATCAAGTTTCTGCCAAAATTCAGTAGGGGCCAATACGACTACCGAGATATTGCTACTAGGATCAACCTTCGCCCACACGCTGTTACTAGGCCTTTCAAGACGGGGCTGATATTCCGGCCAGTTTTTCCTGATAGCCACAGCATATCCGACTGCCTCGATCATCGCACGCAGGGGGGAATCGGGCGCTTTTTTTGCTTTCAGCTCGATAACGACTGGCTCGCCTTTCGCGGACATCCCCATGAGATCAATTTTTCCCCAGCGCTCAGCACCCTGCATCGCCGCCAAGGGCACCTGTTGTTGGAGCAAACGTGGACATAAATCGGGCAAAAATACTTTTTGTGACGAGATGTTCCAGCATGTGAGAATGCTTAATCCTAAGCGTCGCTCGCCCTTGTCTTTCATTTCGTTTAAAGTCTTGCGGGTCGTTGAATCTAAAGGCTTGCCGGAGCGCATTTGCACCGAAGCTTCGGTGAACTCTAGATATTTACCGAGTCGCTCAGTAATTTTCCCAGCATTTTCCGCCATTGCCGCACGGCCGCCAATTTCGTCCTTCAGGTGATGAAACGAGCATATTTTTGTCATATTCATGTTGGAATATTTTTAGTGTCACTTGTAACCAGCAATCATCACAATACATTTTAGTGCAGTTTCTTGGTGAATATTTCAACCGCGACCACCACGGGCACTCCCCTCCACCGCACCCGGCTTTCTCTTCGCGCATGGGAGAGGGCGGTTGAGCTAATTTTCAGCGAAAGAGAAACCTCCGCCTCTTCGCTTCAACGCACGCTCAATCTTGGCAGCTATCGCACGGCATGGCGCATGGCTCGCATCATCCGTGAGGCGCTGCAGGCCGTCGAATGGCCGCTGCTCACCGGCGATATTGAGCTGTGTGATGTGAACCTTGCCACACAGGGACGGCCCTCGATATCCATCTGGCTCGCCAGCGAGCGCCGGCCAACGGCGAGCGGACTTATCCGATGCTGGTGGGATAGTCGCAATCTCCGAGCGGACCTCCGGCTGATTGCCGACGCGCTCAAGCCCGGTGCCACGGTCATCACCCCGTCCTCGGGCCTGTTTCGCGAATTGAAAAGCCTGGGGTTCCGTCAACGCGGCGAACCACTGGGAACCGGCGATGCCTTGCCGGCGGCAACGGCTGTTGCCGTTGCTTTTCGCCGTATGCTTCAGACCCGCCGGCATCACGGCCTGGCCGCGGCCACGCTGGAGTCTTATCTGGGCGAGTTTGTCTTTCGGCACAATGCCACGGTGCTGGGCTGGACTCTGGCGGAACAGCGTCGGCGGGTGTTGGCCGCTTTGCGCGCTCCGCGCTCAAGTGCATAGCCAAAATCACCAATCAGGGTTTCGCGTATTAAGAGGGAGGCACATTCCGCTTCGAACACGGCTGCCGTCCTATGAAAACACCCCTTCCTCCGATCCTTCGTCTTCTGGTCACGGCACTCGTCGTCGGCCTGCTCGCTGGCTGTTCCCGCAGTCCGATGCCACCCACCAAGGCCCAGGTGGAGAAATTCACCGCCCTCATGGAGGCTGCCGGCCAGAACCTGTCCACCAAAGAGCAGCAGGAGAGCCGGACGAGCGATGAAGGCAACAGGCGGGCCGTCAAGAAACTGCTGGTCGATCCGTTTGCAGAAACCGGCTTCGCCCTGGATGCAACGCTGGCGGATTACGCGGCGCGTTTGCGGGACGGAAACCTTACCCGGGATGAAACCCAGGCCGCCATTCTCGTGCTCTATATCTTTCAGGACAAAGTTGCTGATCTTGCCCGCTGGGGATTCATCAAGAGCGAGACGAGCGACTTAGTGAAAGCCGTTCATGACAAGATACAGTGACCCATGTAACGATCCCGCCGTCCAAGCGGAACTTGATGCTATCCTCGAAAGGGCGGATAGCCCGGTCCGCTACGCCGTGGTGGGCGCTTTGGCGAAACGATCAAACGGATTCTACGATTTCTCAAATGGATGCTGGGAGTGGAACGCCGTCCCGGATACAGCTATGTTTAAGGACAGAGAGGTGGCTGAAGCGGTGGCGACAGCCCTCTCGGCGTTGCGTCTAAAACGGGCGAAGGTGAGTGTGATCTTCGGCCCTGACTCGCGACCGCTGCAAACCGTGGCGCTCCGCAAAACGGCGAAGGGGTGCCGGTTTCTCAGCAAAATCAAAAGTCGCCACGAGACGTATGTCCCTGTTCTGCCTCGCTCGGAGCGATCCAAGGCCAGCCCTGCCCATTGATCGCGCGTCGCACTTTCGAGAGCTTTGTTGTCGGCCCAAGCAACCGGTTTGCCTATGAAGCCTGCATGGCTGTGGGCGATTCCCGTTGGCAAGCAGACAGCCCGCTTATCGTCCACAGTCGCGAGGGACTGGGGAAAACCCATCTGTTGCTGGCTATTGAGTCCGCAGTGCGGCAGCACAAGCCCGACGTTGTGGTGGCGCATCTCACCGCGGAAAAGTTGGCCAATGAATGCCTCTGGTCGGAGCGGAATGGCACGCTGGAGGGGCTTCGGAAGCGTTACCGGCATAGCCGGGTTCTGTTGCTCGACGACATCCAGCGCTTGGTCGGCTTTCAGGGCAGCGTGGTTGTGTTATTGCGGGAATTGCTGGAGTCCGGCCGTCGGGTTGTTCTGACAAGCGATTGTCCACTGCCAGAGATCGTTGGGCTGAGCGCAAACCTCCTAGAATATTTGCAGCACAGTTCTATGATGGAGATTCATTCACCCGACTTCAACCTGCGCTATGCGATTGTTCAAAGAATGGCCGAGGCGCTTGTCTTGAATCTGCCGGACGCAACAGCTGAATTCATAGCCCGGCACGTCACGAAGAGTGTCAGACAGATGGAAGGGGCTCTCCTGAAGCTTTCATGCCATGCAAGACGGTCGAGAGAACCTTTGAACATCGAGATCACCCGCGCGCTTCTCGGAGATCTCATAGCAAGGGATTGAGGGTGGGTTTTTCCCCGCATTCCGGTGACAAGCGCCGGCCATACAGATCGAGTGATTGCCGCGGGCCGGCGTAATTTCCGGGGCCTTACTCGAGGCCGGAGACGTTCACGTCGTTGGGATACTCGACACTGAACTTCACGGTCAGCTCGTGTTTCTCACCGGGTTTGAGGTCAAGCGTCCACTTGAGCGTGCCTTCGTCGGTGGGCTTCACTTCCCTGGCGTCCGGGGTGAGCTGCCTCACGACGATCTTCTCGTTGCGCGAGATCGGCACCTGGTCGGCCACGATCACGCGCTCAGCGGTCTTCTTGTTGTTCTGGACGGTGATCAGGTATTCGTAGGTGTGGCGCGTGCCGGAGTTGGTGAGGCCGGTCTGCTCGGTGAATTTGTTCACGCGCTTGTGTTTCACACTGATGCCCTCGTCGGCGCCGAGCGCCAGGTCGAACTTCTCGCCGGACATTACGGTGCGGAGCGAGCTGGTGGCGACGAAGGTGCCGTCGAGGAACACGTTCATGGCGCCGGCGAGCAGCGGGAACTCGGAGTTGTTGTAGACCTTCGCGGTCAGGTAGGCGGTCGCGAGGCGCTTCGGCACGGTGAGATATTCGGGGTTGGCGGTGAGCTTCACGGCGGTGATCGGCACCTTCTGCGGCGAATTGTCACTCGGCACCGATGAGCTGACGGCGATTTTGAATGACGCGCTGGTCGCGCCGGCCTCGATCGTGGCGGAGGCCATCTCGGCGTCTTTCTCCTCGGACGTCGGCGCATCACTCGTCATCGTCTGCATGTTCACCGCACCAGCCATCGCCGGGGCCATGGCGGATTTCGCGGCAAAATTGTCCCGACGGCGCTCGTTCATCTCGGCCTGCCGCAGGAGGATGGGGTTGAATACATCCACATTCCACACGCTGAGCACGGGGGCAGCGCCGCCGAGTCCGGGCCGGGCCGTCGAGAGGGTGAGGGCGACATCCTTCCAGTCCTCGCCGGTGCTCTGGTGGACGATGCCGAAGTAGCCGAGCGCCACGGCGCGTTCGCTGCTGAGCACGCGGGCATCGTAGCTCGGCGACCAGCTGGCGCCGGGGACGGTGTAGGAGAGGGCGACATCGAGCGAGCCGGCCTGCGGGGCCGACACGCGCACGGTGACGGTCTTGAAGGCGCGGCCACCGGAGCCGCGCAGCTCGTTGAGCTGGTTTTGCACCGTGGTGATCTTGTTTGCCAATTCTTCGCGCGACTCGTCGAGCGCCGCACGCTCGGTGACCAGCCTGGTCTTTTGCTCGGTGAGGTAGTTGAGCGAATTGGTGAACTGGTTGAGGTCGGGCCGGGGCACGTCCTTGGCCGGCGGGGTGAAAAGCGCGGCCTCCATGCGGTCGAGCGTGGCTTGCTGGGCGTTGAGCAGGTTGCCGCGGTCATCGAGGCCGCGCACCTGTTTGCCGAGGCCCTTGAGCTGATCCTCAAGCTCCTTCACGCGGGCGTTGGGCGTGAAGTCCACGAAGGTCTGCTTGGCGCTGACATCGAGAATGAGCGCTTGCGCCGTGCCCCGGCCGCTGACCTGCAGCGAGCGCTCGTTGAGCGCCTGGGGGAGGTTGGCGAAGATCAGTTCGGTGGTGCCGGCGACCAGCTCGACGCTGGCGGTGCGCGTGACGACCGCGCGATCGGTGTAGACCGTCACCGCACTGATGGTGGAGGTCGCCGGTGCGGCGCGGAGCCAGAGGACGGAGGACCCGCCTACGCACAAGGCTACGGCGAGGCGAGGCAGACGACAGAAGGCAAAGGGCAGGAGACGGGATGGATTCATGGAATTTCTGGGATGAGGGTGGGAATAATACGCGCCCGGCGGTATAAACTTAGGGCACATTACACAGAATTGGCCGGCTGACTGAACCAAAATCCTGTTAATTTACACGAATCCGTCTATCTCAGGTTCATGCGCACTCTTGCCGGCCAGGTCATCATCATTACCGGCGCCTCCTCCGGCATCGGCGAAGCCACGGCGCGCCGGCTGGTGCGCGGCGGCGCGCGAGTCGGGCTTTCGGCGCGGCGCGCGGACCGGCTCGAAGCCCTGGCGCGCGAGCTGGACCCCGCGGGAACGAAGGTGCTGGCCGTGGCGGGCGACATCACGAACGCGGCGGACCGGGAAAAACTAGTCGCCGCCACGCGGGGGAAATTTGGCCGGATCGACGGGCTCGTGAACAACGCCGGTTACGGCACGCGCGGCCCGGTGGAGATGGTGCCGGTCGAGCTCATCCGGAAAAATTTCGAGACCAATCTGTTTTCCCTCATCGCCCTGACGCAGCTCGTTCTGCCGCACCTGCGCGAACGCGGCAACGGCTGCATCGTCAACATCGGTTCGGTGGCGGGCAAGATCGCCCGCCCGCTGTCGAGCATCTACGATTCCACCAAGCACGCGCTCGAGGCCATCACCGACGGCCTGCGCGGCGAGCTGAAACCGTTCGGCGTGCGCGTGACGCTCATCCGGCCGGGGTTCATTCTCACGGAATTCGTGGACGCGGCAGACGCCGCCTCGACCGGGATCATTGAAAACGCCGGGCCCTACGCGCCGTATCTCGGCGGCTTCCGGGTCAGCTACGACAAACTCCGCCGCATCGCCGGCACGCCGGACGACATCGCCCGGCTCGTCGAGCGCGCGCTGACCGCGGACAATCCCGCGCCGCGCTACAGCGGCCCGTTCCACGCCAAGGTTTTCCTGTTCCTGAAATGGCTCCTGCCCGACCGAGCGCTGGAGTTCATGGTGCGCCTGCGGAAGTGATCATACCCTTTACTCATTGGATTTGGATCATAGCGAAAGTGCCTTGTGGTAGGGCGGAGCGGCCCGCTCCGCCGCGGCTCAAATTATCCCGTAATTGGCATCAGTCGTCGCGGAGGATACGGCCCATCTCGGACTCAAAGATCTCGTAGATCAGTTTTCTTTCCTCGGCAAAAACGCATTCAATCGTGCGGTCCGGGGTGTAGCGAAAGATAATCCGGTAGCGCGCCACCTTGAGCCGGTAATAACCGGAAAGCTTGTCGCCCAGCGCCTTGATGTCGCCCTTTTCCTTGACGAGGCCCAGCCCGGCGCGTTTGAAAGCCCGCCGGTGCTCCAGGCCAAGGGTCGTGGCAAAAACCCAGACCTGGGGTCGGACCTTGACCTTAAAGCTCACTCGGGGAGGTCTGCCGCGTCGTAGAGTTTTCCCTTGCCGGCCTCGGCGTCCCGGATGGCGGCCATCGCGGCGGGATTGGCCAGCAGCTCCATGGTCTCGGCAATGGCGGCCAGACGCTCCGCTCCGATCACATACGCCACCGGCTGGTCATGCCGGGTGATGGTGGCGAGATCGCCCCGCTCGGCCGTGCGCACCACGGCGGCCAGGCTGCGCTGGGCCTCTTTGATCGTGTATGCCTTTTTCATAAGAAAAGGCATACTGAGTCTATCCAACGGGGCAAGTCAGTAGCCGACAACCCCGCGCCGCGCTACAGCGGTCCGTTGCACGCCAAGTTTTTCCTGTTCCTGAAATGGCTCCGGCCCGACCGGCTGCTGGAATGGAGCACGCGGCTGAAACCCTGACCCGGTTTGGTCCTTCGAACCGTTGATCCGGCGTGAAAATACACGCGCAACCGGCACGCGGCCTTCGGGCTCTGTGTCCTTTGTGTCTCCGTGGTTCAAATCCGGCTGCGGGATTTGGGATCAGGACGACCAGCGAATGACGGAAGATCACCTGTTGGCAGAAGATAGGCCATCGTTCCCCCGGGGTTTGGGTTTGCGTAAATCCGACCGGAAGGCCAAAGGGACGTCATCGCCGTTCACTCCTCTTTCCGGCCGAACCCAGGGCCACCGGGTTTCCGCGCATGAACCGCTCCAACCTTCGCTCCGCCGTGCTGCTGCTGGCCGTCTTTGGCTCGCTGGCGGCGTTGCTGCTGCTGAAGCCGATCCCGCAGAACCCGGCCTACCATAATTTCGCCGACGGCCGGGTGGTCCTTGGCGTCCCCCACTTCTTCGATGTCATCTCGAATCTGCCCTTCCTTCTGGTCGGGGTCGCTGGTCTCTGCTTTTGCGCGTCGCGCCAAATGGCCGGTGCCCGCAGCGCGTGGATCGTTTTCTTCTCCGGGGTCGCGCTGGTCGCATTTGGTTCGGGGCATTACCATTGGGCGCCCACCAGCGCCGCGCTCGCTTGGGACCGGGCTCCGATGGCGGTTGCATTCATGGGCCTGCTTGCCGCGTTGATCGGAGAGGCGCTGGGTGCTCGGGCCGGTCGGATTGTGCTCGGGCCGGCGGTGCTCATGGGCGGGGCAAGCGTGGCGCATTGGCACCTGACCGACGACCTGCGCCTCTACGCCTGGGTGCAATTCTTCCCGCTTCTCCTGATTCCGCTCCTGCTCGTTCTCTTTCCCGCCCGCTTCACCCACCGCGGCATGCTGCTGGTCGGCCTCGGCTTCTATGGCCTCGCAAAAATTGCCGAGGCCTTGGACCGCCCGGTGTTTGAGGCGACCGGCGGTGTTCTTGCGGGGCACGCGGTGAAGCACGTTCTCGCGGCGGCCGCCTGCGGCGCCATCCTGCAGATGCTGCGCAAGCGGACATCGGTCAATGGCCAGCCCGGCGACTGGTCGCAGGCCACGCCCCGTCCGCCTCCGCAATAAGCGCCCGCCGGCGCGAACAAGCTCACGCCGGCAACCGATCGGCGGCGCCCGACGCCCCGGGGCTTCTCTTTTGCCCAAGGAACGCGTGCAGCGCGGCGGCCGTTTTGGGACCGAAGCCGGGGGTGGTCGCGATCTGTGCCACTGACGCCGCGCGGAGTTTGTCGATCGAGCCGAAGTGGGCCAGGAGGGCGGCCTTCCGCTTGGGGCCGAGGCCGGGGCAGTCGTCGAGGACACTCTCCCTGATTTTCCGCGACTGGAGGTCGGCGTTGTAGGTGTGGGCGAAGCGGTGCGCCTCGTCGCGCAGGCGCTGGAGCAGGTTCAGCCCCGCATGGCCAGCGGGCAGGTTGAGCGGTGTCCGGCCGTCGGGAAAAACAATGGTCTCCTGTTTCTTCGCCAGGCCAATCATCGCGGGCGGCGGGCAGTCGAGGCCGACAAAGGCCTTGAGCGCGGCGCCGACCTGGCCGCGGCCGCCGTCGATGACGACGAGATCGGGGAATTGCTTTTGCTCCGCGATCAGCCGCCGGTAGCGGCGCGAGACCACCTCTTCCATCGCCTTGAAATCATCGTTGCCGATGAAGCTCTTGATCGAGAAGCGGCGGTATTGGTCCTTGTCCGGCCGGCCGTCGGTGAAGTGCACCAGCGAGGCGACCACGAACGTGCCGGAGATGTGCGAGATGTCGAAGCACTCCATGTGCGCCGGCGGGTGCTCGAGCCCGAGCGCCTCCTGCAATTGCCGCAGCGCCACCGCGGCGGGCCGGTCCGGCGTGAGGTCGCGGGTGAATTTCCGCGTGCGGGCAAGGGTGTGCTCGAGCGCGAGCACGACGTCGCGCAGCTCGGCGGCCTTCTCAAATTCCTGCTGGGCGGCGCGGGCCGCCATCTCTCGGCGCAGCGTCGCCAGCCACTCCCGGCTCTTGCCGTCGAGGAATTCGGCCGCCGCCGCGACCCGCCGGCGGTATTCTTCCGCCGTCACCACGTTGGGCCAGCCGGAGATGTCGGCCCGCGCGTCGTCGTAAAGCTGCCAGGTGGCGGCGGAGATTTTTACCGGCGTGGTGTCGGCGAGCAGGATGCCGAACTTCTTGCGCATCGACGCAAGCGTCTTGCGCAGCAGGCCGGAGTGGGCGAAGGGTCCGAAGTAGCGCGAGCGGGTGTCCTTCCGGAAGCGCGTGAGCACGAAGCGCGGCAGCGGCGCGTCGAGATCGAGCCGCACAAGCAGGAAGCGTTTGTCGTCGGTGAAATCCGTGTTGTATTTCGGCCGCCACTGTTTGATCAGCTTGCCCTCGAGCAGCAGGGCCTCGGGCTCGGACTTGACCTCGATCAGGTCGAAGTCGGTGATCATCTCGATGAGCGCGCGCATTTTGGGCTGGTGCCGCAGCGCGCGGGCGCGGCCGGATTGGAAGTAGGATGAGACGCGCTTCCTCAGGCTCTTGGCCTTGCCGACGTAGATGATGCGGCCCAGCCGGTCCTTCATCAGGTAAACGCCGGGGCCGTCCGGGAGGACGCGGATTTTCTCCTTGAGCGAATCACTGCGGCTGGCGGCTGGCATTTTGGGAAAAACGGGGTAGGTTGCGCGTCCACACACTGTATGGCCACTACGGAATCGTCAAAACCGCGCGCCCCCGGCGCCGCGCCCCGCTATGAATTGCTCACGCTGGGCGACGAGTTGCTGCTCGGATTGACCCCCAACGGCCACCTGACGTGGATCGGCGCCGAACTGGGCCGCCGCGGGGTGCTGCTGGCGCGCAACGTGACCATCACGGACGAAGCCGACGCCATCGCCGAGCAGTTCCGCGAGAGCTGGGCCAAGGCCGATGTCATCATCACCACCGGCGGACTCGGGCCGACCTGCGACGATCGCACGCGCGAGGTGCTCGCGCAGACCCTCGGGCAGCGGCTGGTGTTTGATCCGGTCATCGAGCGCACGATCACGGAGCGGTTCGCGAAGTTTGGCCGGGTGCCGACCGCCAACAATCTCAAACAAGCCTACAAGTTCGAACGCGGCGAAGTGCTGCCCAACGCCAACGGCACGGCGCCGGGCCTGTGGGTGGAGCAGGACGGCAAGGTGCTCATCATGCTGCCCGGTCCGCCCAACGAGCTGCGCCCGCTGTTCACCGAGCAGGTGATTCCGCGCCTCGCCGCGCGGGGACTGTTGGCCGAGGGCGAAGCCTACCTCCAGATTCGCACCGCCGGGGTCGGCGAGTCCGCGCTGGAGACGAAGTTCCAGCCCCTGTTCGACCGGCATCCCGGCCTTTGCGTCGGGTTCTGCGCGCACCTCGGGCAGGTGGACTGCCGGATCAGTTCGCCCGACGGCAAATACCCGCTGGCTGCGCTGCGCGCCCTCGCCGGGGAATGCGCCGCGCTGCTCGGGGATGATTTTGTGTGCCTCGGCCACGCCAGCCTGGCGGAGGTGGTCGCCGAACAGTTGCGCACCCAGGGCCGCACGCTGGCCGTGGCCGAATCTTGCACCGGCGGGTTGCTGGCCAACTCCTTCACCGATGTCTGCGGGGCCTCGAAGTTTTTCCAGGGCGGCATCGTCTCCTACAGCAACGACGCGAAGATGCTGCTGCTGGACTGCCCCGAGTGCCTGCTCTCGCAGCACGGCGCGGTCAGCGCGGAATGCGCCGTGGCCATGGCGACGGGCGTGGCCGAGCAGCTCGGGGCCGACTATGGCGTGGCCATCACCGGCTTTGCCGGGCCGACCGGCGGCGCGGGCGACAACCCGGTCGGCACCATTTATGTCGGCCTGCACGCGCCCGGCGGCGATTGGAGCAAGAAGCTGACCTATCCCGGCCCGCGGTGCGCCGTGAAGGAGCGCGCCGTGACCGCCGCCATCGACTGGCTGCGCCGCGAGGCGGTCAGGGAATCGCTCCGCGTCGCCGCCCCGCTGGCGAATTGAGGGTTGGACGAAGAAGGTGGAGTCTGACTTCCGGGCAGGCTGTTGAATTGAACAGGCGGAAACCCGCCCGGAGGCCGGGTTCCACCCCGGAAAAATTTTCGTGCGCTTTGCGGCGTTTCGTGGGCAAATCCCCGCCCATGCCCGCCGCCACCAAAGCCTTCGCCTTCTTTTGCGGACCGGACGACTTCATCGTCAACCGACTGGGCAAGGAGCGGTTTGAGTCGCTGGCGGCCGAGGCGAACGCCGACGATTTTTCCCGCGAGATCATCAACGGCTTCGCCAACAACGTGGACGAGGTCGGGACGGCCGTGAACCGTTTCCGCGACGCCGTGCAGACCGTGCCGATGTTCGGCGGCAAGCGGGTCGTGTGGTTCAAGGACATCAATTTCCTGGCCGACACCGTGACCGGGCGCGCCGAGGGCACGCTGCAGCAGGTCGAGGCGCTGCAGGCATTGCTGGAGAAGGTGAACGCGGACGAGGCGGCCATCGTGCTCACCGCCGCGCCGGTGGACCGCCGGCGCTCGTTTCCCAAATGGTGCGAGGCCCACGCCGACTTCACGCTCGCGGGCGGCGACGGCGAATCGGCCGGCGAGGCCCTGGCGGGCGTGGCGCTCGCCGAGGCGCGCGCCAGCGGGGTGACGTTTGGGCCCGGCACGGTCGAGCTCTTGCTGCAAAAAACCGGGGTGAACACCCGGTTGCTGACCGAGGAGGTGCGCAAGCTCGCGACCTTCGTCGGGGAAGGCGGAATTATTGGTGAGGCGGAGATTGACGAACTCACGCCGAATTTTGCCGAGGGGGATTTCTTCGCGTCGGCCGAACGGTTTTTCGCCGGTGACCTGCCGGGAACACTGGCGGCCCTGGCGCAGCACTTTTTCAACGGCAACGACGCCCGCCCGGTGCTCAGCGCGCTGCAGAACCGCAACCGCATCCTCATCCAGGTGCGCGTGCTGCTCGACGCCGGCGACCTGCGCCTCCCCGGGCCCTACGGCTTCGACAAGGCGGCGTGGGCCTGCGCGCAGGAGGCCTACGCGAAACACTTCGGCGGCGACGCGGCGAAGAGCGCCTACCACCTGTTCACGCAGAACCAGTGGTATGTCGGCAAGCTGGTCGGCGCCGGCAAACTGCCGCCGTTGCGCCGGTTGATCGACAACCAGCAGGAGTTCATCCGGACGTTTGAGGAGATCATCCGCCGCCCGAACGAGCAGGAGACCGTGCTCCGCGACATGGCCGTGCGCTGCCTGGCGCCGGGAGCGATTTGAGTGTCTTGGGGTGGAACGCGGCCTCTGGACGCGTTTTCAGAATGCGCATCTAACTTTCAGGACGCCTATCGCAAAAACCCGTCCGGAGGCCGGGTTCCACCTTCGATCCAGCTATTTGATCCCGCCCAAGATCAGGAACGGTATCTCGCGCCAGAAGCACTCGGGGTCGGCGAAGCCGGCCGCACCCAGCAATTGCAGCTCGGTCGCGAGCGGCGGGTAATAGTCCTCGCGGGCCCAGTTGGCGAAGTGCGCGCGGGCCTGCGTCTCGGTGATGCCGTGTGGCGCCATGGCATTGACCCACTCTTGGTAGGAAAACTCGCGCAGCGCGCCGCCGGCGGCGATCGCGGTGTCCGCGTTGAGGAAAACGCCGCCCGGGCGCAACGCCGCATGAATGTTCCGGTAGATGGCGCCCTTGGCCGGCAGATCCTTCACGTGATGCAGGGCGATGCAGGCCACGACCGCGTCACATGGCGGCAGGGGCTCGGCAAAAGAGCGCGCCAGGTAACGGATGCGGTCGCCGAAGCGCGCGCAACGTTCGCGCGCCACCGCCAGCATGGCCGGGTCGGTGTCCCATATCTC
This sequence comes from Verrucomicrobia bacterium Ga0077533, assembly GCA_001464505.1. GTDB lineage: Bacteria > Verrucomicrobiota > Verrucomicrobiia > Opitutales > Opitutaceae > Lacunisphaera. Next base: position 18,950 of record LNEH01000186.1, read on the forward strand.
CACTTCGGCCAAGGGCAGCGTTTCCGCCACCGCCTCGGCCAGCGCACCGGTGCCGCCGCCCAAGTCGAGCACCACGCTGCGCCGGTCGGCCGGCAGCAATTTCCGGAGCAGCGCCATGTGCGTCGTGCGCATGGCGCTATAGCCTGGCACGAGCTGGCGGATCAGGCGGTCGTAGTCGGCGACGTTGAGCTTGAGGTGTCCCTCGACGGAGTGGGCCATGCGGGGAGTTGAAAGTTGAAAGGGGAAAGTTGAAAGACTGAAACCGGGCCCAGGGGGCGCAATGACGGTGTTTTCCATTGGCAACACCCCGGGGGTGGGCTAACCGTTGCGCGCCGTGAAGCCGCAGAACCCATCCGCCGAAATCATCCCCAATGTGCTCGCCGAGCGTTATGCGTCGCCGGCGATGAAGGAAATCTGGTCGGCCCACGGTCGCATCCTGCTGGAGCGCGATTTCTGGATCGCGGTGATGAAGGCCCAGAAGGATCTCGGGGTCGCCATCCCCGCCGAGGCCATCAGGGACTACGAGCGCGTCCGCGCCGAAGTGGACGTGGAACGGATCAGGGAGCGCGAGCGCGTGACCCTCCATGATGTGAAAGCGAGGCTTGAGGAGTTTTCCGACCTGGCCAAACGCCAGTTCATCCACCTCGGCCTCACCAGCCGCGACCTGACGGAAAACGTCGAGCAGCTCCAGGTGGCCCGCGCGCTGCAACTGGTGCAGTTCAAGGTTGCCGCCACGCTGCTGGCGCTGGCGAAGCGCGCCGCGCAGCACCGCGATGTGATGATCACCGGCCGCACCCACAACGTGCCGGCGCAACCCACGACTTTTGGCAAGCGCGTCGCGATGTTTGCGCAAGAGTTGCTCATTGCCCAGGCGCGGCTCGACGACCTCGTGACCCGATACCCGGTGCGCGGGCTCAAGGGTGCCGTCGGCACGCAGCTCGACCAGCTCACCCTGCTCGGCGGCGACACGGCCAAGGTGGATCAGTTGGAGGCGCGCATGCTCAAGCACCTCGGTTTCAAGGCCTCGCTCGGTGCCGTCGGCCAGATCTATCCGCGTTCACTCGATTTCGATGTCAGCAGCGCGCTGCACCAGATCGGCGCGGCCGCGGCGAGTTGCGCCGTGACGCTGCGGCTGATGGCCGGCGCCGGGTTGTTGACCGAAGGTTTTCAGGAAGGGCAGGTGGGCTCCTCCGCCATGCCGCACAAGGTCAACGCCCGGAACTGCGAACGGGTCTGCGGGTTCTCGACGATCCTGTCCGGTTACGTGACCATGACGGCCAACCTCGCCGGCCACCAGTGGAACGAGGGCGATGTGTCCTGCTCGGTCGTGCGCCGCGTCGCGCTGCCCGACGCCTTCTTTGCACTCGACGGTCTGTTCGAAACCTTCCTCACGGTGTTGCGGCAAATGGAAATCTTTCCCGCCGCCATCGCGGCCGAGAACGAGCGCAATCTGCCGTTCCTCGCCACCACCACGATTTTGATGGAAGCGGTGAAGGGCGGCGCGGGCCGCGAGACCGCCCACGAGGCCATCAAGGAACACGCGCTGGCCGCAGCGAAGGCGCTGCACTCCGGCGGCCCGACTTCGCCCAAGAGCTCCGCCGCGGCAAGCGACGCGAATCTGCTGGATCGTCTCGCTGGTGATAAGAGGATAGGCTTGGGCAAAAAGAAACTGCAACAGATCCTGGCCGAGAGCGAACGCTTTGTGGGCGCCGCCCCGCATCAGGTGGATGCGCTGGTCGCGGCGATCGCGCCGCTCGCCAAAAAACACAAGGGCGCGGCCGACTACCGCCCGGGCAAGCTGCTGTGACACACCCCGGCGCGATGTGCCACCCCTCTTGATCCGGAACTATGCAGTAGAGGAGGCATATGGGGAGGAGAAAGTTGGTCGGTTTTCTACTGCATTGCAGTTGGGGAAGGGGGAGAGGGTTTTCTGCCAG
>LNEH01000187.1 GCA_001464505.1 Verrucomicrobia bacterium Ga0077533
CACAGGCCCCGGATGCTCTCCCGCGGCTGCAACGGGCCTGCCAGGATTATGGCGAATGGACGCGCATCGGCTTGTTCGGCGGGGTGGCCGGCGGTTTGGAGATGACGATCGGGGCGGCCCTGCATGCCACCAAGGTTCCGCTGCGCGGACTGGCGATGTCGTCGCTCCAGGCGGCGATGATGGTGTTTGCCGGCTCCGGGCTGAGCCAGCCGGGCCGCGTGGTCTGGGTGCCGTTCATCTCCGGCGGATTGAAAGCGCTGTCGCCCGCGGGCAACCGCGTGCGTCCCATGGTCGCCATCATCATGCAGGGGCTCCTGTTTGGCGGCACGGTGCAGGCGTTCGGCTGGAATTTTTTCGCGCTGGGCCTGGGTGGCGCGCTCATCGGGGCCTGGGCGGCGCTGCAGGGTTTCCTCCTGCAATACCTGCTCTTGGGCAGCGATCTCGTGCGCGCTTACGACTCGGCGGTGCTGTGGCTGGCGGATCACTGGCATATCACCGCGCCCGGGCTGCCCTGGTTGGTGGGGGTATGGGCGGCCTTGCATGCCCTGGTCACCGGGGGCATCACCGTGACGGCGTGGTCTCTGCGCCGGCCGCCGGCCGCCCTGCAGAACATCATCGAGCGGGAAACCGCGCGCGGCACCGTGACTCCCGCTGCGGGCCGCCCTGGCTGGATCCAGCGGCTGGGTGAGTTTGGCCGGTGGCAGTTCTGGCTGCCACTGCTGGTCGTCGCGGCCATCCTGCTGGGCAGCGGTCGGCCGTGGGAAACCGTGGCGTGGCTCGTGCTGCGCTTCTTTGCGGTCGGTTGCGTGCTGATCGCGTTGGTCTCACTGCTGCGTCCGGCTCGTTGGGCGGAAAAGTTGCGCCAACGCGGTTGGTGGGGTCCGGCGCTCGCCTTCTCCGGGGCGCTGAGGCGGCGCGAAAAGGAAAATCCCGGGGGCAAGCCCCGGGGCACTTGATCAAGACATCTGTTGCTCATTCTTGTGGGAGCGACCTCTTGTCAGGCCATAGCGCTCGGGCGACGGCTGATGGTCGCGACTGTCGCGTGCATCCACCTTCGCCAAGACTACGGCGGACAAGAGCACGCTCCCACATTTTCAATCCAAGCCGAAGCTCCTCGACAGGCTCGGAGTCCTGAGCCCGTCGAACGGACAAGCTTCGGAGTATTGAACCCACCGTGAATAAAAAAGCGGGACCGGTGATGGCCCCGCCGAGGTGAAAAACAATCCGCGCGCGGCTTACTGCCAGTTGAGGATCAGACTGGTGAAGTAGGTCGTGTCGAGGCGCGCGGTGCCGGCGGGCGGCAGGCTGAGGTAGTCGTTGGCCAGACCGAGCTTGAGTTTCCATAGCGAAGCGCCGAGCGGGAGCTCGAGGGCGGATTCGTGGCGCAGGCGGTAGTTGCCGAAATCCTTGAAAGCGGGGGTGTAGCCGAGCATGTTGGTCAACTTGGCGTTGGTGAACACGTAGCTGTGGAGGAAGGCCAGGTCCACGCCGGGCGAGGCGAAGCTGGTGTTGTTCGAGTAGGAGTCATAGAGGTAGCTCACACCGAAGCGGAACTCGAGATCCTGCACGGCGGTCTTCTTGAGCCGGCGGCCGAGACCGAAGGCGCTGCTGGAGCGCAGATCCAGTGCCTTCATCTTGTCCTTCTCCAGCGAGCTGCGCGCATACCAGCCGTTGTCGGCCGAGTAGAACGAGGAGTAGTCAACGCCGCCGAACTGGCGGTTGGCGGTCGTGACGCCGTTGTCTTGGGCGCGCTCAGCGGCGAGGGCGAAGATGAGTTTGTCCTGTGCGCTGGCGAGGGTGGCCTTGAAGCCGAAGGCGGCGCCGAACTTCTCGCTGGCACCCGTGCGGCCGGCGATGGCGACTGAGGCCTCATAGGCCCACTTGCGCTGGGCCTTGGCGGCGATTTCCTTGGCGGCCCGGGTCTCGGGGCTGTCGGAGCCGGCGCGCCAAACGGCGGCAACCTTGGCGGTCGCGGCGCTCATCGAACCATCCCCTGCCACCACGGCGATGCCGGAGTCGGAGGCCCGCACCTGGCCGAGCACGGTGCTGCCGGAGACTAGGGCGACATTCACGGCCTCGTCGGTGGTGAAGCTCTTGATGCTGGCCTGGGTGATCTCGATGGTGCCCGCGAAAGCGGTCTCTATCTTGAATTTGCCGCCCTCGGCGGAAAGCAGTTTGCCATTAATGACGGAACCGTCGGTCAATTCGACCCGATCAGCGAAAGCCGAGGTCGCGAATAAAAGGGCGCTGATTGTGCCCATGATTAGTGATTTGCAGGGTGTTTTCATAGATGAAGACGCGAAAAAAGGGGTGAACACCCTAGGCCAACTAGATATTATACCTGTGCCAGATTTTACAATACGGGAAGAGGCCCACAATTTGATGCGCATTGCAGGTAAGCACCGCCTTTTCCCCACCCTGATCTACCACGAACCGCTTTTGCGCGCCGGGCTCGATAGGTTTAACGTCAGTTTGGCCGACGAGTGCCGCAACCTGCGCGACTTCGACGCCGCCGGCCGCCGCTGGTCGGCGAAAAACTATCCCGGTGGCTACACCTCCTACGCCTCGCTGAACCAGCTGCACAAGTTCTCGTCCACCTTTGCCGGACTGGAGCGCAAGCTGACCGTGCATGTGAAAAAATTCGCGGCCCAGCTCGACATGGATCTGCGCGGCCGGACGATCATGATGACGGATTTCTGGGTAAACATCATGCCCGAACACGCCGCGCACAGCCTGCACCTGCATCCGCTGTCGTTCATCAGCGGCACCTATTATGTCATGACGCCGCGCGGCTGTCCCGGCCTCAAGTTCGAGGATCCGCGTCTGAGCAAGTTCATGGCCGCGCCGCCGAAGACCGCCGGCGCGCGTCCGGCCAACCGGCAGCACATCACCTATCCGGCGAAAGCCGGCCATGTCCTGCTCTTCGAAAGCTGGCTGAGGCACGAGGTCGCCGCCAACCGCACTACCGCCGAGCGGATCAGCGTGAGCTTTAATTACAACTGGAGCTGAACGGTCCCCGCCGCACCCGCCTTCGTCGTCCTAACCCCGCGGTGCAAACGCTGACTGCACCTGGGGCACAGCGGGCGACGGCAGCTGGCGGGGTCATCCTTGTATCCCTGAGCCTCCAGACCATTCTGCTGCCGGGCGGAGGGCCGAAGATGGGGGCGTGAGGCCGCCGGGTTCATGTCAACCAATAGTTGACATCGGCGAGGTGCCGGCTGCGGTGGCCGGTCCCGCCTTCACGCGCCGAACCCGCCCAAGTCCTGAATCTCGTCCGAGGGGAAGACCAGCACGCCCTGGTCCGCCCGACCGAACGAGCACCGCAACATCGCCCGCGCCACCACTTCGGCTTGGATAGCGCGGTATTTCCGCAACCGCCCCAGCAGCAGCGGTTCAACCAGCCAGAGCAGCGCGGCCAGCCCGCGCTCACCGAGCCGGGCGGTGGCGCGACGTCCCAGCAGCAGGCTCGGCCGGAAAACCGCCAGCGTGGCAAAGCCCATCACCTGCAACGCGTTCTCCGTCTCCCCTTTTACCCGGTTGTAGAAGACCAGTGATTGGGCATCGGCCCCGAGCGCCGACACGCTGAAGAAACGCCGCGCACCGGCGCGCTGGGCCGCCCACGCAAAGGCCAGCACGGCCGTGTGGTCCACGGCGCGGAAAGCCGCCCGGGAGCCCGCCGCCTTGATGGTGGTGCCAAGACAGCAGTAGGCGTCGTGACAGCTCAGATCCGCCGATACTTGTTCCAGTGCCGTAAAATCCGCGATCACCTGCACCAGTTTGGGGTGCGCCACCTCCAGTCGCCGACGGCCCAGCGCGATCACGTGATCATACTCTGCCGCCGAGAGCAGTTGCTGCAGTAACTCCGCGCCAACCAGTCCGCTGGCCCCCGCAATCAGTGCCGTAGCCATGGGACCAGCCTTGTCGGACTGACGATCAGGGCAATCCTGTAGCGGCGGTCTGTGACCGCCGGACTCGAGTGACGGCGCTCGTCCCGCTTCCGGGAAAAAGGGGATGAGCGCCCGACCACATCTTTACGTCCCAAACTTCGGGGGATTCATCGATCCGGAGTTGCGCGGTCTCAACCCGTGGTTAAGTTGGGGGAATGAAAAAGCTCGTCGAGTTGAACGATGAGACTTACGCGGCCCTGCAACGGCTCGCGTCGGCCAAGAACCTTTCCCCCGCCGAGGTAATCGCCGCCATGTTGGAGGACGGCCGGCCTCCGCTCGGGGGCGACCATCTGCTGTTTTATCTCACCAGCACAGACTTCCCCGCCACGGCCGATCCGATTGAACGCTACCTGGCGCTTCTCGCCTGGTGCGCCACGAACTACGCCGCGGATTTCTCGGATTTTATTTCGCACCAAGAAAGCGGGCTGCGCTACCTGATGTTCAACCGCGACGAGATCAACGAGGTGCGCGCCCGCAACCACGCGCGCCAGATCGACGGCACCCAGTTTTGGGCCGTGATGACGATCGACGACGCGACCAAGCGCCGCTTTGTCTGCCGGCTGCTGGAGTTCATCGGCTGCCATGATGAAACCGTGGTGCTGGCCTGCCGTTCGCTCGGCCTGGCCGAGTCGTCGGGTTTCGGGTTGCTCAGCGCGTAGGTCGTTTCCACGTGGAGGGCCCGCGTCCCTGCGGGCCGTTGGGGATGGTGGGCCGTTCGCGGC